>JBDHZK010000111.1:0-8969 GCA_039811865.1 Propionicicella sp. | reverse complement strand
GCTTCGGCGAGCCGCTGGCGGTAGGTGTTCATGACGTCCTCCTCGGCTGCGGCAGGGCGTTGATCGCGGCCACCAGAGCCGGACCCTCGTAAATGAAGCCAGTGTAAAGCTGGACCAGCCGCGCCCCCGCGGCGAACAACGCATCGGCGTCGCTGGCACTCATCACCCCGCCCGAGGCGATCACCGGCAGCGTGGTGTGCTTGACGACATAGGAAACCACCGCCCTGGCCGGCAGGGTCAACGGACGCCCGCTCAGGCCCCCGGCCTCGGCGCCAACGGCCCGATCCTCGACAACCAGGCCATCCCTGGCCAACGTGGTGTTGGTGGCGATCAGGCCGCGGATCCCGTACTCGTCGCAGGCTCCGAGGATTGCGTCCAACTCCGCGTGGGTCAGGTCGGGGGCCACCTTGACGAAGATCGGGACTGCCCCGAGCGGGCTGGTCGAGCCCAGCGACGCGGCCTCGCGCCGAAGCGTGGACAGCAGTTGGGCCAATGCGCGTTGCGATTGCAGGAGGCGCAGCCCGGGCGTGTTCGGGCTGGAGACGTTGATCGCGATGTAGTCGGCGTAGGGCGCGAGCATTCGCAGAGACGTCAGGTAGTCGGACGTGGCCAACTCCAGCGGGACGATCTTGGACTTCCCGATCGAAATACCGATTGGGATGCCCAGAGCCCCGTTCCCGCGCCGCACGCCCTGGGCGTGCAGGTGATCGGCCAGCGCCTTGGCCCCGGCGTTGTTGAAGCCCATCCGATTGATCAAGGCGACGCTGCGGGGCAGCCGGAAGACGCGGGGGCGGTCGTTGCCGGGCTGGGCGAGGCCGGTCACGGTCCCAAGCTCGGCGAACCCGAAACCGAACGAGCCCCAGGCCCGGGCAGCGCGTCCGTCCTTGTCCAGGCCCGCGGCCACACCCACGCGGCCGGGGAACCGGATCCCAGCGACCGTGACCGGATTCGTCGGGCGACCGGCGACCGCCCGAAGCATCCGCAGGGTGCCGGGTTGCCCGCCCAGCCGTTCGAGCCGATCGATCATCTGCTCGTGAATCGCCTCCGGGTCGCCGCCGTGGGCCGCGAAGAGGTATGGGCGGACGAAGGCGCGGTAGCCGGTACCCAGGAGGGTGGCGCGGGCACTCATGAAGGCGACATTAGTGCTGGTCGGTGTCCAATTCGCGTTGGGTCGCCGCACCCCACGATTGCAGTGATCGGACGCCCAACTCGTGACCGCGCAGGGATTCGATTCCCTGCACCGCCGCGGACAGGCCCGGGACAGTGGTGATGCAGGCGACGTCGGACAAGATCGCGGCCGTCCGGATCTGCCAGCCGTCCTTGCGGGGGCTGCCGTCGGCGGATTGGCCGCGCGGGGTGTTGAAGATCAGGTCGACCTCGCCCGCGACGATCGCGTCCACGATCGTCGGCTCTCCCTCCGGCCCGACGCCTTGGGAGGCTTTGCGCACGGTGCGGACATTGACCCCATGACGCCGCAGCACCTGCGCGGTACCCGCCGTGGCCAGGATCTCGAAACCCAGGTCGGCCAGCCGCCGCAGATGGAAGATCGCGTGCCGCTTGTCACGGTTGGCGACCGACACGAACACCCGACCGCTGGTGGGTAGGTCGCCGTAGGAGGCCGACTGGCTCTTGGCGAACGCCTTGCCGAAGGTCGAGTCCAGGCCCATCACCTCGCCGGTCGACTTCATCTCCGGGCCCAGCACGGTGTCGACCGAGACGCCCTCGGTCGTGCGGAACCGGTTCCACGGCATCACCGCCTCCTTGACCGCGATGGGCGCCGATTCCAGGGCGGCGGCGCCGTCGGTGTGCCGACGCAGGACGCCGGCGCGGCGCAGATCGGCGATGCTTTCGCCCAGCATCACGCGGGCGGCCGCCTTGGCCAGCGGGGTGTTGGTGGCCTTTGAGACGAAGGGCACGGTCCGCGAAGCTCGCGGATTGGCCTCGAGGACGTAAAGGACATCCCCGAGCAGCGCGTACTGGATGTTCAGCAGGCCGCGCACCCCGATCCCGGCGGCGATCTTGGCGGTCGACTCGCGGATCATGTCGATCACCTCGGCACCGAGCGTGATCGGGGGCAGCGCACAGGCGGAGTCGCCGGAGTGGATGCCGGCCTCCTCGATGTGCTCCATGACCCCGCCAAGGTAGAGCTCGACCCCGTCGTAGAGCGCGTCCACGTCGATCTCGATGGCGTCGTCCAAGAAGCGGTCGACCAGCACCGGGTGGGCGGGGTTGATCTCGGTGGCGCGCTCGATGAAGCTCTCCAAGGCGGCGGGGTCGTAGACGATCTCCATGCCGCGGCCGCCCAGGACGTAGGAGGGCCGAACCAGCACGGGGTAGCCGATGCGTTCGGCGATCTCGGCCGCCTCGGCATACGAGCGCGCCATTCCGTAGGCCGGCGCCGGCAGCTTCGCCTCGGCCAGGACACGGCCGAACGCGCCGCGCTCCTCGGCCAGGTGAATCGCCTCCGGGGACGTCCCCACGATCTTCACCCCGGCGTCCTTCAGCGCCTGGGCCAGCCGCAGCGGAGTCTGCCCGCCAAGTTGGACGATCACCCCGGCGATCGGTCCGGCTTGGGCTTCGGCGTGGTAGACCTCCAAGACGTCCTCAGCGGTCAGCGGCTCGAAGTAGAGCCGGTCGGAGGTGTCGTAGTCGGTGGAGACGGTCTCGGGGTTGCAGTTGACCATCACCGTCTCGTACCCGGCGTCGCGCAGTGCCATCGCCGCGTGAACGCAGGAATAGTCGAACTCGATGCCCTGGCCGATCCGGTTGGGGCCACTGCCAAGGATCAAGACGGCAGGCTTGGTTCGGGGCTCGACCTCGGTCTCGGCATCGTAGGTCGAGTAGTGGTACGGCGTCTGCGCTGCGAACTCCGCGGCACAGGTGTCGACGGTCTTGAAGACGGGACGCACGCCCAACTCCCAGCGCAGCGCGCGCAGTTCGTCTGGCGCCAACCCGCGCAGCGAGCCGACCTGCCGATCGCTGAACCCGTGTCGCTTCGCCTCGCGCAACAACTCGGCGGTCAGCTCGGGGGCCTGGCCCACCTTCTGCGCCACCTCGATCAGGATCAGCAACTGGTCGCAGAACCACGGATCGATCTTGGTCGCCTCGAACACTTGCTCGATGCTCGCTCCCGCGCGCAAGGCCTGGACGACCACGCTCAGCCGACCGTCGTGCGGGCGGGCCGCGAGCGTGAGCAGCTCGTCGACGCTTTGCGTGACCGGGCCGGCGAAGTCCAGCGGGGCTTTCGGGTCCTCCAGGCTGCGTAACGCCTTGCCGAGCGCCTCGGTGAAGTTGCGACCGATGGCCATCGCCTCGCCCACCGACTTCATGTGCGTGGTGAGCGTCGGGTCGGCCATCGGGAACTTCTCGAACGCGAATCGCGGCACCTTTACGACCACGTAGTCGAGCGTCGGCTCGAAACAAGCCGGGGTTTCGCGGGTGATGTCGTTTGCGATCTCGTCCAGGGTGTAGCCGACGGCGACCTTCGCGGCGATCTTCGCGATCGGGAAGCCGGTGGCCTTGGACGCCAGCGCCGAACTGCGCGAAACCCGCGGGTTCATCTCGATCACGATCATGCGGCCGTCATCGGGATTGATCGCGAACTGGATGTTGCAGCCGCCGGTGTCCACGCCGACCGCGCGGATCACGCCGATGCCGACGTCGCGCATCCGCTGGTACTCACGATCGGTCAGCGTCATCGCGGGCGCGACCGTGATCGAGTCACCGGTGTGGATGCCCATCGGATCGAGGTTCTCGATCGAGCACACGATGACTACGTTGTCGGCGCGGTCGCGCATGACCTCGAGTTCGTACTCCTTCCAACCCACGATCGATTCCTCGATCAGGACTTCGGTGACGGGGCTGGCGGCCAGCCCGATCCCGGCGACATGCCGAAGCTGCGCCTCGTCGGCGGCGTGCCCCGAACCGACCCCGCCCATGGTGAACGACGGCCGGACGACCACCGGATAACCCAGCTCGTCCGCCGCCGCAAGCACCTCGTCCATCGTGTGGCAGATCTGCGAGCGGGCTACTTCGGCGGCGCCACCGGGGACGTCCAGGCCCTCGACGATCTCCTTGAACCGCTCGCGGTCCTCGCCGCGTTGGATCGCTTCGATGGAGGCGCCGATCAACTCGACGCCGTACTTGGCCAAGATGCCGCGCTCGTCCAAGGCGACGGCCGCGTTCAGCGCGGTCTGGCCGCCCAACGTCGCCAGCACCGCGTCCGGACGCTCGGCGGCGATCACCTTCTCGATCATCTCCGGGGTGATCGGCTCCACGTAGGTCGCGTCGGCGAACTCCGGGTCGGTCATGATCGTTGCTGGGTTTGAGTTGACCAGGACGACGCGGAAGCCCTCCTCCCGCAGCACCCGGCAGGCCTGCGTCCCCGAGTAGTCGAACTCGCACGCCTGGCCGATCACGATCGGGCCGGAGCCGATCACCAGGATCGACGAGATGTCTTCACGCCTTGGCATCGGCGGCCTCCTTGGCGTCGCTCATGACCTCGGCGAACCGGTCGAACAGGTACGCGGCGTCGTGTGGACCGGCGGCCGCCTCGGGGTGGTACTGCACCGAGAAGCCGAGGACGCGCCCGTCGGGGCCGACCAGCTCGATGCCCTCGACCACGTCGTCGTTCAAGCAGACGTGACTTACCCGAACCCGTCCCCATGGCGTCGGCTGCTCGCCGCCGGGGTCAGCGACCGCGAAGCCATGGTTGTGGGCGGTGATCTCGACCTTGCGTGTGCGCAGGTCCATGACCGGCTGGTTGATGCCGCGGTGGCCGTACTTGAGCTTGTAGGTGCCGAGCCCCAGAGCGCGGCCGAAGATCTGGTTGCCGAAACAGATGCCGAAATACGGCAACCCGGCGTCCAACACCTCGCGCAACAAGGCCACCGGCCCGTCCGCCGCGGCGGGGTCGCCGGGGCCGTTGGAGAAGAAGACCCCGTCCGGGTGGAGCGCCTGAATCTGTGCCAGCGTGGTGTCGGCGGGTAGGACGTGGACGTCCATGCCCCGCTCGGCCATCCGCGTCGGCGTCATGTCCTTGATCCCGAGGTCGATCGCGGCGACCGTGAAGCGCCGTTGACCCCGCGCCGGCACCTCGACCGGTTCGGGCGTGGTCACGTCGTCCACCAGGTTCGCGCCGACCATCTGCGGGCTGGCCAGGACGCGCATCAGCAGTTCGTCCGGGTCGGCGGTCAAGGACGAGATGCCGCAGCGCATCGCGCCCCTCTCTCGGAGGTGTCGGGTCAGCGCGCGGGTATCGACATCGGAGATCCCGACGATGCCCTGGGAGACCATCTCGTCGTTCAGGCTGCGCTTGGAGCGCCAGTTCGACGGTCGTCGGGAAAGATCGCGGACGACGTAACCGGCGACCCAGATTCGGGACGACTCGTCGTCCTCGTCGTTCCAGCCGGTATTGCCGATGTGGGGGGCGGTCGCGACCACGACCTGGCGATGGTAGCTGGGGTCGGTCAGCGTCTCTTGATAGCCCGACATGCCGGTGCTGAAGACCGCCTCGCCGAAGGTCTCCCCCGTCGCGCCGAAGGCTCGTCCGCGGAAAGCCCTACCGTCCTCGAGAACCAACAAAGCGGGCAGGTCCGCGGGCGCGGTAGAGGTGCTCATGCCGTCCTAACTTTGCCGTCCCACGAAGTCGTTGACGACAATCGGTGCGGACGACCCGGTTTTGGTCGCCCTGACCCTACCAAAGCGAGTCCGCGGCTCAGTCGGCGTCGCGCTGGATGGTCTGCGCGGCCCGACCGAGCACGCCGTTGAGGAATACCGGCGAGTCGTCGGTGGACAGCTCGCCGGCCAACCCGACCGCTTCGGAGACGGCGATCTCGGCCGCGACCGATCCGTGGTCCAGTTCGTAGACGGCGATCCGGGCGAGGTTGCGGTCCACCCGCGGCATCCGCTCCAGGGTCCAATCGGACGTCAGGCACTCGGCGATGCGCTGATCGATCTCACCCAGATGGGCGGCCACACCGCGCACGATCTCGGCGGTGAACTCTCGCACCGGCGGATCGCCCTGAGCCGAGTGCGCCGCCAAGGTGGCGATGGGGTCGGTGCCGCGAAGATCGGACTCGAACAAGATGTCCAGGGCTCGCTTGCGCGCCTTCGTCCGCGCCGATTGGTGCGGCCGGCGCGGCGGGCCCGCCGGCTGCGTCACCGTCAGACCCGCCCCAGGTAATCGCCGGTGCGGGTGTCGACCTTGACCCGCTCGCCGGTGGTGATGAACAGGGGCACCTGGATCTGCAGGCCCGTCTCGACCGTGGCTGGCTTGGTGCCGCCGGTGCTGCGATCGCCTTGCAGCCCGGGCTCGGTGTAGGTCACCTCGAGTTCCACGGAAGCCGGCAGGTCGAGGTAGAGCGGGGTTCCCTCGTGCAGCGCCACCGTGGCGGTCTGGTTTTCCAGCAGGTAGTTCTTCGCGTCCCCGACGACGTCTTCGTCGATGTTGAGCTGGTCGTAGGTCGAGTTGTCCATGAAGACGTAGGTGTGGCCGTCGTGGTACAGGTACTGCATGTCGCGCCGGTCGACGTTGGCGGTCTCGACGCGGGTGTCGGCCGGGAACGTCCGGTCCACGACCTTGCCCGACAGCACGTGCTTGAGCTTGGTGCGCACGACCGTGTTGCCCTTGCCCGGCTTGTGGTGCTGGAACCACTGGACCGCCCACAGCTGGCCGTCCAGGTTCAAGACCATGCCGTTCTTCAGATCGTTCGTCGATGCCACGCGTTTTCCTTCACTTCATCGGATTGGGCCTGCCGGGCCGCCCGCGAGTCTATCCGGGACGCCGCATCCGCCCTAACCGGAGCACCGAGGCGGGCCGCGCAGAACCGCCGCGCTGCCGACCGGGTGCGCCGGAATCGAGCCCGTTCCTGGCCAAGACCGTAGGGACGGCAACGATTTGCGGACCCCCTTACCGGTATGCGGGGCCGGAAGGCACTCAGTCGGGGCGGTGCTCGCGAGCGACGCGCGCGATGAGTTCGGCGCGCCGGGACGCAGCCGGGACGGCCACCTCCCGAACCGCGGCGGCCGTGGCGCGCTCGCCGGCCGCGTCCAGTCCGGCCACGATGCCCGCGACATCGGCCGGCGCCTTGTTCTGACTCAGCTTCTCCTTGGCCTCGACGTGCGTGATGCGCAACTCCAGCCCGACGATGGCGCGCAACTCGGCGTCCCGGAAGGAATCAGGCAGCGTGTCGGTGAACCCCGGCGGTTCATAGCGATCGGTCAGGCGGTCGACCGCGCCGCGCACCCATGCGGCGTCGTCGTGGACGATCAAGGCTCCGTATGCGTGCACGACGACGTAGTCCCAGGTAGGGACGACCTTGCCGGTCTGGTCGGCCGAAGGGAGCCACCGAGGGGAGACGTAGGCGTCCGGCCCGGGCAGGATCAACAGCGATTCGGCGAGCGTCGGCTTGGAACACTGCTCGTTGATGCGCGCGACGTGCAGCCAGAACGAGCCGAGCGCGTCGGGCTGCGGCACGAACGCAACCGGGAGCAGGGTCGCCGCAGGTCCGTCCGAGTGCACCGTGACCAGGTGCCCGACCCGAGCCTGCGCCAGGGCGCGGCGCAGCCGGTCATCCGGCATGGCGAAGTGTCTGGGTGTGTACATATCTCCTCCCCGAACGAGGCTAGCCGCAGGCGCACGGACGGTGCACACTTGGTCCGCGCGACGAGCGGCCGAACGATCGGGGGACCAATGAGCCTGCCCAGCAGCCAACCTGAGGCCCAAGCGGTCGTCCCGGCGGAGGTGGACGCCGCGGCCAAGCAGGCCGGGCTGGGTGAACTCGAGTCGGTCGTCGACTCACCCAAGGGCCGCATCTGGGTCATCGCGGTGGTCACGGTGGCCTTGTTCGGCGTGGCGGGATACCTGTACTACCTGACCAAGACACTTCCCCCCGCATACCGGAACGGGCAGGGCATCGCCATGATTGGCGCCGTCATCCTCGGCCTGGGTGGGTTGACCGGGGTGATCCTGCTTTGGGAACGGGTCCGGCGGACCATGCAAGGGGCGCGCGTCTTGTACCTGTACCGAGGGGGGCTGATCGTCACGGTCGAGGGTGCCATCAGGCACGTCCTGGACTGGGCGACCAGCTCGGTGTTCGAGAAGGTGACCGAGGTTCGCAATCAGTACGGCCGCCACCAGCGCACCGAATACTCCTATCGAGTCGTGCGCGGCGAGGAGCAGTTCTCGCTCAACCTGCTCAACGACAAGATCAAGCTGAGCGACCTCGGCCCCAAGGTGGTCGAGCTGTCCACGCCGGTCAAGCTCGGTGCTTGGGACGCCGCCATCAGGCGCGGCGAGTGGGTCGGCATCGGGGCCTTCCAGATCAGTGGGACCGGGCTGGCCACAGCGCAGGGTCAGTTGGTGCCCTGGGCGCAGGTCACCAAGCTGCACCTGAAGAACGCCAACTGGACGATCTTCTGGGCCAACCCGGACGGCTCGGTCGGCCAACAGCGCGGCTTCCTGCCCGACACCCCGGACCCCCGCGCGTTCCTGATCGCCATCGATTCCCTCAGCGGCGATCGCGGCTGGAGCAACGACTAGCAGGCGGTGACGGACGCTCATCACGCCCGGCTCTAGGGATCAGCCGGTCGGGACGGCCGGCGTTCCCGCGGGAACGTGCCGGACGCGCGTCGCCTGCGCAATCCGGTCAGGATCCGGCCGCATGTCGGCCTAGCTTCGAGGCATGAAGTCGCCAGCGATCCGCATCCGGGGAGCGCGGACGAACAACCTTGCGAACCTGGACATCTGCACCCGAACGACATCGAGACACTCCTCGGTGTGCTCGACGCGCTGATCGATGCGGGCCATACCGTGGTTGTGATCGAGCACAACGTCGATGTGATCCGCCGAGCCGACTGGCTGATCGACCTGGGGCCCGGGCCTGGACGCCACGGGGGCCGCATCCTCTACGCCGGCGTTGTCGCCGGCATCACCGGCACCGCGACCGCGCAGGCGCTGCACGACGAGC
>JBDHZK010000110.1:0-9043 GCA_039811865.1 Propionicicella sp. | reverse complement strand
TCCGGAGGGCCGGCCGACGCGCCTACCGGTCGGCCCGAAGCGCGCGGAGTAACTTAAGGCGATGCGCAGGTCGCTGGCGTTCCACGTGAAACGCCGCGCTGCCCCAGCCGCCACCTTCCCCGGCGAAAGGAACTCACATGACGATGGCAGCCACCGCCCCGAGGCGCGCGATGTTCGACGAACCGGAGTTCGGGTCGCAGGAGGAGCAACCCGACGATCTGGCCACCGAAGTTCCACGTGAAACCGGGTCGCTCCCCCGGCCCGCCAAGCCCCGCGTGATCGTCACGGCCAATCAGAAGGGCGGGGTGGGTAAGACGACCACAGTGGTGAACCTGGCCGCCGGATTGGCGGAGGGCGGGCTCCGGGTCTTGGTGATCGACCTGGACCCCCAAGGCAACGCATCGACCGCGCTCGGTGTGGATCACGGACCCGGCACGCTCGGCACGTACGAGGTACTGCTGGACGGCTTGCCGATCCGCGAGCAGATGCTCCGCTCCCCCGAGGCTTCGAACCTGTGGGTTCTTCCCGCCACGATCGACCTCGCGGGAGCAGAGATCGCCCTGGTCGGCACCGTCGGCCGCGAAACCCAGCTGCGTCGGGCCATCCAACTGCTCCTCCGCGAGACCGCCTTCGACTATGTGCTGATCGACTGCCCCCCGTCGTTGGGGTTGCTTACGCTGAACGCGCTGGTCGCGGCCCAGGAGCTGTTGGTGCCGATTCAGTGCGAGTACTACGCGCTCGAGGGCGTTTCGCAGTTGATGCGGACGATCGATCTGGTCAAGGGCAATCTGAATGACGGCCTCGCGCTGACCACCGTCGTCTTGACCATGTTCGACGCCCGGACGCGGTTGGCCACTCAGGTCGCCGATCAGGTGCGCGCCTACTTCCCCGAGCAGACGCTGGCCACCACCATCCCGCGTTCGGTACGCGTGAGCGAGGCGCCGAGCTACGGCCAGAGCGTCCTCACCTATCACCGGGCGTCGGCCGGGGCGGTGGCTTACCTCGCCGCCGCCGCCGAGATCGCCAACCGGGGGACCGGATGGCACCGATGACCCGTACGGGTGGCTTGGGTCGCGGCCTGGGTGACCTGCTCGCGGCGACATCGGCACCCGATCGTGGGCCTAGCCCCACCGGAGTCGACGGGTCGTACTTCGCGGAGTTGGCAGTGGACGCGATCACGCCCAATCCGCGCCAGCCTCGGGAGCGCTTCGAGGACGCCGAGTTGGCTGAGTTGGCCGATTCGATCCGGGAGGTCGGGGTGCTGCAGCCCGTCGTGGTCCGCCCGCTGCCCGAGGCCGGGAGATTCGAACTCGTGATGGGGGAGCGACGCCTCCGGGCGACGCGCCTGGCCGGCAAGGAACGCATCCCGGCGATCGTCCGCAGCACCGACAACACCGCGATGCTCCGGGACGCCCTCCTGGAGAATCTGCATCGGGCACAACTGAACCCGTTGGAGGAAGCGGCCGCCTATTCCGAGCTGCTGACCGAGTTCGGCTGCACCCAAGAAGAGTTGGCGGCCCGGATCAAGCGCAGCCGACCGCAGATCTCGAACACCATCCGGCTGTTACGTCTGCCCGCCTCCGTTCAGGGTCGATTGGCCAACGGTGAGCTCAGCGCCGGGCACGCGCGTGCCCTGCTCGCCGTCGAGGACGCCACGGAGCAAGAGCGCCTGGCACAGCGAATCGTGGCCGAAGGGCTTTCCGTGAGGGCGGTCGAGGCGCTGGTCTCGGCTGCGGCGCAGCCCTTCGTCGAGCGGGCGCCGCGGTCTCCCGCGGCAGTGCCCTCCCCGAGGGCCAGCGAGCTGGCCGACCGGCTGAGCAGCCGGTGGGGAACACGGGTCCGGGTAAATCAACGAGGTGAACGCGGCCGGATCGTGATCGATTTCGCGAGCGAGGACGACCTCACTCGAATCCTCGATCGCCTCGGCGACTAGTCTCCTTGACGATTTGTCGACAAAGATCCCCCTGGGCTCTCGGCGATGGCTGCAGCTCACCGCCCGCGACCGGTCCGATCGGCGCCGAGGGGACGGGGCTCGATCGGGGATGGTGTCAACGACGGGTGAAGTCGGACCCCTTGGGGTCGGGTGAAAGGACCCCTGTGTCCAGGTTTGGTCATGGAAAGTCCTCGGCTCAGCCTGCGGTGGGGGGCGCGATCCTGATCGCGAGCGGGTCTCCCTCAAGGCAAGGGGGAGTGGCCAGGGAGGTCTGGTGCGCTGGTCCGCGACCTCGGGCAGCCGTTCAGTGTGGGGGGCGTAGACCCAGCCGCGCGGCGTCCCTGACGGCCGCGGTGAGGCGCGCGATCCGAGCCGAGGGGAGCTTCCAGCTCTGCCAGTAGAGCTGCAGGTCGACGGCGCGTCCTCCAACGGGGACCAACTCCCCCCGCTCCAGCGATTCACCCAGCAGCGGTTCGGGGATCAGGCCCCACCCCAGACCGGCTCGGACGGCCGCGACGAAAGCCCCGGGGGAGGGGACCTGAACCACGGCCGCCGGTTCGGTCAGGCCCTGCTCGCGCCGGAACTGGTGCTGCAGATCGTCCTTGGGGTTGAAGCGGACGACCGGCAGTTCAGCCCAAGCGCCCCCGTGCCGGGAGAGCAGGTCTGGGGCCGCGGCTGGGATGTAGCGCATCGCACCCAGGGACAAGGTGGTGCACCCGGCTACGGGGGTGCGATCGGACGTGACGGCGGCCAGGACGTCCCCGCGGCGCAGCAACTCTCGCGAGTGGTCCTGGTCTTCCACCTCGATGCGCAAGGTGGTGTCGTCCCAGGTGGCGGCGACCGAGAAGATGGCCGGGAACCACGTGTCCAGCGAGTCCGCGTTGACCACGACGGGGAGCACGGCCGCTCCGGTCCCCTCGCCCAATTCGACGAGGGCGTCGGCTTCGAGCAGGGCCACCTGCCGAGCCGTGCGGACCAGCACGGCGCCGGCGTCGGTGGGGGAGCACGGTGTCCCGCGGCGCAGCAGCACCTGCCCGACGGACGCCTCCAGTGCCTTCATGCGTTGGCTGACGGCGGACGGGGTCACGTGCAGCACCGCTGCCGCAGCCTCGAAGCTGCCGTGATCGACGATGGCCGCCAAGGTTCGGAGCTGCTCGGAGTGCATAAGGAAATCTAATCAAACCCAAGAATGATTCGTTGGACTAATCACCACAGCGGCTCTAGGTTCAAAACGTGACCACACTGATCTCGGGCATGCTCGCCGGCTTCTCGCTCATCATCGCCATCGGCGCCCAGAACGCCTGGGTGCTGCGACAAGGCGTCCGCCGAGACGGCATCGCGATGATCGTGGCGATCTGCGCACTGAGCGACCTAGCCCTGATCGTCGCGGGGACGGCCGGTTTGGGGGCCTTGTTCACCGCGCAGCCGTGGCTGCTGGTCGCGTCCAAGTGGGCGGGGGCCGCCTACCTGCTCTGGTTCGCGTACACCTGCTTTCGGTCCGCGATCCGAAACGACGGCCTGCACGCCGAAGCCGCGCCCTCGGGCGCCGGCCGGGCCGCCGGGGTGGTGGCGACGACTTTGGCGCTCACTTGGCTGAACCCGCACGTCTATCTCGACACCGTCGTCCTGCTTGGCGCGTTGGCCAACCAGAACGGGGACGGGCGCTGGGTGTTCGCCGCCGGAGCCGGTGCTGCCAGCATCGTCTGGTTCAGCGCGCTCGGCTTTGGTGCGCGCGCACTGGCGGGGCCGTTGGGACGTCCGCGCACCTGGCAGATCCTGGACGTGTGCATCGGCCTCGCGATGCTGTTCTTCGCCGTTCGGCTGGTCTGGTAGCGCCGCCGGCCGACCGGGCGGGTGCCCGGCGAGACGCCAGTAGGGGTTGCGTGGCCGAGCGGCCACCCCGGGATGCGCTGCCGACTGTCGGGCGAGCGTGCAGCTTTCGCACTCCAAGCAGAGGTCGAAGCCTCAGCCCAGCACCTCGTCCACGTAACACCAGCGCCAGGACTCGCCCGGCTCGAAGGAACGCATCACCGGGTGCCCGCTCTGGTGGAAATGCGCGGTCGCGTGCTTGCCCGGTGAGGAGTCGCAGCACCCGACGTGACCACAGGTCAGGCACATCCGCAGGTGGACCCATGGGGTGCCGGCCAGCTCGCAGGCGCCGCAGCCCTCTGGGTGGAGCGGCTGAACGCAGGCGGGCAGGTCGGCCATGTGCTGGCAGGGCGCCGCCGTGACCGCGGGCGCTGCGATCTCATCCAGGCGCTGCGCTTTGGCCTCGACCCGAGTCAGGAGCGACTCCTCGACGTCCAATGCGTTGAGGACCCCGCTGAGCACCTCGTGGTCAGCCTGGCCCGCGTCCCGCACGCGGAGGACCTCGGCGCGCTCGGCGCCCAGCGCGGCGACCCGCAGACGGCGGTAGACGTCGTTGGGGGTGTCCGTGTCCTGACGCCCGAGCCGCTCCCAGGAGGCGTTGGCCCGCATGCTGGCCGATTCGCGCAGCCGGGCGACGACGTCCTGTTCGCCCGGCTGGGCGATGCGGTCCACCTCGGCCAGGCCGGCGGTTACCGCACGCTGGTAAACGGTCGCTTCCTGCAGGGCGTCCTCGCGCGGATCGGGTCCCGTTACGCGCATCCGGCGCGCGATCCACGGCAGGGTCAGCCCTTGAATCAGGAGCGTCCCCGCGGTGACGACGAGCGCGATCAGCACCAGGACGCTGCGATGCGGGGTTTCGGTCGGCAGTGTGAGCGCGGCGGCGAGCGTGACGACGCCGCGCATGCCGGCCCAAGCCAACAGCACCGCGTTGCCCAGCGCGGGACGTTCGGCGTTGCGGCTGCGGAGGAACAGCCTGGTGGCGAACACCCACAGCACGCGAAGCACCATGACCGCCAGCAGCGTCGCCAGGCAGGCCAAGACGATCGTCCAGCCGGGCAGATCGGACTCGCTGACATCCAGCACGATCTGGTGCACCTGCAGGCCGATCAGCAAGAAGACCGAGTTCTCCAGCACGAAGGCGATCGTGTGCCAGTTCAACTGCTGCGAGATGCGCGTCTGGGCCGACTGGACGACCGGTGCCTTGTTGCCCAGGACGAGGCCGGCCACCACCACAGCCAAGACGCCCGACGCGTGCAGTTCCTCGGCCGGGACGTAGGCGGCGAACGGCACCAGGAACGACAGCGCAACCGTCGCCGCCACATTCTTCAGGCTCCGGTACAGCCAAATGGCGACCTTGGCCACTACGAAACCGATGATCAGGGCGAGCGCGACCGACTTGGCGAAATCGAACAGCACCGCCCCGACCGACACGGTGGCCACCATCGCGTTGACGGCGGTGCGCAGGCTCACCAGCGCCGTCGCGTCGTTGACCAGTGACTCCCCCTCCAAGATGGTGACGATGCGCCTGGGCAGCCCGATCTGGCGGGCGACGGCAGTGGCGGCGACGGCGTCCGGGGGGGCGACGATGGCTCCGATCGCGAATGCGACGGCGAAGCCCACGGGGAGGATCTGGGTAAGGACGAGGGCGACCCCGGCCGCGGTGAACAGCACCAGTCCGACCGAGAGCCAGCCGATCGAGGAGATGTTGGCGCGGAAGTCCACCACCGAGGTGTTCACCGCCGCCGAGTACAGCAGCGGCGGCAGCAGCCCAACCAGAACGAACTCGGGTGTTAGTTCGGGGACGTGGACGAACGGCAGGTAGCCGACCAGGCCACCCACGACCAGCAGGGTGAGTGGCGCCGACAGCTTCAGTCGCTCGGCCACGCTGCTGACCAGCAGCACCGTGATCACGAAGGCCAGCGCGAGCAGAGCCAGTTCCATTCGAGCCTCCCGGTCAGTTCGACGCGGTGAGCCTAACGGTAGGGCCCGCTAAACGAATCTGGTGACGAGGTTAGATCGCTCTAGACGACCCGATCGACGACGTCGGGACCGGCATCGAGTCGGAAGTCAGTTCTCGACGGTGGCCGGGGGCGACTGAGGTGTTGCGATGGCGGGTTCGGCCTGCGCGGCAGCGATCCGGCGCTGGACGTCCTTGCGGGCGGAATGCTCCGCCACGAACGACAGGAACGGGATCGTCCCGGCGAGCGCGATCAGGATCAGCCGCGTCCAGGACCAATGCACGCGGCGGCCCAGATCGTAGGCGGTGATGAGCAGGAGCATGTACAGCCACCCGTGCGGCATCCCCGTCCAGGTCACGACCGAATCGTTGTGGGCGAGGTACTTCACCGGTAGCCCAACACACACCAGCACCACGAGCAGCACACCAACTGTGTAGGCCATGATCCGGTAGCGCAGCAGGGCCGAGCGCACGGCGGGAACGTCCACGACTAACCTCCTGCGTCGACCTTATCCGCGCCGGGGGAGGTGTCGACGTCGGCCAGCCGCCGGCGACCGAGGTCGTGCGAGATCTTGATCCCCATGCCCAGCGCGAACGCTGCGAAGACCCACCACTGAATCGCGTAGCCACCGTTGCGGAGGGCGCCGTCGCCGCTCGGCAGGGTGATCGGCGCCGGATCGAGGCCCTGGGCCCGGGCGTCCGCCTCACCCAGGGTGACGTACCCGGGCAGCAGTTGCTGCGGCCAAAGTTGCGCCAGCGCCGCCAACCGGACCGAGCCGAGTTCACCTGGGGGAGCGGGGCTTTCTGCGCCTGGTTCGGAGGCGAGGAAGACCCCGCTGATTTCGACGCGACCCGGGGGCGGTTTGGGCAGCGACTCGGCGCGCCCGCGCACCACGGCGAGCACGCGGCCGTCGTCCAGGCGCAGCGCCGACAACACGCGGGGGGCGCCCGCGTTGCCCCGCACCAGAATCTGCTGGTCGGGCAGGTATACCCCAACGCTCGTCACCCGGCGGGCGTAGATGTCGTCCACGGTGCCGTCTGGGTGGACGTGGGCGAGCAACTCGACGGGGGGAGCCGCCGCGCGTGCCGAAGCGGTGTTCATCCCGGAATCGGTGAACACCTGCATCTGCCAAAGCCCGAGCCAGATCATCACGGCCGCGACGATCGTGCCACCGGCGATGCTCAGCCCTTGCAGAACGCGAGTCACCTCAAGAGCTCTCCGGCGTGCTGGCCGGCGACTTGCGGGCTGCGTGGTAGCGGCGCGCCGCGTTGCGAGCCAGGCGTTCGCAGACCTCGCCGAACTCCCAACCCGCCGCCTCGATCGCGAGTGGGACGAGTGAGGTCTCGGTCATTCCAGGGGCGACATTGGTCTCCAGGAAGATCGGCTGGCCGTCGGCGGCCACGATCAGGTCCGTGCGGGACAGGTCGCCGAGCTCGATCACCCGGTGAACCTCCAGCGCGACGTCGGCGCACCGTTGCGCCACTTCGTCCGGCAACGACGCCGGTACCAGGAAGCGCGTCTCACCCGCGGTGTAACGGGCGCTGAAGTCGTAGACACCCGATCGAGGCCTGATCTCGACGGCGGGCAAGACGACGGGGCCGTCCCCCAGATCCACGACGGTGAGCGCCACCTCCGTCCCCTCGATGAACTCCTCGATGATCGCGGCATCACCGTAGGCGTAGGCCGACACCATTGCC
This sequence comes from Propionicicella sp., assembly GCA_039811865.1. GTDB lineage: Bacteria > Actinomycetota > Actinomycetes > Propionibacteriales > Propionibacteriaceae > JBDHZK01. Next base: position 1,586 of record JBDHZK010000110.1, on the reverse strand, counting down.
GACGGGAGGTCTGACGGCCGGTTGACCTTGGTGCAGCCCAGCGCCGACCCGCCCCGAGCCGGCTTGACCATCAGCGGAAAGCCGAGGCGTTCGGCGACCGCTCCCATCAGCGCCTTGGCTCCCAGATCGCGGAAGATGTCCGCCGGTAAGGCCAATTGCAGCGGCGTGAGGATGCCGGCCGCGCTGACCACCGGAGTACAGATGGACTTGTCGAAGGCGAGTCGGGACGAGGCCGCGTCCGACCCGACGTAGGGCACCTCGAGCAGGTCCAACACCTCGCGCAGCGACCCGTCCTCACCGACTCCGCCGTGCAGCAGCGGAAAAACCACCGGGTTCTCGATCCCCTGCAGAACCGGCACCAGCGCGGCGTTGACGTCGGCTTCGACGACGAGGCAGCCGCGGTCGCGCAGCGCTTGGGCCACGCGGCGTCCCGACCTGAGCGAGACCTCCCGTTCGTGGGAGAGCCCGCCGGCAAGGACGACGATGGTTTCGGACGTCGATTCGCTCATCTTCAACCCTTTACGTGATGTCCGGGGCCGGGCCGCGTGTCCCGAGATAGCGCGGTGGGGGAGCGTCCGGGTGCAGGCCGAACGTCTCGTGCATCTCCAACTCGCTGTGCAGCACCTCACCGAGTCGACGAGTGCCTTCGATGATCCGCTCTGGGGTGGGGAAGCAGAAGGACAACCGCATGTTCCGGCTGCCCATGCCGTCGGCGTAGAAGGCCGTCCCCGGGACGTACGCCACGCGCGCGGTAACCGCCCTGGCCAACAGGGCCTGGGAATCCAATCCCTCCGGCAACGTCAGCCAGACGAAGAAGCCGCCCGCAGGATGCGTCCAGGTCGTGCCCGGGGGCATGTTCTCGACCAGTCCGGCCAGCATCGCGTCGCGCCGGTGGCGGTACATCCCGCGGTAAACCTCGATCTGGCCACGCCAGTCGAACTCCGATAGGTAGGTCGAGATCGCGTACTGGCTGAACACCGGCGGACACAAGGTCGCCGACTCCTGGGCCAAGACGAGCTTCTCGCGGACGGCGGGTGGGGCCAGCACCCAGCCCACCCGGAAGCCGGGGGCGAACGTCTTCGAGAACGAACCGAGGTAGATGACGTGGTCGGGGTCGAGGGTGCGCATCGCGGGCAAGGGATCTCGGTCTAGGGAGAGCAGGCCGTAGGGGTTGTCCTCGACGACCAGCAGCCGCAGTTCCCGGGCCAGTTCGACGATCTGCCGGCGGCGCTCGAACGATTGGGACACGCCCGTCGGGTTTTGGAAGTTCGGGATCGTGTACAAGAACTTCACCCGGCGACCGGCGGCACGCAGGGTCTCGACCGCCTGGCGCAGGGCCAGTGGGTCGATGCCGGCGTCGTCCATGGCGACGTGGACCACGTCGGCCTGATAGGAGCGGAACGTCCCCAGCGCGCCCACGTAGCTCGGCGCCTCGGCGAGGACCACATCGCCCGGATCGCAGAACGTGCGCGTCACCAGGTCGAGCCCCTGCTGGGAGCCGCAGGTCACCACGACGTCGTCGGGGTGGGCGGCGATCTGCTCCTCGGCCATGACTTCGCAGATCTGTTCGCGGATCATCGGCTCGC
>JBDHZK010000109.1:0-9255 GCA_039811865.1 Propionicicella sp. | reverse complement strand
GACCGGCCCGGTCATGGTTGAGCGTGAACTCGATGTCGACCGGGTAGTCGTAGGCGGAGGAGAGCGCGGTCAGGATGCGCTTGAGCAGGTCCGGCACCCCGGTTCGCGAAAGCAGACCGCCGAAATCGATCACCTCCGGCGCCGGTTGAGAGGCTCGGCCCAACTCCCGCAGCCGGCGCCGCGCGGCGACGTCCGGCGAGGCGAACAGCCCCCACGGCAGACTCGGCGCCGCCCGACGCACCTGCTCCATCGGCAGCGTCACGACCGCTCGCTCGGCCAGATCGAGGACGTCCACGCGGCGCTGGGAGTAGCGGCCCACGTCCTCGCCCCTGACCGGGGACGCCAGCGGGTCGGCGAGCGCGACGATGCGGGCGAAGTCGCGGCCGGTCCGGTCGACGGCCCGGGTTCCGAGCCCGACGACCAGGCGGACCATGCCCTCGTCCGCCTGGCCGGCCTGCCACACGTAAGGGCTGGAGGAGTTGGCCACACCCGCGGCGTCCGGGAAGAACAGGCCGTCGTGATGGTCGCCGGAGACCCGCTGCACCAGCACCGCCATCTGCTCGTCGAGGTGGTCGAGCCGCCTGGCCTCGCGGTAGGCCAAGGCGGCCTCGCTGACGACACTGGCGTAGACCTGTTTGACGGCGTCCTCGAACTCGGTCAGGCGCTCGTCCGGCGTTCCGCGGCTGGTCCGAAACACCGAGTCGTAGGTGCCGGCGAAGGCATTGCCGAAGTTGTCCTCGAGTAGCGAACTCGACCGGACGATGATCGGCGACTGCCCGAAGTACTCGATCAGGCGCAGAAACTGTTCCCGGATCGAGCGCGGGAAACGACCCGACGGAATCAGCCGGTGCAGCTGTGCGGCCGCCTGGGGGGCGTCGCCGTGGCGGTGGGCCGTCCACAACGACCACCAGCCGTTGACCACCAGGAAACTGACGAACACATCGCTGCCGACGAAGAAGGAATCGTGCGGCTCCAAGGCGTCGCCGAAACGCCCTTCGGGGTCGTGCTCCAAAATGGCGCGCGCCGCCAGCATGCCAACGGCCTTACCGCCGATCGCACCCGTCCCGATCTGCCTGGACGCCACCGCCAGCAGGTCGGTGAGGCTCAGGTATCGCCGGCAGAGCTCGGCCATCCGGCCGCCGCCGCCGATCAGCATGGTGAGCAGCCGGCCGCGGACCCGCTCCCGGTCGTCCGCCGATCCGGACGCCAGCGCGTCCCACGCCTCGTCGACGCGACGCTGCCACGGCTCGCCCGGGGTCCGGCGCCGGGCCAAGGTGGCGAACAGTTGGGTGGTCGCGGCCGATGAGGTGATCGAGATCGCGCTGCCGCCGCTGAGCAGATGCGGGAAGAACATGCTCGGTGAGTGCCGACGCCACACTTTCAGCGGCTGGACGTACAGGTCGTCGCCGATCCGATGCAGGTCCAACAGCAGCTGGGTGGTCTCGCGGATTCCGGCGACGGTGCTGACGGTGTGCTCGTCGCGCAGCAACGCGAAGTAGGCGATGGTGTCGAGCTGGAACAGGTATGGGCAGGTGACCTTGAAGAAGTTCATCACCATCAGGTCCGACTGCCAGGCCGCGTGCAGGTCGGTCAGCGGGTCGAACAGATAGAAGCCGCGCGGCCCGATCCTGGTCAGCTCGTCTCGGACGGTGATGGCGAACGTCTCGAAGCCGGCGTCCGGATCGACCAGGAGGGTCTCGATCCCAGGGGCGTCCAGCAGCGCGGGACGTCCGCCGAACCGGACGTGGACGACCCGTCGTCCGTCCGCCAACGCGCGAGTGACGAACGGCTCCACGACCAGCGTGAAGTCGCCGGGATCGTCCACCTGCCAAACGACGTTGTCGCCCAGGCGCAGGCCGTCGACGGTCTCGTCCAGCCCGGGGATGCCGGTGCTCGCGCGGCTGGGGTCCATGGCTCAGATGACGCCCATCGCCACCATGGCGTCGGCGACCTTGATGTAGCCGGCGAGGTTGGCCCCGACCACATAGTCGCCCGGATGGCCGTACTCGTCCGCGGTCTCGACGCAGCGGTCGTGGATGTCGTTCATGATCTGCTCGAGCCGTTGCGCGGCCTTTTCGAAGCTCCACGAATCGCGCGACGCGTTCTGCTGCATCTCCAGCGCCGACGTGGCCACCCCGCCCGCGTTGGACGCCTTGCCCGGCGCGTACAGGACGCCCGCCTCACGCAACACGCGGATGCCTCCCGGTGTGGTCGGCATGTTGGCGCCCTCGGCCACGAGCTGGACGCCATTGGCGACCAGCGATGCGGCGTGGCGTTCGTCCAGTTCGTTCTGCGTCGCACAGGGTAGTGCGACGTCGCAGGGCACGTCCCAGATCGACCCGTCGGCCACCACCTGCGCCCGTGACCCGACCAGATCGGCGTAGTCGGCGACGCGGCCGCGCCGGATCTCCTTGACCTCCTTCAGCGCCTCCAACTCGATGCCCGACTCGTCGACGACGTAGCCGGACGAATCCGAGACGGCGAGCACGGTGGCTCCGAGTTCCTGCGCCTTCTCCACCGCATAGATCGCGACATTGCCCGACCCGGAGACGACGACCCGCCGTCCCTGCAGGTCGTCCCCGCGGGCGCGCAGCATCGCTTGGGCGAAGTGGACCGTGCCATAGCCGGTCGCCTCCGTGCGCACGAGCGAGCCGCCCCAGGTGGTGCCCTTGCCGGTCAGGACGCCCGACTCGTAGCGGTTGGTGATCCGCTTGTACTGGCCGAACAGGTAGCCGATCTCGCGTCCGCCGACGCCGATGTCGCCGGCCGGGACGTCGGTGTACTCGCCCAGATGACGGTAGAGCTCGGTCATGAAGGACTGGCAAAAGCGCATGATCTCGTTGTCGGACTTGCCTTTGGGGTCGAAATCCGAGCCGCCCTTGCCGCCGCCGATCGGCATCCCGGTCAGGGAGTTCTTGAACACCTGCTCGAAGCCGAGGAACTTTATGATGCTCAGGTTCACGCTGGGGTGGAAGCGCAGCCCACCCTTGTACGGGCCGAGGGTGGAGTTGAACTCGACTCGGAAGCCGCGGTTGATCTCGACTACCCCGTCGTCGGTCACCCACGGCACCCTGAAGATGATCTGCCGCTCGGGCTCACAGATCCGCTTCAAGATCCCCCACTGGGTGTAGTCGTCACGCGTGTCCGCCAGGGGCGCGAGGCTCTGCATGACCTCGTACACCGCCTGATGAAACTCCGGTTCGCCCGGGTTGCGCGCTTGGACGATCTCGAACATCGGCTGCATCGACGGATGGAGAGCATCATTCATGCCCACGACCGTAGAGCGCGGCCGCCCGAGTGCGCCGCCGGGGTGGGCCATCGAGACGGACGCGCGCCGCCGAAAGCTCACCCAAGGCGGCCGGAGAACAGTTGGACCGACCCTCCACCACCGCGGCGATCCAGGACGAGAGCCCTACTTGTTGGCGTCCTGGGCCTGCCGGATCTTCGGCATCCGCGCCTTGAACTCGCTCATGAACAGGTCGTTGACCGCCTTGGAGTCGATCACACCGTTGAGGGTGGGCAGCTTGCCGCCCGCCGCCTTCTGGGTGACCGTGAGCCAGGCCTGGCCCATCGCGAGGGTGAAGGTGGACGCGACGCCGGCGTTGATCACGCCGCCGGTGACGGTCCCCGCGCCCGGGACGAGCTTGATCAGGTTGGCCACCGCCGTGCGTCCCAACGCCGTCGCCGCCGAGGTGGACGCGATCGCCAGCAGCGCCGCTCGTTCGAACCTGACGTTGTACAACTGCGCGATCTTGGCCATCATCGCCAGTTGCAGCGGCACCAGGATCGCCGCCGACGAGAACGGAATCGGGGACGCCGCCGCGGCCGCAGCGGCGGCTACCGTCGCACCGATGTGGGCCTGGGCAACCCGGGCTTTCGCCGAAAAATCGATCTGCTGGGCGGCCGCGAGGGCTGCGTGGACCGCGTCAGGAGCCACGAGAAAGGTGGCTTGCAGCAGCTCCATCAAGCCGTAGGGCGGCTGACCAGTGAACTGATCCCTCCTGGCGAACGTCATGTAGGGGCGTCCGTTGACGATGGGCAACTGCTTGGCTTCGACCAGCCGGGCGAGCTCGACCGCGTCCGGGTGGATCATGCCGTCGCGCATCGGCACCTGCGTGAACACCAGGACGACCGGGATCTCCAGTTCGTGCAGCTTGCGGATGAAGGCGGCCTCCGACTCCTCGAAACGGCGGTCCATGCCGCGCACGCAATACCAGGCGACGTGGATCTGGTCCTCGATCTTGCGCTTGCGCATATCGCGGACGACCTTGGTCAGCTCGTTGATCAGCTCCTTGTCGTCGCGCCCGATCTCAAGCCCGCGGGTGTCGATCACGCCCAGCGACCCCCGCTGGTCGAGGTACAGATGGCTGGTCAAGGTGACGGGTTCGCCGATTCCGGTGGCGGCCACGTCCTCGCCGAAGATGGCGTTGATCAGCGTGGACTTGCCCACGCCGGTCTTGCCGAAGATCGCCAGGTTGAATCTGCCGATGAGCGCGGCCTGCTTGTCGAACTCCGTGCGGAACGACTCGGTGAACCACTGGGTCATGGCTCCAGGTTAGGGTCGCCACCCCCCGCCCGCGATCAGGTGAACCCAGAGTCTTCCCCTGGACGACACCCCTGGTCACCGCGGAAAGGCCGGCCCCTGCCGCCCGCCTAGCATGAGGCCCATGTTCAGCGTGGTGCTGCCGACCCTGCAGGTGTCGGAGGAACTGCGTCCGCTGCTGGACCTGTACGACGCGCACCCCCTGGTCGGCGAGGTCATCGTGATCAACAACGCACCCGCGCCGCTGGAGGGCGTGGGCCGCAAGGTCCGCGTCCTGGACCAACCCACCAACCTGTTCGTCAACCCGTCCTGGAATCTCGGCGTCATGCAGGCTCGCTTCGACCACTTGGCGATCAGCAACGACGACGTCATGTTTCCGCCACCCCTGCTGAACGCGGTGGCGGGCAGACTCACCCGCCGCGTGGGGATGATCGGCCCGCACACGAGTTGCCTTCGGCCGGGACGCTCGCGCGCGCCGGTGTTCCTGCCCGCCTACTCCAGGACGCCGGGCTTCGGCACATTGTTCTTCATGTCGCGCTCGGACTGGGTGCCGATCCCGGACGATCTGTTGATCTGGTGCGGCGACGACTTCCAGTTCTCTCGGCAGACCAAGCGCAACCTGTGGTTCGTCGGTCCGCGGATCGTCACGCCGATGGGGGTCACGTCGCGCCGCGCGGAGTTCAGCGCCCAAAAGCAGGTCGACCTCGCGGTGTTCAACGCGCGCTACCGGTCCGACGATCCGTACCTGGCGCGGTTCGGGTTCGAGGCCGCCGTGTCAAGACGGACCCGCCGGGCGCTGAGAACGCTCCGCTCACTGCGCCGAGGTCCGGCGGCCGGCTAGCTGCAGGAGTCGGTCCGGCCGAGGTTTGCAGCAGATCCGCTGGCCGACCGCCAGGAAGCTCATTGCGCCCAGCTCCACAGCCCGCGGAGCGTCTCCCGGTCGGCAGCGGTGTCCTCGCGGTGTCTGTTGTAGAACCGGTTCCACGGCGTCCGAGCGTGAAAGACGGGGATGGCGGCGTCCTGGACGAACACGAGCGCCCCGGCGGCGCGGCTGAAGAAGTCGCGGTGGTCGACCATCCGCAGCCGCTGGTTCCAACCGACCTTGCGGATGGACGCCGTCCGCGCCAGGTAAGCCTGTGGGGTCATCAGCCGCACGGGCAGGCCGTCGACCAGCGTCCCCGGGCTGAGGATCGGGTCGGCGTGTGGTCGATACAGCGGATCCTGGTCGTAGATCACGGTGTACCAGCGCGGCAGCTCGATCTGGATCCCCGCGACCGCGTCGACCTCCGGGTTGCGCTCCAGGTAGTCCAAGGCCCGGCCCCAATCGGTGGCCCTGGTGTACACGAAGTCGTCGTCGGCCACGAGCACGTAGGTGGTGGTGACGGCGGCCAGGGCGGCGTTGCGGCCCACACTCACCCCGGTGTTGAACGGCAGCGCGAGCACGTCCACCAGCGGGTCGGGCGACGTCCAGGTCGAACGGGAGTCGTCGGCGACGACGATCCGGCCGCCGAACACCCGCCGTGCGCGGCGGACGAAGCGCGCGATCGCGCTCGGACGTTCGAACGTCTTCACCGTGATGGTCACGGCTTCGGCCAGCCGCGCGTCCGGACGTCCCCGATACCGAACCGCGTCCCGCCAGGTCACCGCCGCGAGCAGCACCGTCGTGATCGCCCGATGGATGGGCCCCAACAAGATTCCGGGACTCCCGTGCAGCCACCTTCTGATCGTGTCGCCGAGCCTGCCGAGCATGGCCGGAGGTTATCGGAGCATGCCCACCCACACCGGTGGCGTTTCTGACCCCGGCCGGGCGCCGCGTAGACTCCGGCACGGCCCGGTTCCGGGTCCCATTCCCGCCAGGAGCTGCCATGCCGATCCGCGCCGACCTGCGCAACGTCGCGATCATCGCCCACGTCGACCACGGCAAGACCACGCTCGTGGACGCGATGCTGTGGCAGTCGGGCGCATTCCGCGCCGGCCAGGACGTCGAGAAGCGGGTCATGGACTCGATGGACCTCGAGCGCGAGAAGGGCATCACGATCCTCGCCAAGAACACCGCGGTCGAGCACGTGATGGCCGACGGGCAGGTGGTCACGGTCAACATCATCGACACCCCCGGGCACGCCGACTTCGGCGGTGAGGTCGAGCGCGGGTTGGAGATGGTCGACGGTGTCCTGCTGCTCGTGGACGCCTCCGAGGGACCGCTGCCGCAGACCCGCTTCGTCCTGCGCAAGGCCCTCGCCAAGCACCTGCCGATCATCGTGGTGATCAACAAGGTCGATCGTTCGGACGCCCGGATCGCCGAGGTCGTGGACGAGGTCTACGAGTTGTTCTTCGATCTGTTGGAGGACGATGAGGCCCACCATGCCGACTTCCCGATCGTCTACTGCGCGGCCAAGGCCGGGCGGGCGTCCCTGACCGCGCCCGAAGACGGGCAGATGCCCGACTCCGACGACCTGCAGCCGCTGTTCGAGACGATCCTGACGGCCATTCCCGCGCCCAGTTACACCGAGGGAGCGACGCTGCAGGCGCACGTCACGAACCTGGACGCCTCCCCATATCTCGGCCGGCTGGCGCTTTGTCGCGTCGTTGCGGGCACTCTGCGCCGCGGCCAGACCGTCGCCTGGTGCCGAGCCGACGGCAGTGTCACCAACGTGCGACTCTCGGAGTTGCTGATGACTCGCGCGCTGGAGCGCGTCCCGGCCGAATCCGCGGGCCCGGGTGACATCGTGGCCATCGCGGGCATCCCCGACATCACCATCGGCGAGACGCTGTCCGATCCGGACGACCCCCGCCCGCTGCCGCTGATCGAGGTCGATGAGCCGTCCATCTCGATGACGATCGGCATCAATACCTCGCCGCTGGCGGGCAAATCGGGCAAGAAGCTGACGGCGCGGCTGGTCAAGGCGCGCTTGGACGCAGAACTGATCGGCAACGTCTCGATCCGGGTCCTGCCGACGGATCGGCCGGACACCTGGGAGGTCCAGGGACGTGGCGAGCTGCAGTTGGCGGTGCTCGTCGAGATGATGCGGCGCGAGGGCTTCGAGCTGACCGTGGGCAAGCCCGAGGTGCTGACCCGGACGATCGACGGCACCCTGCACGAGCCGTTCGAGCACCTGACCGTGGACGTCCCAGAGGAGTATGTGGGGTCGTCCACCCAGATGCTCGGCACTCGCCGCGGCCTGTTGCAGCAGATGATCAACCACGGCACCGGTTGGGTGCGCCTGGAGTACCAGGTGCCCGCGCGCGGCCTGATCGGCTTTCGCACCGAGTTCCTCACCGAGACCCGCGGCACGGGGATCATGCACCACGTCTTCGACGGCTACCGGCCGTGGGCGGGCGAGATCAAGACCCGCCCCACGGGGTCGCTGGTGGCCGATCGCCAGGGCATGGTGACGTCCTATGCGCTGTTCAACCTCCAAGAGCGCGGGACCATGTTCGTCGCCCCCGGCGTCGAGGTGTACGAGGGAATGATCGTCGGGGAGAATCCCCGCCCCGACGACATGGACGTCAACCCCACCAAGGAGAAGAAGCTGACCAACGTCCGCTCGTCCACCGGCGAGGAGTTGGAGCGGCTCATCCCGCCGCGGCTGCACAGTCTGGAGCAGGCGCTGGAGTTCTGCCGATCGGACGAGTGCCTCGAGGTCACGCCGGCCGCCGTCCGGATCCGCAAGACGATCCTGCCCGCCAACGACCGCGCGAAGGCACGCAACCGAGCCAAGCTCGGCTGAGCAGGGCAGCGCCGGGCGCCCGGGGGTCGAGGGCCGCCCGGCGCCTCCGCGAACTGCGCCCCAGCCGGTCGAAGGGGGCCGTCCGAAATCTCCTCGAGACTTCGATGGCACTAGGGTTTCGGTTGTGCTTGCACGCGTCAGCCTGGGTTCCCTCGGCGGGACGATCACGATGCTCCCCACGCCGGAGGGTGGGATCGCCCCCGCCCTGGGCGCGGAGCAATTGGTGGCTTGCGTGCCCGGGCTGGGCCAAGTCGTGGACGTCACCGCGAGCACCCTCTACCGAAAGGCCGCCCCGAACCTGACCGGCGCCGACATCGCGTCCGCCCTGAACTGGGCGCGGGCCGAAGTGGACGCCGGTGCGGTCGGAGTCGTCCTGGCCCAGGGCACCGACACGATCGAGGAGACGTCATTCCTGGCTGACCTGTGGTGGGAGCGGCCCGAGCCGCTCGTCTTCACCGGGGCGATGCGCTCCCCCGCCGCGGCCGGAGCCGACGGACCCGCGAACCTGCTCGCGGCCTGCCTGGTCGCGGCCTCCCCGGCGGCGCGCGACCAGGGCGCCCTCGTCGTCTTCGATGACGCCGTGCATGCGGCAGCTCAGGTGCGCAAGGTGCATTCGTGGGCGATCGGGGCGTTCGCAAGTCCCGGAGACCGCCGGGTCGGCGAAGTACGGGAGGGCGAGGTCTTCCTGGCTGGACGGCGGCAGCGGCGGATCGTCCTCGGCCCGCCTGCCAAAGATCCGAACGTTCCTATCCTGGGCACGTTCTCCGGTGACCCCGGGACGGCACTCACCTCGGTGCTGAACGCGGCCGACGGCCTTGTCGTGGCCGGCTTCGGGGCAGGACATGTCAGCGAGGCGGTGGCGGACGTGATCGCGAACTCGGCAGGACAAGTCCCGATCGTCGTCGCCACTCGCGCGGACGTCGGGGGGACCCTGACCGGGACCTACGGTTACCCCGGCTCCGAACTGGATCTGGCGCGTCGGGG
>JBDHZK010000108.1:0-9334 GCA_039811865.1 Propionicicella sp. | reverse complement strand
TTGTCGGCCACCATGCTCGGCGGCCTGGAGATCACCCTCGCCGAGGACTGAGCCCGAACCTTCGACCAGACCGCCCGGAGCCCACAGGGGCCCGGGCGGTTTGTCTTCACCGGACGCGCGTTCCCCGGGCGCTTGCCGCTGCGCTGGGTAACGATGCGGACGGTGCCCTATCGGTGAGGGCTTCGGTTAGGGCGTGAGGGCTTGCGTTCAGGGGAGGTCCTGGGGCACTGATGGAGGTCTTCGGTGAGGGCTTCGGTGGCGTGAGGGCTTGCGTTCGGGGGAGGTCCTGGGGCGCTGATGGAGGTCTTCGGTGAGGGCTTCGGTTAGGGCGTGAGGGCTTGCGTTCAGGGGAGGTCCTGGGGCGCTGATGGAGGTCTTCGGTGAGGGCTCGGGGCGGCGCGTCCCGACGGACTTCTCGCGATGACCCGAAGGCACGGCCACCGACCGCCTACAGTTCGCGGGACGACAGGAGCGGACTTGGTACTCAACCAGCGCGACGAGCTCAGCAACGCCTTCGACGAGGTCGCCAGCACTTACGAGGTGATGGTGGGGCTGAACCCCGGCTATCACCGCGAGCTGCTGGCCGCCGCGTCCGCACTAGTGGCGACGCTGCCGCCCGCCGCGGTCGTCCTGGATCTCGGGTGCGGTTCCGGGGCTTCCACCGCGGCGCTGCTTCGCGCGGCCCGACGCCGTGGGGTGAGATTGCAGTTGATCGGGGTAGATGCCTCCGCCGAGATGCTCCAGCAGGCGCGCAAGAAGCGCTGGCCCGAGGGCGTCCGCTTCGTCCACGCGGGTGTGGAGGACCTGCCGGGGCTCGACCTGCCCGCCGAGGTGGACGGAGTGTTCGCCTGCTATCTGCTGCGCAACGTGTCCGATCGGGACGCCGTCATCGGCCTGATTCGCGACCAACTGGCGCGGGGGGCCTGGCTGGTTGCTCAGGATTACAGCGTCCGTGGAGACGCCGGCGCCACCCGTCGCTGGCGGGCCGTCAACCAGGGCATCATCTTGCCGCTGGCGGCGTTGGTGGCCCACCGGCTTCGGCTGTACCGCTACCTGCACCAAAGCGTCCTGGAGTTCGACTCCATCCCCGAACTGTGTGCCCGGCTGGAGCGCGCGGGCTTCGGGCAGATCGCAACGCGGACGGTGCGGGGCTGGCAGCGGGGCATCCTGCACACCGTGCGCGCCAGGCGTCCCGCAGTGCGCTGATTGGCGACCAAGCCCCCCGCCGTGGCGCCGTTTTGCCAGCACGCGACCTCGACGCACCTGCACTGGCTGAGTTCACGGCGTCCGTGATGGCCGACAGGCCACGCGCGGGCCCCGTTGGTGGTTAAGTCACGACGACAGTTGGCGCCCGGGCGACGGATTCTGGCCCCTTTCGAGCAACTGTTGTCGCGTTTGAGCGAGTTTCGGGCTCAGTCGACCGAGGCGTCCTCGAGCTCGTCGCACGGGAAGATGTGCCTGGGGTAACTGACGGGCACCGCAGGTACGCCGGCGACGGTCACGTAGGGGTCGACGTCCGACAGCACCACGCTGCCGGCGCCGATCTTTGCCCCCTCGCCGACCCGGATGTTGCCGAGCACCTTCGCTCCGGCGCCGATCATCACGCCCCGGCCGATCTTGGGGTGCCGGTCGCCGCCGACCTTGCCGGTGCCGCCCAGGGTGACCTCGTGCAGCATGGAGAAGTCGTCTTCGACGACGGCGGTTTCGCCGATGACCACTGAAGTCGCGTGGTCGAACAAGATGCCCTTGCCGATCTTCGCCGCGGGGTGGATGTCGACGGCGAACACCTCTGAGATCCGACTTTGCAGGTAGAGAGCGAGCTGCTCGCGCCCATTGACCCAGTAGTAGTGGGCGACGCGGTACGCCTGGAGCGAGTGGAAGCCCTTGAAGTACAGCAGCGGCACCGAATAGCCCCTGCAGGCGGGGTCGCGGCTGATGACCGCGCGCAGGTCTTCGCGGACGGCGACGCCGATGCCGGAGTCACCGTCGATCGCGTTGGCGATCAGGTCGCGCAGCGTCAGCGACGGGATCGTCGAACTACCCAGCTTGCTGGCCAGGATGTACGACAGGGCGTCCTCCAGCCGGGCGTGGTTGAGGATCACGGTGTGCAGGAAGCTCGCGAGCGCGGGCTCGGCCTCCGCATCGCGGGTGGCTTCGGCGCGGATCCGGTTCCAGATCTCGTCGCGGGGGGTATTGGGCATTTCGGCTCCTGTTGGAGGGTCGTGCGGGTGGGGCGATCGACTGCCGGGTTCGGCTTGGTTGAGGATGGCGGCTGGGCGACGCCGGTTCGGCGTGCAGAGCTCAGCGCGGCGGGATCACCGACAACAGCACAGGGGAGCGGCGGGATTCGACATTCGACGGCGCGTCCCGCGCACGGTTTTGGTCGAACCCATGCCCGGAAGGCTACCCCGACCGTTGCCCGGGCGCCAGGCCGCTCGAGCCATTGCCCCACAACCCAAGGCGCGGGGTCGACCACTGCCGCGCGCCAGGCGATCCGCCGAATTGCTCACGTGGGAAGAACGAGCGATGGGTTCTCGGTATTCCGCGGGGTGCCGGGTGGTGGGAGGGGAATCAATGCCCCCAGTCGCCCAGCGCGCCCTCCAATGCCCCGAGAGCCGCCTCGATGAGGGCAGGGCGGTCCTCGGGTGGGCAACCGGAGTTGACCCACGCCAGACACGCCTGATCCAGGAAGCCCAGGTAGCCCCAGATCGCGTAGCTGTGGCGGCGCCAAGAGCCGACCTGAAGCAACTGACGCAGCCAGGTGACGGCGTCCTGGCGGGCCCGCCGGCGAAGCTCGACCGCGGCGCGCGGCTCTTCGCCCCCCGCCAGCGGGGTGGCCCAACTGTTGGGATGGGTAGCGATGTGGTTCAGATAAACCAGCAGGGACGTTTGCACCTGGTCGCGCGCCGACGTCCCGGGCGGCAGTCTTGCCAGGGCGTCGGCCTGAGCGTCTTGGAGCGCGGCGACCGCGTCCTCGACGACCGCGCAGTAGAGGCCGGCCTTGCTGCCGAAGTAGTGGAACACCAGTGCGGGAGACGATCCGGCGGCCTCGGCGATGCGGCCGATGGGGACGTCCGCATAGGTGTCTTGGGCGTAGGCGCGCTTGGCGGCGTCCAGGATCGCTTGGCGGCGGACCTCGGTGTCGAGGCGTCGTCTCGGTTGCACGGTGGCGATCCTAGCCGTTATTGAGCTACTGTCAGTAGCACTATTGAGTGAACATCAATAAGGGGACGAAATGGGCTGGGAACAGTCGGTCTGGTGGCACGTCTACCCGCTTGGGGCGGTGGGCGCGCCCATCTTCGGTTGGGGCAACGCCGACGCGGGTCACCGCCTGGCGCGGCTGGTCGGCTGGCTGGACTATGCCTGTGAACTCGGTTGCACCGGGCTCCTGCTCGGTCCGGTTTTCGCCTCGACCACGCACGGCTACGACACGCTGGACCACTTCCGAATCGACCCCAGGCTCGGGGATGAGGCGGACTTCGAGCTGTTGGTCGCCGAGGCGTCCCGGCGGGGTTTGTGCGTTGTCCTGGACGGCGTGTTCAACCATGTCGGAGCCGACCATCCAGCGGTTGCGGAAGCGCTCGCCGGCAGGGGGACGCTGGTGCGGGTCGAGCAGGGGCGCGGGGTCGGTTGGGAGGGGCACGATTCGTTGGTCGGCCTGGATCACGCCAGCCCCCAGGTCGAGGACCTGGTCGTCGAAGTGATGCTTCATTGGCTTCGCCGCGGGATCGCGGGCTGGCGCCTCGACGTCGCCTACGCGGTGCCGAGCCAGTTCTGGCGCCAGGTGACCACGCGCGTCCGGACGCAGTTTCCGCATGCGTTCTTCCTCGGCGAGGTGATCCACGGTGACTACGCCGGGATCGCGCGGGCCGGCGGCCTGGACGCCGTGACGCAGTACGAACTGTGGAAGGCGACGTGGAGCGCGCTCGCCGATCGGAATCTGTGGGAGCTCGCCTGGGCGATCCAGAGGCACGACGCCCTGGCCGGGTCGCTGATCCCGCAGACGTTCGTCGGCAATCACGACGTGTTCAGGATCGCCAGCCGCGTCGGGGACGCCGGCGCGGCGTTGGCGGCATGCGTCCTGCTCACGTTGCCCGGATTACCGAGCATCTATTACGGCGACGAGCAGGCCTTTCGCGGGGAGAAGGGCGAAGGCTTCCACGCGGACGCGCCGCTGCGTCCGCCCCTGCCGGAGGTCCCCGGCGGGCTCGCCCCCTACGGCGGGTGGCTGCACGATCTGTACCGCGATCTCATCGCGATGCGCCGCGCGCATCCGTGGATCGCGTCTGGTCGCGTCCGGGTGGTCGGCAAGGACTGCACGTGGATCACCTACGAGGTCCGTGGTGAGGCCGGGCAGCGGCTGGAGGTGCGGCTGGAACTCGATCCCGCGCCGCGGTTCTTGCTGTGGGTCAATAGCGTGGAGGCCTACGCCTGGGGCTGATCGCGCTGGGTCGCCGCCAGGGGATGGGGCCGACTGGGACGCTTCGACGGCCAGGGTGCGAACCTGGGGCTGTCGGGTAGGGATTCGCTCCTTGAGCTTTTGGAATGGGAGCTGCTGGGAAGCTCGGGACCCAGCGGCGTCGGGCCCTCCACTGGCTCGATTGGTGGTTCGGCCGGCTACGGGCCACGAATCACATCAATGTAGTTATCCCCCGCTGTGGGCAACATTGTGGGTAACTTGCGCGGGCCCTCCCAGCCGAGCCCCTGCCAACCGAACTCTCCCAACGATGAAGGACGGGCCTCCACGCCGATGTCGGGTGGTCCTAACGATCCGGGTAGACCGGGCCGCCCTCCCAGATTTGGCGATTGATCGCCCGCCGATCCTGCTCCTCGCGATACTTCCTGCGCTTCTCGTCGCGCTCGGCCCGCTCCTGCGCGACCGCTGCGGCCGCGCCGCTCGCGGTCTGCTCCTGCTCGCTCATCTCAGGCTCCCTCCTCCGCCGTCGGACAAAGGTCCCCAGCGGCCGCGTCGCCGCTGCGGTCTTCCCGACGTCCGAGCCGTTGGTGCCGCACTGTGCCAGGCGGTCCCAGCTACTTCGAGTGGCCCAACGGGTTTTCGAGCGTTTATCCAGCGTAATCCCAGAGCACTCGGTTGGCCAGGGCGTGACGGCCCACCCGGCGAACGCCACCGACCAGGCCGTCGCGTGAAACACAGCGATGTAGTTATCCCCGGCCGTGGATAAGGCTGTGGACAACCACCGCGGGCTGTGGTCAACCTGCCGCCTTGAAGCAGGGCGAGTCCGGCAGCCGGTCGTGCGGGCTCGGGCGGCCCGATCGTGCGTGGAGCGGCCCAACCGGTTCCGGGTGGTAACCGTCCGACGGCGGCATAATCCTTGTTGGCAAGCCCACTGAGCAGGGTCCGGCTTGCGGCGGCTCCGCTCGGTACCGCGGACGCCAGGAGAGCGACAAAACCACAACGATGTAGTTATCCCCGGCTCGGGATAACTGTGTGGATAAGTAGTCGCCCTGTGGACAGTTCGCCGGCGGGGCGGATCGCGTAGCAACCTCTTGGGGTGACGATTCAGGCCTACCTCGCATTCATCGGCATCGCGGCGCTCGTTGTGCTCATGCCTGGCCCGGACTTCGCGCTGGTCACCCGCAACACCCTGTCCGGTGGCCCGTCGCGGGGGCGCGCGACCGCGCTCGGGGTAGGGATCGCCTGCGCTGTCCAGGGAGCGGCGGCCGTGACCGGGCTCGGTGCCCTGATCCGGGCGTCCCAGCCGCTGTTCGAGGCGATCAAGTGGGCCGGGGTGGTGTACCTGGCCTATCTGGCGGTCCAATCGTTCCGGGCCGCCTGGCGAGCCGAGGAGCCGCGGGAGCTGCGGGAGGTGGCGTCCACGCGTGGTCTGGTGCAGGGCTTCTTGTGCAACATCACCAACCCGAAGGCGCTGGTGTTCTACCTGGCGTTGTTGCCGCAGTTCATGGGCGATGGCTCTTGGGGGACGCTGGCGCTGCTCGCGCTCACGCATGCCGTGTTGGGCGTGGTCTGGCTGTTGTTGCTGGCCAGCCTGTTGGGCCGGCTGCGGCCGTTCCTGACCCGCAAACCGGTGCGGCGCACGCTGGACGCGGCGACCGGGACGGCGCTGGGTGCCTTCAGCCTGAAGCTGGCCCTGGATCACGGCTGACCGCGCCGGCGATAGCCCCGGACCCGGCTCGATCACCGATTCTCGGGGAGTCTAGGTAAACCCTTAGAGTCCCGAATACTCCGCGAGCGGCGGCTCTCAGATCAGCCGGAGTTCCGCGAAGGCGTGGTTGAGGCCGTCCTCGGTGACGTCGTCGGTGACCAGATCGGCGGCCGCCTTGAGGACGGGGTCGGCGTTGCCCATCGCGACTCCCGTGCCGCAGACGGTGATCAGCTCCAGGTCGCTGCGGGCGTCCCCGAAGCCGATCATGGCATCGGTCGAAACACCGAGATGCTCCGCCAGTTGCCGTACCGCCGCCCCCTTGTGGACGCCGAGCTGGCCGAACTCGCCGAACTCAGGACCCTTGCCCGTAAGGCTCCAGGTGTCGACCTGCGCCTGGCCGGCGTAGTCCGCCGTCAGCCCCATGAGATCGATCTGGGGCTCCAGGACGAAGCTGATCTTGTTGACGTCGGCCCGCCCGGAGCGGGTGCCGTAGATCATGT
This sequence comes from Propionicicella sp., assembly GCA_039811865.1. Lineage (GTDB taxonomy): Bacteria > Actinomycetota > Actinomycetes > Propionibacteriales > Propionibacteriaceae > JBDHZK01. The sequence goes on along the minus strand of JBDHZK010000108.1, from coordinate 2,709 downwards.
GGGGGAAGCCGTCTCGGACCCACTGGACGTTCTTGGGCGTCGCGCCGCCGTCGAGAATGCGCGCGGCCTTCTCGGGGAAGTTGTCCGACGCGTAAAGGCCTGAGTTGCACTCCAGGTAGAAGCCCAGATCGTTTGTCAGCATCCACTCGACGGCCCGCTGGACGACGTCCGGATCGAGCACCTGATGATGCACCACCTGACCGCCGTCCTCGATGTAGCTGCCGTTGCCGCCGATCAGGCCGTCGATGCCGAGGTCCCACAGGTACGGGTAGATCTCGGCCTTGCTGCGTCCGGTGCACAGATAGACCCGATGCCCGTTGGCGTGGGCTTTGCGGACGGCGATAGCGGCGCTCTCGGGCAGTTGGGCCGAGTAGTCGACCAGCGTGCCGTCGATATCGATGAGGAGCACAGACGGTGGGCGCATGAGGAGAATTGTGCCGCCGCGGCGGCGGCCGTGGTGCCCGGGAGTGCCTATTCGGGTCCGGCGTGATGCACGTGCGACGGGTCTGCGTCCGGCTTCGCGCCCAGCCCCCGGACGGCGGTGTCGCGGGCCAGCGCCTCCAGGCCGGGCGCGTGCAGGCCCGGCCAGCCGTGCACCTGCGCGACGAGTTCCTTCGGCAACGCCGAGGCTCCGTAGCAGGCGCCCAGGAGGCCACCGGCGATGGCGGCCACGGTGTCGGTGTCCGAACCGATCGACACCGCGCATTGCAGGGCCGCAGTCACGTGCTCCGTCCCGGACCCGTGCCGGGTGGACCAGATCGCCGACCACGCCGCCTGGAGCGCTGTCACCGTGTAGCCGTTGTCTTCGAAGGTTCGGCTCGGGTGGGACTCGGCGTCGTCCAGGTGGATGGTCCACCGGGTCCGCTCCATCGGTTTCAGCAGGTCGAGGCCGGCCCGCACGTCCAGCAGTCCATCGACGACGGCGACGCGAACCGCCTCCGACCACAGCACGCAGGACGCCACACAGCGGCGGTCAGCGTGCGTCAGTGCGGCGACACTTGCGGCGGACCGGGCGGTCGCCTCGCGGTCGTCCAACCTGGTCAGACCGACTACCGCCGTCCGCATGAGTGCCCCGTTTCCGGCGCTGCCGGACGCGGCATGGCGCCGGGCGGCGTTCGTCAGACGTAGGGACAAGGATGTGGTGCCGTCTGGTCCGGCCGCCAAGACTGCGGCGGTCAGGTTGCCGATGTCACTGGCCCCGTGCGTCCGCCAGTCGATGAACCCCTGGGCGACCTCGTCGAGGGCGGACGCCGTAGTGAGGTCCGCGCCGGTGGCGGAGACCCGGGCGATGCAGATCGCCATCTGCGTGTCGTCGGACCATTCGCCCGGCGCGTACGGGCCCAGCCCGCCGCCGATCATGCGCGCCTCGCCGGGAGCCACCCGTGGCGCGAACTCGTAGGGGACGCCCAGCGCGTCCCCGATCGCTTGGCCCAGAAGCACGCCGGCCGCACGGTCTCGCTGCTCGCTGGTCAGTCTCATGGCTCGCCCCACAGACGCTCTTGACTACTCCCTTGTTATGGTCCCGCGTAACCGCTCTTGTGCGCGGGTACGGGGCATATGAGTCCAGGTGGGATTGGTCGAAGTCCACGCGGGATCGGTCAACATGCGGGCGATCACCAGCCCGGCGGCCAGCGCCACGACGATGCCGATGGCGGTCGTGCCGTTCGTGAGGGCGGCGATCGGGTCGCGGTCGATCACGGCGACCAGGGCTCGGTAGGTGCTGGCTCCCGGGATCATGATCAGCATCGCCGGCACCGACAAGGTGATCCGGGGAGCCAGGAACCGCTGGGCCGCGAATGCGGCCAGGAGGCCGACGATCAGGGTCCCGGCCGCAGCGCAAAGCAGTGGATTGCCCCCGGCGTCCATCGCGAAGAGGCGGGGCACATTGGCGAGCGTCCCGATCACCGAGGCACCGAGCGCCACGCGCCAAGGGGTGTTGAAGGTGAGCGCGAAGCCGAGCACGCCGAAGAAGCTGGCCAGCAGGCGGAAGCCCAGAAGCGCCCACGAACCGAGCGCGACCAGCTCGATTTCGGTGGGGGTGAGGTTGTAGGTCAGGGCCACCACCCACGCCCCCACGGACGCGGCCATCGTGATCAGCGCCGAGTGCAGCAATCGCGAAACCCCGGAGGTGTAGTCGAAGCGGGCGAGGTCCAAGGCGGCGGTGATCAGGGGGAACCCGGGCACCAGGAACAGGATCGCCGACGTGAACGCGGCGCCGTGAACGAGCTGGCTGCCCGGCAGCAGGAACTGGAAGACCGCGGCGGTGAGCATATAGACCAGGCATGCGGTGGTAGCGGCCAGCGCCACGATGACTAGGTGGTTCAGGCGCAGCCGGCGCGCGAACAGCTGCACCAGCTTCCCGAGCGCGGCGCCGAGGGCCGCGGCCAGGCAGTCTTGCCAACGGCCGTTGTTCAAGAAGGCGAACGCCGCGCAGGCGAGCGCCGCGCCGGCGACGATCACCGGCTCGCGGTACAGGTGGGGCCGGGACTCGACGGCGTCCAGCTGGGCCTGAAGCTGGTCCGGGGTGAGTCCCGGCTGGGCGCGCAAGGACAGCCGCATCAGTTCCTCGATGCGGTCGGAGTCGACGACGGGCGCCGGCACCTCGACGACCTGCGTGCGGAAGCTCCGATCGGCACGCGTAGTGGCCACGATCTCGCTGAGACTCACTTGCGCCTCGAGATCCTCGACTCCCAGGGCCGCCGCGACTCG
>JBDHZK010000107.1:0-9541 GCA_039811865.1 Propionicicella sp. | reverse complement strand
TTCGGCTCCGACGGCGCCGTCACCGGAATTGCCCGCGACTACGGGACGCACCGCGAGACGTCCCCAGCGGCCGTCGCCGAACTGCTCAAGCGGGCCAAGTCGGTGATTGTCACTCCCGGTTACGGGATGGCGGTGGCGCAGGCCCAATACCCGGTCGCCGAGATCAGCCGGCGTCTGCGAGAGCGCGGAGTCAACGTCCGGTTCGGCATTCACCCGGTCGCCGGCCGCCTGCCCGGACACATGAACGTCCTGCTGGCCGAAGCCAAGGTGCCCTACGACATCGTCGAGGAGATGGACGAGATCAACGCCGACTTCCCGGCTACCGACGTGGTGCTCGTCATCGGCGCCAACGACACGGTCAACCCCGCCGCGATCGACGAGCCGGACAGCCCGATCGCGGGCATGCCCGTGCTGCACGTCTGGGAAGCCAAGGACGTGATCGTGTTCAAGCGGTCGATGAACGCGGGCTACGCGGGCGTCCAGAACCCGCTCTTCTTCAAGGAGAACACGGCGATGCTGTTCGGCGACGCCAAGGAGCGCGTGGAGGACATCCTGGCCGCCTTGTAGCCGCCGGCTCGCCGGTTGACGGCGTCGAGCGGCCGGGTGATCGCGCAGCCGGGAAACCGGCGGACTTGGGCGCGCGCCCAGGTCAAGGCCCGCATTCGCCGACCGGGGTGAGTGCGGATACGCTCGCGAGGTGTCCAGCCGCGGGGTCCGATCGGCCGCTCGGGCCCTGATCGTCCGAGACGGGCAACTGCTCGTCACCGTGAACAATGGCTCGGACGAGTTCTGGATGATCCCAGGCGGTGGGCAACGACACGGCGAAACGCTGCACCAGGCGCTGCAACGCGAGTGCCTGGAAGAGATCGGGTGCGAGGTCGAGATCGGCGAACTCGCCTGGGTCCGCGACTACCTTGCGGCCCATCACGAGCACGGCTACCTCGACCCCCACTTCCAGCAGGTCGACCACGCCTTCTGGTGCCGCCTGCCCGACCGGGTGGAACCGGTGAACCCCGGCACGGGCGACCGCTTCCAGTCCGGGGTCCGCTGGGTCGGGCTGGACGAACTCGCCGACGCACCCCTGTGGCCGCGCGTAGTCAAGACCTGGCTGTTGACGCCGGCCGACCGGCGTCCGATCTACCTCGGCGACGTCAACTGATCGCGGCGCCCGGCGGGACCGGCCGACCTTGGCGGGCGGATCGATCCGGCGGCTAGCCCGGAACGCCCGATGGTCTCCTGGACGCCATCAGTCCCGCTTAGGCGTCCTCTTTCTCATCGGCGTAGCGAGGGTCGTTCTCCCAGGCCTCGTTACGCTCCTGAACCTTCTCGAGCGCGTTCGCGGCATCCTCGCGGGTGGCGTACGGGCCGAGGCGCACCTCGGAGCGACATGCCTCGTACGGCTCGACCCGGTGATGCGTCAGGCACCAATACCACTGGCCTTCGGCCATGCTTCCTCCTTGAGCGGGCGGCTGTCCTCACTATGATCCCCTCCTGTGAGCGCGATCAAGGCCTATCCGTTGAGCCCGACCCGGCAGGTGCCGAAACACATCGGGCGACCCGAGTACGTCGGGCACCCCGGACCGAAGCGGTACACCGGCAGCCACGTCCAAAGCGCGGAGACCATCGCGAAGATGCGGGTCGCCGGCAAGCTGGCCGCGCAGGCGATGCAGATCGCGGCGGACGCCATTGCGCCGGGCGTCACGACGGATGCCTTGGACGCGGTGGCCCACGAGTTCCTGATGGATCACAACGCCTACCCCTCGGCGCTGGGTTACCGGCATTTCCCCAAGTCGATCTGCACTTCGGTGAACGAGGTGATCTGCCACGGCATCCCCGACCAGCGTCCCCTGGCCGACGGCGATCTGGTCAAGATCGACGTAACGGCGTTTGTCGACGGCGTCCACGGCGACAACTGCGGCACGTTCTTCTGCGGCGACGTGGACGAGCCGTCACGGCTGCTGGCGCAGCGCACGAAGGAGGCCCTGGACCGAGCGATCAAGGCGGTGCGTCCCGGGCGGCAAGTGAGCACCATCGGGCGGGTGATCCAGTCGTACGCGCGCCGGTTCGGCTACGGCGTCGTCCGCGAGTACACCGGTCACGGCGTCCACTCGACCTTCCACTCCGGACTGGTGATCCCGCACTACGACGATCCGCGCTACGACGCCGTCATCGAGGAGGGCATGACCTTCACCATCGAACCGATGCTGACCCTGGGTGCCCCGGAGTCGCGGGTGTGGCCGGACGGCTGGACGGTGGTCACGCTGGACGGCTCACGTTGCGCTCAATGGGAGCATTCGCTCGCCGTCACCGCAGAGGGCGCGGAGATCCTGACGCTGCCCTGACGCGTGAGCCAGCGGTCAGCAATTCTGCGGGGTAAAGGTCAGGTTGCTCAGCCCGACGAACACATCGGTGTTGGGGTTGGCGCTGACGTAGCGCCCTTGGTAGTAGCGAAAGGTCATCGACGTCAGCCAAGTGCTTCCGTAGTCGACGGTCACATTGCCGAGGTTCGAAGTTGAAGCCAGCACCCCGTCGGTCGGGTTGTAGAAGGAGTTGGTCGCCGAATCGAACGCGACCTGGCCTCCGCTGGGCTGAGTCCACGTGTAGCCGGACGTCTGCATTTCGATGCGGTCGGAGAAGTTGTTCGCGCTGCTGGCGTCGATGTTGTAGAAGGTGAACGTCAGGCCGATCACCGGCTGGGAGAAGGTGAAGGTGACGGTCTCGGTGGCGCCCTTGGTGTGGTCGAAGGCGAACCGCAGGCGGTTTCCGGTGTAACCGCCCGCCGTCGCGTAGGTGACAACGTTGTTGTTGGATGCGGTGAAGACCGTGCTGGTGAGGCTCTCGGTGACCGTCGTGGTGCCAAGCGTCGTCCCGAGGGTGGTGGAGCTGAAGGTAGAGCCGGTGGTTTGGTTGTTCCAGTTCAACGTGATGGGCGAGCACAGCGAGGCCGCCACGGACGCGGCCGGATGCACCGCCACAACGGCGGGGACCGCCCAGGCCGCCCCGCCCACCAGGGTGCGCCGCCGCACGGACGGATGCTCGCCAGTCACTAAGCCCCCCGAGGAAGATTGGCACGAATATTACTGGGCGTTCGAGGGGGCACCGGCCGCTGGAACGGCTGCCGTCCTTAAAAACTCGCGAGTAAAGACGCCGGGTTGGGACGAGCCGGCCTGTAAGCCGGATTCTGTGGCCCTGGGGCCGGTGATCATCCATCTGCGACCGCCGTCGCCGGCGGCCTTCGCCAACCGTTTCCGGCGGGCGTGCGACCAACCCGGACGCCTCGCGCGAGCAGCGCTCGAACGGCGTCCGCGGGCCCGAAGGCCCTTCTCGGTCTTGCTCCGGGTGGGGTTTACCGAGCCGTCCCGGTCACCCGGGACGCTGGTGGTCTCTTACACCACCGTTTCACCCTTACCCCTTGCGGGGCGGTCTGTTCTCTGTGGCACTTTCCCGCGGGTCACCCCGGGTGGGCGTTACCCACCACCCTGCTCTGCGGAGTCCGGACTTTCCTCAGCTTTCACCGCGATCACCCGGCCGACTCGTCCGCCTCAAGGCTACGGGACGATTGCGCCCTGGCCGAACTGCACGAACCCGACGACGACGATCACGAAGACGACCAGGATGAAGATGAGGGCCGCGATGAAGATGGCGCGGAACACGCCCATGGCCACGCGGGAACCGCGCGTCGGCTCTTGGGAGATCGGCACCTTCACAGCGGCGCTGCCGTAGGCGTCCGCGGGCAAGAATTCATGCGGCTGGGTGACCGGACGGTTGGCGTCGTAGGTCGTCCATTCAGGTGCCGCCGGCGGCGCCGAGGCCAAGTCGGCCGGTCGAGGGTCCGACGCCGGCGATGGTTCGATCATGCCTTGAATCTTACGTTTCCGGTCGTCACGTCTGCCGCCGTCAGGGTCGCGGTCAGGTCGGCGCCCAGCTTCAGGCCCGCGCCGGTGACGCGAGCCTGGACGGCCGGCTCGTTGAGCTGCAGCGTCCCATCGCCGCGCTCGGTATCGGCCTCGATCACCGTGCCCGCGAATGCCTCGCCGAGGTGCGGCGAGAGCACCAGCGCCTCGACGAGGTCGACGATGCCGCGCTCGTACTTCTTGACCCGCCGGTTGGACTCCTCCATGTCCGGCGCCAGGCCGGGCAGGGCGGCGCGCACCCAGTCCGGGACGGGCGTCCCCGCACAGATCGCGAGGCAAACCTCGCCCACGTACCGGTCGACCAGGCGTCGCAACGGGGCAGTGCAGTGCGCATAACTGGCCGCCAGGGCGGCGTGCAGGGCCTGTTCTGGTGCGCCTCCGTCGAAGGCCACGTAGCCAGCGCCCCGAAACAGCGTTGTGCAGGCGTTCAGCATGGCCGCGTGGGTGTGCACCGACGGGTCGAGGCTGCGGACGAAGTCGGGGTAGTCCTGCTGGTCGGGCCACGGTATGTGGAGCGCTCTGGCGGTTTGCCGCAGGCGCCGGATGGCTCCTGGATCCGCTGGGGGGAGCGTGCGCAAGACGCCGACGCCCGCGCCCAGCATCAGCTTGGCGGCCGCCATCCCCGTGAGCAGGGAGATTTGCGCGTTCCAGCCCTCGACGGGCAGCGGCGTCCGATAGGACAACTCCCAATGCTCCCCCTGGGCATGAACCTCCTGCTCTGGGACGCCCAGGCTGACGCCACCTCGGTCGACCTCGAGTTGTTCGCGCAGTTGCCCGACGGTGCGCAGCAGCAGGAGCAAATCGTCGGCGGTTCCGGCGTCCAGGGCCGCCTGCGCCTGGTCGTAGGAGAGCCGGCGACGACTGCGCACGCGGGCCCGGCGCACCGAGGCGCCCGCGCACTCACCGGTGGCGTCCAGGTGGAGTTCCCAAAGCAGCGCGGGACGGACCTGGTCGGGCAGGAGGCTCGTCGCCCCCTCCGACAACACCTCCGGGTGGAGGGGCGTCCGGCGGGTCGGCGCATAGAACGTCTGCCCGCGCCGATGCGCCTCCAGATCGACCGGATCACCTGGTTGCACGAAGGCGCCGACGTCGGCGATGGCGTAGCTGACCACATATCCGGCACCCTCGGTGCGAATGTGGACGGCCTGATCGAGATCCAGCGACCCCGGCGGATCGATCGTGACGAAGTCGATCTGGGTGGCGTCCGCTTCGGGGAGCGTTTGGCGCTCCACCGCCGCCGAAGCCGCGGCCAGGACGTCGGCTGGGAACTCGTCGGGGACGTTGAGGCTCTGCCGCAGCCGGGCCAATCCCTCGCGCAGGGGCGCGGGGATCTCCTCGGCGATCACCACCTGACGATCCGGCATCCGATCCTCCGTTCAGGACGCGTGACGGCGGGCTACAGGCCCGACTGGGACGTCCGGACCAAAATCCGGTCGCACTCCTCGCAGCGCAGCACCTCGTCGGCCGGGGCCGCGCGGAACCGCATGAGGTCGGCGTTCGTGATCTGCAACTGGCAGCCCGAGCATCGTCCCTGCCGCAACTCGGCCGCGCCGACCCCGCCACCGCGCGTCCGGATGCGCTCGTACAGCGTCACCAGGTCGGTGGGCAGGTCCTGCAGGACGCCGGCGCGCTGCGTGGCGCGTCCGGCCAGGTCGGCGGCCAATACGCCCAACTGCTCGTCCCGCCGGGCGATCAGTGCGCGCAACCCGGTGTCCAGATCGCGTCGCTCCGCGGAGAGCATCGCCTCCCTGGTCTGGGCGGCTTCCAGCTCCTCCATCACCTCGAGCTCGACGTCCTCGAGCGCGCCGATGCGCCGGCCAAGGTGTTCGATCTCCTCCAACAGCGCCGACAGTTGCTTGCCGTCGGTGACGCTGCCGTCGGCGACGCGCTTTCGGTCCCGCTCTCGGCGGGCGCGCACCGGCTCCAGATCCGATTCGGCCTTCGCCTGCGCGAGCTCCAGGTCGGCGACGTGGGTTTGCGCGGCCACCAGGTCGTTCGTGAGGTGAGCACGCTTGGTCTTGGAGTTGGCGATGTCGACATGCTCGGGCAGGGAAGTGCGGCGGTGCTGCAACTGCGCGATGGCAGCGTCCACGGCCTGTAGTTCGAGCAGCCGTACCTGGGCGTCTTGCGGAGCCCTCATTCGGCCCTCCTTCGCTGGCGAGTCTGCCCTGGGACTCTACTCGCCAACCAGGGTGGGCCGGGCGGGTCCCGGCGCGGCGTCGGCGAGCGGCCGGCGCGACCGCTCAGCTGTTCCAGCGGATGATCGCGGCCGACTCCTTCTCCCGGCCCATGATCGAGACGCTGCTCACCGCCAGCGGGAAGCTCTGCCCGAACGCGATGGGGAAGTCGAGCCAGCACAGGGCCAGCACACGCAGAGCGTGGCCGTGCGCGAAACAGATCGCGCGCTCCGCACCGGACGCCCGCACGCGGGCCACGACACGCGTCAGCCGAGCGCGCACCTGATCGGCGGACTCGCCACCCGGGCAGCCGTTGAACCAGATCCGCCAGCCCGGCACCTTCTCGCGAATCTGGGCGCTGGTCATTCCCTCGAAATCGCCGTAGAACCATTCGGCGAGGTCCTCCTCGACCTCGAACTCCGTGAAGCCGGCCAGCTTGGCGGTCTTTTGCGCGCGCAGCCGCGGGCTGCACAAGACGAGTTGGAAGTCGTCCGGGTAGAGCCTGGCGCGCAGCCCCTTCGCCTGTTCGACGCCATGCTCGGTGAGGTCCAAGTCTGTGACGGATGTGTGCTGGCCGGACTTGCTCCACTCGGTCTCGCCGTGGCGGACCAGATACAACTCAGTCATGGGGCCATCCTGACGGGTCGCGGGCCTAGTCGCGGCGCGCAACGAATTTTCACGGCCGGATTTTGCGGCGCCCGGCCTACGATGCGCAGATGAGTTCCGAACCGGTCCCCGACGCTGCCGCCCCCCAGCAGCCGGTCCTCCCGAACCGGCAGTCACCCTTCACTCAGGCGTTCCGGGACTTCATCCCGTCCGGATGGGCGCCCTACTCCGACGTCCTGCCGCAGCCGCTGCCCGCCGCGGCACACACGCCGGCGCGGCGCCGCAAGCTCGCGGCGATGTTTCCCGGCGAGCGTCTGTACGTTCCCGCGGGGGGGCTGAAGGTCCGATCCAACGACACCGACTATGGATTTCGTCCGCATTCGGCGTTCGCCCACCTCAGCGGTCTCGGCGCAGATCGTGAGCCGGACGCGGTACTCGTGCTGGGCCCCGCGGGTCAGGAGACCTTGTACTTCGCGCCGCGAGTTGCGCGGACGGATCCGCAGTTCTATTCCGACGCTCGGTACGGAGAGATGTGGGTCGGGCAACGCGAATCGCTCGCCGAAATGAGTGCGCTGACCGGCATCGCGTGCGGCGACATCGCCGAGTTGGACGAGGCGCTGGCAGCGGCCGGCCCGGCGCGCATCGTCGCCGACGCCGACTCCACGCTGACCGAACGGCTCAACCGCTCCCGAGCCGACGCCGGAATCGACCTCGAGCAGGCGGAGCGCGACGACCGCGCGTTCGCCGTCGCACTTTCGGAGTTCCGACTGATCAAGGACGCCTACGAGATCGACGAGCTGCGGGCCGCCTGCGCGGCCACCGCAGAGGCGTTCGCCGAGGTGGCCCGCGAACTCCCCGAGGCCGTCCGGCGGGGCCGGGGAGAGCGCTGGGTCGAGGGCGTCTTCGGACTGCACGCCCGGCACGCCGGCAACGGGGTGGGCTACTCCACCATCGCCGCGGCCGGCGACCACGCTTGCACCTTGCACTGGGTGCGAAACGACGGCCCGGTCAGCGAGGACGACCTGATCCTGATCGACGCCGGCGTCGAGCGGGAGTCTCTGTACACCGCCGACGTGACCCGTACGCTGCCGGTGTCGGGGCGATTCACCCCCGCGCAGGCGAAGGTGTACCAGGCGGTCCTGGCGGCTCAGACCGCCGGCATCGAAGCGGCCAAGGCCGGCGCCCGCTTCGCCGACGTGCACGCCGCCGCCATCGCCGTGGTCGCTGAGCACCTGGCCGCCTGGGGCCTACTGCCCGTCTCCGCGGCCGAGTCGTTGGACCCCGAACGGGGCGGACACCACCGGCGCTGGATGGTGCACGGGACGTCCCATCACCTGGGGATCGACGTGCACGATTGCGCTCAGGCTCGCAACGAGAACTACCGCGAGGGCGTCCTCGAGCCCGGAATGGTGATCACCGTCGAACCCGGCCTGTACTTCAAGGCGAACGACGAACTCGTCCCGCCGGAACTGCGCGGTATCGGCGTCCGGATCGAGGACGACATCCTGATCACCGGGGACGGGAACGAGAACCTCTCCGCGATGTTGCCCCGGACGATCGCCGACGTCGAGGCCTGGATGGCCAAGCTGCGTTGACGGTTCTGCCGTTGCAGCCTGACAGTCGACGGGCCGCGAGGCATCCTGTAACGGGGTGAGGCGAATGTCTGACGAGGTACGTGCCACGAGCCGGCCACGGCCAACCGGAGATCGACCGCGAAAGCTGGAGCCCCCAGCGGTGGTGGTGTGGTCCTGGTACGTCGACAACGAGCGCCGTGAATGCGACGACCTGGAGTTCGCCGCGGCGATGGCCCTGGGCGGTCAAGGTTTCATTTGGGTGGGAATGCTGAATCCCACGGAAGCCGAGATGGAACCCTTCGTCGCCCTGTTCGACCTGCATCCGTTGGCTGTCGACGACGTCGTCCACGGGCACCATCGCTCGAAACTGGAGCAATTCGGGGAGACGTTGTTCACGGTCGTCTCAACGGTCGCCTACACCGAACACGCCAGCTTGAAGGATGCCTCCGAGATCGTCTCCACAGGCCAGTTGATGGTGTTCACCGGGAAGAATTTCGTGCTCACGATCCGGCGCGGGGGACGTCCCCAGATGAAGCGGCTCCGCGCTCGCGTGGAAGCCGACCCGGACACATTGGCCAACGGCCCCTGGGGCGTCCTGTATGCCGTTTTGGATCACGTGATCGACGACTACCGCGACGTCGTCAACGAGATCGAACAGGATGTCGAAGAGGTCGAGGAGATCATCTTCGGTCCGCAAGGCAATCCCGACATCGAACGTGCCTACATGCTGAAGCGGGAGTTGATCGAGTTTCGTCGCAGCGTCACGCCGTTGACGATGCCGCTGTCACACCTGGCGACAAAACCGTTCGAGGCGGTGCCGGCGGAGGCGCGCGCATACTTCCGGGAGCTGTCCGATCATCACCTGGAGACGCGCGAATCGCTGGCCACGTTCGACGAGTTGCTGACCAACATCCTGCAGGCGGCCTTGGCCCGCATCGGCAACGCCGACAACCAGGACATGCGCAAGATCTCAGCGGCGGTGGCGATCCTCGCCGTGCCCACCACCATCGCGGCGATCTACGGCATGAACTTCGAGTACATGCCCGAACTGCGCTGGCAGTACGGCTACTTCCTGATCATCGGGATCACGCTCATCCTGATGGCTCTGGTGTTCTGGTTCTTCCGCCGCAACAAGTGGCTTTGAGTTGTTGGCGAGCCATCCTCAACGCCGAAGGCTTCCCCCAACCGTCGAGGGCCTCCCGCCAACAGCAGCCCTCGACACCCTACGAAGGCCCTCGCCGGGTGCGCGCGGAAGCGCTCGCACGGGCTT
>JBDHZK010000106.1:0-9621 GCA_039811865.1 Propionicicella sp. | reverse complement strand
AGGTTCAGCGTTGTCGACAGCTCGGAGCTGCCCGGGGTCTCGCACGCGCGCAACGCCGGCGCCCGGGCGGCACGGACGCCGCTGGTCCTGTTCGCCGACGCCGACGACGCCGCCGACCCAGGCTGGGTGGCGGCGATGGTCGCCGGGCTGGGCGAGCGGGACGTCGTCGGTGGCCTGATCGAAACCGCGCAACTGAACTCGGCGGCAGTCCGGGCCTGGACCGATGAGACCGCTCAGACCCAGCTTCCGATTGCGCTGCGTTACCTGCCGTACGGGGTGGGAGCCAATCTGGGCGTCCGGAGAGCTGTCTGGGAGGCGCTGGGCGGCTTCGACACGAGCTACGTCGGCGGCCACGAGGAGGTCGACTTCTGCTGGCGCGCGCAGCGGGCCGGTTACTCGATCGGGTTCATCCCCCAGGCGGTGATGCACTATCGCCTGCGCAGGGACGTCGGCTCGGTGATGAAGCAGCGCTTCGGCTACGGACGCTCCAATGCCCAGCTTCAAGGACGGTTTCGCACCGAGGCGGCGCTGCCGCCGTTCACCCGCCGCCGCGCGATCCGGGTGCTGCTCAGCCACCTGCGTGGCGTCGGCGACCTACTCGGCCCGCGTCGCGGCGCATGGCTCACCGGGCTGGCGTGGGCCAGTGGCCGGTTGGTGGGAGTTCTGCGGTACTTCAGCGAAGAGACCCGGGCGCCGCAGGGGATCGTCCAGACCGAGTTGGCCGCCGGGCAGGTCACGATCGCGGTGATCTCCTACAACCATGCGGCCTACCTAGAGCAGTGCCTGCGCAGCGCCTTGAGCCAGACGGTTGGCGTCCGGATCATCCACATCGACGACGCGTCCACCGACGACACGGCGGCGGTTGCGCGGCGGGTCGCCGCGGCGGCAAAGGCGCCGATACACCTGATCGAACATTCGTCCAACCGCGGCCTGGGCCCCTCCTTGGTGGAGGCGCTGGCGGCCTGCCAAACCGAGTTCTTCGCCTACATCGCCGGCGACGACTGGATGGAGCCCGAGCGCGTCGAAGCGCAGCTGGCCGCCTTCGCCGGACGCCCGGACGCCGCGCTGTGTTACAGCGACGCCTACCGAGCGTTGGCGGACGGCGTCCAGTTGCCGGTGCTGTTCAGCCAGATGCACGAGGTGTTCTGGCGGCCCGGCGCCGACGATGTGTTCGGGGAGCTACTGCGGGTGAACTGGATCCCGGCGCCGTCGATGATGCTGCGGACGGCCGCGCTCCGGTCCGTGGGCGGCTACGACCCCAGCCTGTTCTACGAAGACCACGACGTCTGTCTGCGGCTGGCGCGCCGGTTCGGGGTCGTCCATGTGGATCGGCCATTGGTGACCCACCGGGAGTTGCCCAACTCGCTCGGGCAGATGTTCGCCGCCCCCGAGCATCGCCCGGCCTGGCTACGGGCCCGAGCCGAGATCCTGGCCAAGCACCTCGACCATCCCGACCACGGCCGCGACGTCGCCGGCTTGGTGTTCCGCGACGCGGTGCAGGCGTATCTCCTGGGAGCGGGCCCTCGTTGGTTCGCCCAGATGGCCCGCCGCGTGCGGGAGGTCGCACCGCTGGTGCTGGTGGGTCGCGCCTACTCGGCGGCGGCTCGGCTGGGCGTCCCCGGCCGGGCGGTCGCGCGCTTGCGCGGACTGGTGCGGCGACCGCGAACCGGGGGCCGCTGATGCTGGCGTCCGTCATCGTGCCGAGCCGTGGGGGAGCCGGCCGCCTGCCCATCCTGCTGGAGTGCCTGGCCGCCCAGACCCACGCGGACTGGGAGGCCATCGTCGTCCTGGACGGCGACATCGACGGCAGCGCCGACGTGCTGGCCCGATTCGGCGCCGCCCTGCCGGTGCGCTCGATCCTCTTCGAGACCAACCGCGGGCGTGTCGAGGCGCTGAACGCCGGCTTCGCCGCGGCGTCCGGGGAGGTGCTGATCCGCTGCGACGACGATCTTCGTCCCCGCCCCGACTACGTCGGACGCCATGTCGCGCACCACCTTGGCCCCGAACCGGTCGGAGTGGTCGGGCTCTACCGCAACGTATTGCCGGAGACGCCGTACGCGCGGGTTTACGGCCGGACCGCCGACGAGCTCTTCCGGCGCGAGGCCTATCAGCGGCGAGACGACCTGCGTTGGCGGTACTGGGCCGGGAACGTCTCGACCACGAGGGCGACCTACGACCGGGTCGGCGGTTACGACCGGCGGTTCCGGCGCTACGGGTGGGAGGACGGCGACTGGGGCCTGCGCCTGGCGAGGCTCGGCGTTGGGGTCGTCTTGGACCCCGAACTCGAGACCGAGCATCGGATCCCGGCGACGTCTACTCGAAGCCGATGCGTCCGGGCATTCCATTCGGGCGCGGCCAGAACCGTCTTCGAGGCCAAGCACCCCGAACAGCCGCGGGCGGGGGTTGCGGGTTCGTCGCCGTGGAACCTGATGCTCGCCGCGGGCGGCCGACTCTGGACCCTGCCCCGGATCGAGCGGTTCGCGGGTTGGGTGGACGGCGTCTTGGGCCGCGTCCCGACGCCGGTAGGCCGCAGGATGGTCGGGTTCGCGGTTGAGAGTGCGTTCCAGGCCGGATATCGCCGCCCTGACGACGCGACCAACGACGTGTGAGCGCGCCACCCACAGCAGATGCACAGGGTGCGGCGCTGACCGGCACAGGTGCTCCGGGTTCGCTTGAGCCATGGCAAGCAAGAACCTCTCCCGAGCAGTCGCCGGGACCCTCGCCGCAACGGTGTTGATGGGCGGGACGTACGTGGCGCTGAATCCCAGCGCGCTCAGCGCGCTGACCGGATCGACGTCCTCGACCACGACGACCAAGTCGTCCGATAGCGGCGGCACCACCGTCAACACTGGCGACGGCCAGCCGCAGACCGGGACGCACGGATCATGAGCAGGCCGCGAATCGTCCGGCGATTGACCGCGGGCACGATCGCCGCAGCCGCCCTTGGGGCCGGGCTTTGGGCGGCCGGGATCGCCGGGCACGAAAGCGCGTCCGCGGCGGCCAAGGCCGTTGCATCCCAGCCGACCGAAACCGCCTCGTCCGGCACGGTGGCGACACCGAGTCCGACCAAGCCGAGCGCTGCCAAGCCGGCGCCCACATTGCGCAAGGTGCCGAGCGCGGCGCCCAGCACGTCCCCGGACTCGGGCTCCGGCGGTGGTGTCGATACCGGCACCCGGGGGTCGTGATGCCGATCGCCTCGGACACGTTCCGCGCGATCGGGACGACGAACACCGTCTTGGCGACCCGGCCCGCGCTGCTCGGCCGGGCGGTCGAGATCACCAAGGCGCGGCTGGCCGCTCTCGACTTGGCCGTGTCGCGCTTTCGCCCGGATTCGGAAGTGAGCCGATTGGCACGACGCTCGACCGAGCGGGCGGCCTACACGATGGCATCACGAACCCTGATCGCCTACCTGCGCGCCGCCCTCGACGCAGCTCGAGATACCGACGGCCTGGTTGATCCGACGGTCGGGTCCACCCTGATCGGCAGCGGCTACGACGCCGACCTGGACGTCGTCCGGGCCCGGTCGGGCCACGCCACGGTCGTGGTGGCCTCTCCAGGATGGCGTCGGGTCACCCTGGACTCGACCGGCTTGCTGGGCACCCCGCGCGGGTGCGTGCTCGACTTGGGCGCGACCGCTAAGGCGCACGCCGCCGACCTGATCGCCGCGGAACTTGCCGGACGCCTGTCCGGCGGCTTCCTGGTCAATCTGGGCGGGGACATCGCCATCGCCGGCGACCTGCCGCTCGGGCCGACGGGAGCGCCGCAGCCGTGGCAGATCGGCGTCGAGGATCGTTCCGGGCGCGTCCTGCAGGTGGTGGCGGGGACGAGCCAGGGGTTCGCCACATCCTCGACCAAACACCGCACCTGGCTGACCGATGCGGGCCTGGCACACCACATCGTCGACCCCCGCACCGGCAAGACGGCGCCCGCGGTCTGGGCCCAGGTGACCTGCGCCGCGCCCACGGCGTTGGCCGCGAACGCCGCCTCCACCGCGGCGATCGTGCTCGGCGAGGACGCACCGGCCTGGCTCGAGGCGCGTGGCGTCCCGGCTCGGTTGGACCGCGACCTTGGCGAGACCGTGTACGTCGGCGGGTGGCCGGAAAGCGGTGCGGTCGGGATGTGCACGGATCTACCGACGAAGGGATGATTGGGCCCCGGAACGACCGGGCATGGCCCTTCGATGGCAATCTCGTGCGGTTAGCCCACCCATTCCTTGACTTGGCGGACGAGCGCGGCCGCGTCGCCGCCCACCGGGGTGACTTGAAGGTTGGTCACGCCGGCCTCGGCGAAGGCGGCGATCCGTTCGCGTACATAGGACGCCGGGCCGACCAGGTTGCAGCGCTCCAGCAGTTCGAGCGGGACGGCCGCCGCGGCGTCGCGCTTGTGACCGTCCAGGTAGAGCTCTTGGACGCGGGCCGCGTCGGCCTCGTAGCCGTAGCGGCGGACCAGTTCGTTGTAGAAGTTCTTCGACCGCGCGCCCATGCCGCCGATGTAGAGCGCGAACATCGGCCTAGCCAGGTCGAGCAGCGGCAACACGTCCTCGCCGATCGCGACCAGTCCACCGGCGGAGATCTCAAGTGGGCCCAGGTCGGCGTCGCGCTCGGCCAGCCCCTGTGCCAGCGCCGCTCCCCAGACGGCTTGCGCCCCCTCGGGTGAGAACAGGAACGGCAGCCAGCCGTCGGCGTACTGTGCCGCGCCCCGGACGCCGGGCTCGCCCAACGCGGCGACATAGATCGGCACCTGCGGCCGGACCGGGCGGGTGAGCAGCTTCAGCGGACGGCCCAACCCGGTCCCCAACTCGGCCGGCAGCGGCAGGACGACCGTCCGGCCTTGATAGCGCAGGGTCTCGCGCCGCAGCGCGGCCCGGACGACGTCGACGACCTCTCGCGTCCTGGTCACCGGCCGGGTGTACGCCAGCCCGTGCCAGCCCTCCACTACCTGCGGTCCGCTGGCGCCCAGGCCCAGGATCGCCCGACCCTGGGAGACGTTGTCCAAGCCGGCCGCCGTTTGGGCGAGCGTCGCCGGCGTCCGGGAGTAGACGTTCAGGATCGCCGAGCCGATCTCGACTCGCTCGGTCTTGGCGGCCAGGTAGCCCATCAGCGTGGGCGAGTCGAAGCCGTAGGCCTCGGGGACCCAGATCGTGTCCAGACCAGCCCTCTCCAAGGCGGCGGCGTGCGCGGCCGCTGCGCGTGGATCGCCGCTGTACTGCAGCATCGTCGAGAGCTTCATCGCCACCTGCCCGCGTAGAGGAGTCTCAGCAACGTAGCCAACGAGGCGGTCGGGCCGCTGACTTCCTCGACAGGATCTCGTCAGGTCGCACACAGCCCCCGCACAGCGTCCCGCGCAAGGCTGACGGCCAGTTGAACGGAGGCTCATGAATCCACGCACATTGGGAGTCGCCCGCCGGGTCGCGGGCATCGTGGCGGCGGCCAGCGCCGTCGGTGCGGCCCTCAGCGGAGTCGGACTCCTGCTGGACTCGGGCAACCAGGTCCAGCCGAACCAGTCCGGGTCGCAACGAGGTCACCAAGGCCCCGCCGGTGAGCGGGGCCAGCGAAAGGCCGATCAGGGGCAAGCGGGCCCCTCCGGCGTGAACCCGGGGCAGGGCCAGCCCAGCACCAGCACGCGCGGTTCGTAGCCGGCCGGCGGCCCCTGCCATCATTGACGCCATGGATGCACGCGGCGATGAGGCAGCAAGCTCGGACTCCGGCGCGGAAGGGACGGGCGGCGTCCGGCTGCAGAAGGTTCTGGCCGAGGCCGGCCTGGCGTCGCGCCGGGCCAGCGAGTTGCTGATCGGCGCCGGCCGGGTCGAGGTCAACGGTCAGGTGATCACGCAGCAAGGCACCCGGGTCGATCCGCTGCGGGACGTCATCCGCGTGGACGGGGCCCGCATCCCGCCGCCGCGGCGGCACGCGTACCTGGCGTTCAACAAGCCGTTGGGCGTGGTGTGCACGATGTCGGATCCGCAGGGTCGGCCCACGATCACCCACTACCTGGGCCGCCGCAAGGACCGGCTGTATCACATCGGACGCCTCGACACCGATACCTCGGGTCTGCTGCTGTTGACCAACGACGGCGACTTCGCCCACCGCCTGGCCCACCCGTCGTTCGCGGTGACCAAGGTGTATGTCGCCGACGTCGAGGGCGTGGTGGCCGGACGCGTCCTGCGGCAACTTGGCAAGGGCGTCCGGCTGGACGACGGGGAGATCGCGTTCGACAAGGTGCGCATCCTCGATCGCGCCGCCAGCCGGACGCTCCTCGAACTCACGCTGCACTCCGGCCGCAACCGCGTCGTCCGAAGGGCGTTGGAGGCCGTGGGGCATCCCGTCAAGGAGTTGACGCGGATCGCGGTCGGCCCGGTCCGGCTCGGACAGCTCGCCGCGGGCAAGACTCGTGAACTCTCCCGCGAAGAGCTCGGCTCCCTGCTCGACCTCACCCAGCTTTAGGTTGCCCGTGCCGGGGCACCGCATTGGGCGGCGGATTCTAGGTCTGGAGACCGAGTACGGGCTCAGTGTCCGGGTGCGCAAACAAGGCCTGGCCGCCTGGCGACGGCTGCCGGTGGAAGAGGCCGCGCAGCGGTTGTTCGCGCCGGTAGCGACGCAGGCGAAGTCCAGCAACGCCTTTCTACGCAACGGCGGCCGCCTGTACCTGGACGTCGGCTCGCACCCCGAATACGCCACCCCGGAGTGCCTGGCCGCCGCCGAGGTCGTCGTAGCCGATCGGGCTGGGGACGAGATCGTCACCCGGCTGGCCGCGCTGGCGGGTCAGGGTTTGGCCGCCGAAGGGCTCGAGGCGGACGTCCGGCTGCTGAAGAACAACGCCGATCCTCATGGCAACGCCTACGGCAGCCACGAGAACTACTCGGTCGCGCGGTCGGTGCCGTTTCCAGGCATCGCCGACCGGCTGGTGCCGTTCCTGGTCACCCGGCCGCTGATCTGCGGGGCGGGAGCGCTCGGCCCGGGCGGGTTCGTCCTCAGTTCGCGAGCGGCGCATCTGCAGGCGGTCGCCAGCTCGGCGACCACGCACGCGCGTCCGCTGGTGAATGTCCGGGACGAGCCGCACGCCGACCCGTCGCGGTGGCGCCGGTTGCACGTCCTGGCCGGTGACTCGAACCTGAGCGAGCCCACGACCCGCCTGAAGCTGGTCGCCACCAGGGCCGTGCTGGCCGCGCTCGAGGACGCCCTGGGCGGCGGGCCGGACCCGCTGGCGTCCCTCGAACTCGCCGATCCCATCGGGGCCCTGCGCCAGGTCGTCGCCGACCCGACCGGTCGGGCGCCGCTGCTTTTGGCGGACGGGCGCACCATCACGGCTTTGGCCATCCAATGGGCGCACCTGGAGGCCGCCCGGGCAGCGCCGGTCGAGGACGAACCGGCGCAGGTGTCGGCATTCGACCTTTGGGAACGGACGCTTGCCGCCGTCGAGGCCGATCGGGCCGACGACGTGGCCGCGGAGATCGAGTGGGTGGCCAAGCGCAGGCTGCTTCGCCGCTACGCCGATCGTCACAAGCTGGGCCCCGGCGATCCGCGCCTGGCCCAGGTCGACCTCGCGTTTCACGAGCTGGGTGGTTCACCGGACGGCCGTCCGCGTGGGCTGTTTCGCCTGCTCGAGGCGTCCGGACAGGCGTCCCGGTTGACTTCACCGCAAGCGGTGGCCGCCGCGGAGCAGTCCCCGCCGGGCGCGACCCGCGCGCGCGTCCGGGGTCGCTTCCTGACCGCCGTCCAGGCGCTGGATCGCGAGTATGGCGTCGACTGGGCCAGCGTGGCCGTCCACGACCTGCCCGGCGGGACCGTGACGATCGGCTTGGACGACCCGTTCGCGGCGACCGATGCCCGCGTGGACGCCCTGCTGGATCGCGTCCGCGCCGAGCCGCGGGCCGGACCGCGCGCCTTTCGGGCCCCGGAGCACGGCACCGAAGGGGTCTGAGTCATCTTTGCGCGTCCGGTGATCGAGCCATGAGCCCGCGCTGCTGCCTCAGTTGGGCAGCGGTGGATACCAACGCAATCCACGAATTTTGATCCGTTCGAGCGGGTTGCGATTCCACTCGACGCTCAGTCGCTGGGCCCGGAAGGCGTCGACGACCGTGTCGCCGACGACAAGTTGTGCCTCGTCCCAGGCGTCGGCTCGCTCCTGTTCGGGGCAGTCCTCGCTGAGCAGCCGCTCGACCTGCTCGGCTGACCACCTCGGCAAGGGGCCCAACGGGCCGTATGCGAGGTAGAGGTCGGTGGGGTCGACCGCGAGTTGCTCGGCGTCTTGTTGGTGGAAGAACGCGTATCCCCATTCCTTGGGGAAGCTGTCCGGGTCGTCCGGATCTGTTGGCGTGGCCTCGTCGTGGATCTCCGCGACGGCACAGTTCTGGCAGCAGGAGAAGTTCTCCCGGACGAGGACGCCCTCGCCCTGAAGCGCCTGAAAGGCCGCCCGCACCCTGGGGCTGTCGTCAACGTCGGCGTGGGCGGCAACGGCTCTCGCACGGGCGGTCCAGAGTCGCCTTACCAGGCCCGCCACCTCCGCCGTCGCGAACCCTTCTTCCTCGAACCAAATCTGCGCTTCTTTCACGATCTGTTCGGCCTGGTAGTAACCGGGGTAGATCTTCCCCTCGACGAAGGTGACCATTTCGACGGGAAGCGTCATGGACTCCATGGTGCGTCAATCGCCGCCGCGTAGTCGAGGGCGCCAGGGCCCGCGGAATCGCTGCTCGGGGCGGTGCAGGAAGGACCAATGAGCCAGGAAAGTGCCGCCCTGGAGTCTCGGGTACAGTCGACCGGTGCTCGTTGGACCCCGCAAAGCCCGTCCGGTTCGCCTTTCCCTGATCGCCTTGGCCAGCGCCGCAGTGGTCTCGCTCAGCGCCTGCCAGGGGGCGACGAACGCGTCGCCGTCGGCCGGCCCGACCTCGGTGGTGGCCTCCCCGAGCGGAAGCGCGAAGCCGAGCAGCGCCAAGCCGTCCGTGCCGGTGTCGAAGAACCTGGACGCCCTGACCGTGACGGGCGTGGCCAACAAGAGCGCAAAGGTCGCCTTCAAGGCTCCCTGGGCGATCGACAAGACGCAGACCCGAGTGATCGGCGCCGGCTCGGGCGTGACCGTCGCCAAGGACAGCACCGTAGAGATCAACTACGTGGGCATCAACGGCCGCACCGGCAAGGAGTTCGACAGCAGCTTCGCCCGCAAGCAGACGGCGACCTTCTCGCTGGCCCAAGTCGTCCCCGGCTTCCAGAAGGGGCTCGCGGGTCAGAAGGTCGGCAGCCGCGTGCTGATCGCGATGCCTGGTGCCGACGGGTACGACTCGATGGGCGGCAACGCCCAGATCGATATTCAGGTTGGCGACTCGCTGATCTTCGTGGTCGACATCATCGCCGCCTCCTACCCGCTCGCGACCGGGACGCCGGTGACACCCAAGGCTGGGCTGCCAACGGTTACGCTCAAGAACGGCGTACCGGACATCTCGATCCCCGCCGGAGCCAAGCCGCCGACGTCCCTGCAGATCCAGCCCCTGATCAAGGGCCCGGGGCGCGCCGTGCTGGCCACCGACACGGTCACGCTGAAGTACCAGGGTCGGTCGTGGAAGACGGGCAAGGTGATCGAGCAGAGCTATCAGAGCGCCGAGACCGCCGCGCTCGCGGGCCTGATCCC
>JBDHZK010000105.1:0-9708 GCA_039811865.1 Propionicicella sp. | reverse complement strand
CCGAGTACTAGCTGTCGCAGCCGTCCAGGACGCCCGCGGTGCCCGAAAGCCCCAGGCGCGTGGCGCCGGCCGCGATCATCGCCATCGCGGAGTCATGGGTGCGGATCCCCCCGGACGCCTTGACGCCCAGCCGGCCGCCGACGGTCTTGGCCATCAGCGCGACCGCATGCTCGGATGCCCCGCCGGCGGAGTGGAAGCCGGTGGACGTCTTCACGAAGTCCGCCCCGGCCGCCTCGGCCGCCCGACAGGCCGCGACAATCTCGTCGTCCGTGAGCGCCGCCGACTCGATGATCACCTTCAACACCTTCGGCGAGGGGACGGCCGCCTTCACCATGGCGATCTCATCCTGCACCGCCCGGACGTTTCCGGCCTTCAGCAGGCCGATGTCGATCACCATGTCCACCTCGTCGGCCCCCAACCGCACCGACTCGGCCGCTTCCGCCGCCTTCACCGCAGCCGTGTGCTTGCCGGAGGGAAAGCCGCAGACCGTCGCGAGCAAGACGTCGCCGCGGTCGCCGAGGACTGGCAGCATGTTGGGGGACACGCAGATCGAATAGGTGCCCAGCGCCTTGGCCTCCGCGAGCAGCGCGGCGACGTCGGCTCCGGTGGCGTCCGTCCGCAGGAGCGTGTGGTCGACGTAGCGGGCAAGTTCGGCGCGGGTGATGGACATTCCTCGGACTCCTTTGGCACGGGTTGTGGGCGCCCACCGGCGAGCAGCGGTAAGCCCCGATGGCAGTATCCCTCCCTGGTCGGAGTTACGCCATCGGGGCTTGACCCGGGTGTGGAAGTGGCTCAGGCGAGCAACTTGGCCCAGGTCACCGACGTCACGACGGCGTTCACGCCGGCGCGGTACTTGGCCTGGAACTCGAGCGTCGCCTTGGTGGTCCGCGGGCCGAAGATGCCGATGGCTGGCAGGGGCCAGCCCTTGCCGGTGAGCAAGACCTGCACCGCGGTGACCTGGTGGTTGGTCGTCTTCGCGTTGAAGCCCGAGGTCAGGGCAAGCAGCGTCCGCGGATCGGCCAGGCCACTCACCGGCAGAGTTTGCTTTGTCTGGAAGGCCTTCAAAGCGGCGACCGTGGCGGCGTCCAACTTCCCGGTGAGCGTGAGCTTGGCACCCTTGTGGATCAGCAGGTGCTGGATGGCGGTGACCCGGAAATCGACCGCGTTGACCTGGATGGTGGGGAACGGGACGTCGTAGACGTACAGGTTGTAAGCCTGCAGGTTACGCAGCACCTCCGCGTAGGCCGCGTCGTTGGCGTAGCCGGCCTTCATGAGCGTTTTGAGGTAGGTCTCGGGCCATGCCGGGAACTTCTTGGCGGCCGCGTATTTGGAGCTGTTGCTGAGCTCGGCCGCGAAGTCTGCGAACGAGCGAGCGACGGAGTCATAGGTGCGCAGCTTCAGCGTGGTTTTGACGGTCTTTCCGTTCACCTTGGCCGTCGACGAGTAGGTCTTGCAGCCGAGCTGGAACTGCGTGTTCTTGGCGCCGCAGGTCAGGCCGAAGTAGTTGCGGGTGTCCTTCAACGAGGCCAGGGTTCCCCACTTCGTGTACTGGGCCGCGATCGCAATACTCACCGGCGTCGGGACGTTCCAGGACAGCTGCGCCTGTTGCGCGGCCGAGACGACGCTGCCGATGAACGCCAGGTTGCGGGCCACCGTCGGATCGGCGGGTGCTGGCGGTTCCGGGGCGGGGGCCGGGGCGGCGACGTCGAAGCGGTAGAGGTTGTACTGCTTCATCACGCCGATGATCATCTGGGCGTAGGTCTTGTCGGTGGCGTAGCCCGCCTTGTGTACCTCGCGGATGAACTGATCGGGGTCGTCCTTGTAGTCGAACGCCTTGCGATAGCGCGACAAGGACGACAACAGGTAGCCGTGGTCCTTGAAGGACATCTCCATGCTGGCGTAGGTGCGAAAACCGCTGACCTGCAGGACGGGCTTGTTGCCCGGCCCGTAGTACTCATAGGACGGCAGCCGAACGCAACCCTTCTGGTAGGGGCTGACGACCGCCACGCACTTGATCCCGAAGTAGTTGTTGTACTTCGTCGTCAGCCCGGAACGTCCCCATCCCGACTCGATGATCGACTGCGCGATCGTTACCGAGGCGGGGACGCCAAGCTCCTTCTGCGCGGCCTGCGCCGGTTTCGCCGCCAGCGCGATATACGCGGCGGTGTCGACGGCGGCGGCCGGTGGAGCGGACAGGGCGCTCGTTCCGGCGAACGTGAGCAGCGCGGCGAGCGCGCCGGACAGCACGGACGCCAGGCGTCGAGGGGAAGTCATGGCGGACTGTGTATTCCACGTTTTGTTATTCGCGCCATCGAAAGTCTCGACGCTAACTGGAGTCTCAACCGCCCCAACCGTTTCAAACCGCCGCTTGGCAAGGGCAGATGCGTTCTCGACTCTCCTCAGGCGACGGTTGAGACTTCGGATGGTTGACTTGCGCAATGGCCGTGCTCATCGATCCGCCCGCGTGGCCCGCGCATGGCACGGTGTTTTCCCATTTGGTGTCAGATTCCTCCCTCTCCGAGCTGCACGCGTTCGCGCAGGCCGCCGGAATCCCGGCGCGAGCCTTCGACCACGACCACTACGACGTGCCCGAACGCCGCTACGCCGACCTCGTCGACCGGGGGGCGCAGGCAGTGTCCACCACTGTGCTGATGCGCCGACTGCTCGCCAGTGGGCTGCGGATGCGCACGCCGCAGCGCACGCCCAAGCGTCACCAAGTGCTGCCGGGGCTGACCGACGCCTGGGCGCGGCTGCTCCCGCAGGCACCGCAACTGGGCGCCGAGCTGCTTGAGCGTTGGCAGGAGCCGCACCGGCATTACCACGACGTACGTCACCTCGCGCAGGTGCTGGGCGCACTCGACGAGCTGGGGAGGCGGGCGGAGCTCGCAGACGAAGTGCGGCTGGCGGCCTGGTTTCACGACGCCGTCTACGCCTGTTCGCCGGGCACCGACGAGGAGGCGTCCGCGGAGCTGGCCGCGGCTTCCCTGAGCGTCGCCGGGCTACCACCCGCTCGGGTGGACGAGGTGGTCCGGCTGGTGCTGTTGACCGTCGCGCACGCGCCACCACCGAGGGACGTCCCGGGCGCCCAGTTGGCGGATGCGGATCTGTCGATCCTTGGCCAGCCGCAGGGGCGCTACGACCTGTACGTCCGGGACGTCCGGTTGGAGAATCAGCACCTGTCGGACGCGGACTTCGCCACCGGACGGCTGGCCGTCCTGGATCGGCTCCAGGCGCTCGACCCCCTCTACCGCACCCAGCCGGGGTCGCGGCTGTGGGCCGATGCCGCCGCAGCGAACCTGAGCCGCGAACGCGCCCGTTGGTCGGCCGATCCGGCGGGCGTCCCCCGGCACGGTGAGCCGCGTTGATGGGGGCTCGCGGGTGACCCGGCGGCGCGCCTACGATCCGGGACGTGCGGCGAATCGGCCGCCGGCGGCGATGACGAACCACCTCGGCGAAGGAGGCCAGGCGTGACCGGCATGGTCGAGAGGGTGGACGCGGTCGTCGTCGGCTCGGGGTTCGGCGGTTCGGTCGCGGCGTATCGGCTGGCGGAGGCGGGACGGTCGGTCGTCCTGCTCGAGCGCGGACGGCGATATCCGCCGGGAAGCTTCGCGCGGGCGCCGTACGAGGTGTCGCGAAACTTCTGGGACCCGGGCAAGGGGATGCGCGGCCTCTACGACGCCTGGGCGTTCCCGGGCTTCCTCGGCCTGGTTTCGGCGGGGCTGGGTGGCGGCTCGCTGATCTATGCAAACGTGTTGATGCGCAAGCCCGAGAAGTGGTTCGTCCGCGAGTCGCCGCTGCCTGGCGGCGGCTACGAGCACTGGCCGGTGACGCGGGCCGACCTCGATCCGCACTACGACCGGGTCGAGGCGATGCTCGCCCCGGTGCCCTATCCGTATTCGGACACGCCCAAGACCCTGGCCATGGAGCAGGCGGGGGCACGGCTGGGTTTGCACGTCGACCGGCCACCGCTGGCGATCTCGTTCGGCGCTGTCGGGCAGCCGCCGTCCCCTCGGGTACCGCTGCCCATTGCGCCCTACGGCAATCTGCACCGATCGCCCAGGGTGTCTTGCCGGGGCTGCGGCGAGTGCTGCCTGGGCTGCAACGACGGTGCCAAGAACACTCTCGACCACACCTATCTCTCGGCGGCGGCGGATCAGGGCGCAGACCTGCGCACCGACGCGGGCGTGAAGGGGATCAGGTCGCTGCCGGGCGGCGACTGGGAGGTGCGCTACGCGGACTACTCCGCCGTCACCCCGGACCACCCCGAGGCCGTGCTGCGGAGCATCCGTTGCGAGCGGCTGATCCTGGGCGCGGGTGCCCTGGGGACGACCCGGCTGTTGCTGCGCAATCGCTCGGCTCTGCCGACGCTCAGCCCCGCGCTGGGGACCAGGTTCAGTGGCAACGGCGACGTCCTTGGGTTCGTGTTCGACGCGACGCACCCGGACGGTCGTCCCCTCGGCCTGCACGCCGACAAGGGGCCGGTGATCACGACCGCGATCACCGTGCGTGACGACGTCGACGGTGGCCGGTACGGCGCGCGCGGCCACGTCGTCGAGGACGCCGGCGTACCGGTCGCATACCTGTGGATGGGCGAGGCCGCGAGGTGGTCCACGCGGCTGGCCGCGGTCGGGGCAGCGGTGGCCGACACGCTGTGGGACGTCCTGCGCGACAGCGGCGACACGCGGATCTCCGACGAGCTCGCCATGGCCCTCGGCCCAGGGGACGGGTCGCGGGCGCTACTGCCGCTGCTGGGGATGGGCCGCGACATCGCCGATGGCGTGGTCTCGCTGCACCACGGGAGGTTGATGGTCAACTGGTACACCAGCACCAGCCGTGACTATTTCGCCCAGCTCCGCCAGACCATGGTGGCGATCTCGCGCGAGTTCGGCGGCCGCTTCGTCGACAACCCGCTGTGGCAGGCCAAGCGGGTGATCACCGTCCATCCGCTCGGCGGTGCGCCGATGGGGCGGACGGCCACCGAGGGCGTCTGCGACTCGTTCGGGCGGGTGTTCGGGCTGCCCGGGTTGTACCTTTCCGACGGGGCGGTCTTCCCAGGGCCCGTTGGCGGAAACCCGGCGCTCACGATCGCGGCCCACTCCGACCGGATGTGCGACGCACTGCTGGCAGAGCCGGGGCGTCCAGAGGTCGTATCGGGTTTCCCGGCGCCGCGCCTGGTACGCGACCCCGTCCGTCCCCGGTTGCCGGCGATCGATCCCGACGCCGAGCCGGCCGAGGCGTCGCGGCGCTGGACTAGCGTCAGCTTCACCGAGTGGATGCGCGGCCATGTCTGCCTGGGGGAGAGCGACCCGCACCGGGGCCGGGCGCGGGGCCGGCAGGAGCGGACGCGCCTGATGTTCGAGTTGACGATCACGGCGGACGACGTGGAGCGCTTCGTCGCCGAACCCGGCCATGAGGGCACCGCAACGGGGTTTGTCGAATGCGATGCCCTGGGTGGACGGTTCCCGGTGCAGGCTGGATGGTTCAACCTGTTCCAGCCGGCGGCGCGCAAGCAGCACCGGACGATGGACTACCGGCTCTGGTTCAGCGGTCCCGCCGGCAACCCGATGACGCTGGTCGGACGCAAGGACATCGACGGTGGGCTAGACGTCCTCCGCGACACCACCACCTTGTACGTGCGCATCCTTCAGGGACACCACGCGGGCGAGGACGAATCGGCCGAGGTTCTGGCGGCTGGGATCATCTCGATCAAGCTCACCGACTTCGTCCGGCAGCTAGCGACGTTCAGGTCTGTCGGCGCGGCCCCTCGGCAGGGACTGGAGTCGTTCGGGCGGCTGTTCCTTGGCGAACTCTGGACGGTGTACGGGCCCAGGCTTGGTGAGCGCTAGGCCGGCGTGGGGCCCGGGCGCATCAGGCCGCGCAGGGCGACGAATCGGATCGCCGTCGCGACCGCGTTGGCCACCACCAGGACGGCTAGTTCGAGCGCACGGGACGGCGCGGGGTCGATGGCGTGCACGGCCCACAGGGAACCCGAGGTCAAACCGAGGGCGATCGCGAAGGCGATGAGGCCCCCGACGTGGTGTTTGAGGACGTCCTTCGACCCGGTGACACCGAAGGTCAGCCGCCGGTTGGCGGCGGTGTTGCCGACCGCTGTCACGAGCAACGCGATCAGGTTGGCCGCCTGAGCCCCGATGCCCAAACGCAGCAGCAGGTAGATGACGAAGTAGGCCAGCGTGCTCGCCGCGCCCACCGTGGCGAACCTGACTACTTGCGCGAACATGCCGTTCGGCACGCCGGGGACGCTGGCCGGCGCCTCGCCGTGAAGCTCGGCGCGGAGGCGCTGGATCGGAATGCGGCCGCTGGTCAGGCCGCGCAGGAGGCGCCAGACGCCGAGCAGGTCTTCGCGCGCCGTGGCGACGATGTTGACGGTGGTGCCGGGGTCGTCGACCCAGTCGACCGGGACCTCGTGGATGCGCAGCCCCGCCCGCTGGGCCAGCACCAACAACTCCGTGTCGAAGAACCAGTTGGTGTCCTCCACCAAGGGCAGCAGCCGGGCGGCGGCGTCCGATCGGATGGCCTTGAAGCCACACTGGGCGTCGGAGAAGGACACCCGTAGGGTCGAACGCAGGATCAGGTTGTAGCAGCGGGAGATGAACTCCCGCTTGGGCCCGCGGACGACGCGCGAGCCGCGGGCGAGCCGGGTGCCGATGGCGAGGTCGGAGTGTCCCGAGATCAGGGGCGCGATCAGCGGCAGCAGCGCCCGCAGGTCGGTGGACAGGTCGACGTCCATGTAGGCGACGACATCGGCGGCCGATGCCAGCCAGGTCTGCTTCAGCGCCCGGCCACGGCCCTTGGCGTCCAGGTGGACGGCGCGGATGCGTTCGTCCTGACGGGCAAGGCCTTCGGAGATCGTCCAAGTGGAGTCGGTGGACGCGTTGTCGGCGATTGTGATCACGAACGAATAGGGGAACTCGGCGTCGAGGAAGTCGCGTAGCCGGACGACCGAACGCGCGAGGTCGACCTCTTCGTTGTAGACGGGAATGACGACGTCGACGACTGCGGTCTTGGTGTTGGCAGAAAGGGGCGCGAGCGCTGCGTTGGTCATCGCAGGGGCCTTTCGATTGTGCTGGCGGACGGGTCCGGGGGAAGTCCCGCCCGCCAGCTACGGAATCAAAGTTACTTGCAGGTAGCCCGGTTTGCAACCACGTCTCGTTGAGCGTCGCGCTGCTCTTCCGGCCTTGTGGGCAAGTTAAGTGGCGGCGCCTGGGCGGCCCGTTTGGCCTCTCTGTGGGTTGGCTGTCAAGCGCGCTTGGGGTTGCGTCGACCCATGGGGATTAGCTGGCGCTGGGGTCTTCGAGGCTCCGGCGGAGCCTCCGGTCGGTGGTTTTGTGCGGCGCTTCGCCAAGGCGGGCGTGGCACAAGGCATTGGTTGGGTTGCTGGCGCCGAACCGTCGCACGTTTCCACCTATTCAGCGGTCCACTCAGCTCTGACGGCCCGGATGATCGCCGCTTGGGCGTGCTCGTGGACGCGATGGGTCGGGCGAATCTCGACTTGCGTCCAGCCCGCCGCGCTCAGGGCCTGCAGGTACTCCTCTTCGGTGAGCGCCCCGGCGATGCAGCCGGTGTGCGCGGCAAGGTCGTTCCGGGTGGTCTCGTCCATGTCGGCGTCGGCGATCACGTCTGATACCGCGAAGCGACCGCCGCCTCGGGTTACCCGGGCCGCTTCGGCGAGGACGACAGTCTTGTCCGCCGCGAGATTGATTACGCAGTTGGAGATGACCACGTCGACGCTGGCGTCGGGGAGTGGGATCTCCTCCAGATAGCCCTGGATGAACTCGACGTTGTCGGCGCCGGCCGCAGCGGCGTTGCGGCGGGCGAGTTCGAGCATCTCCGAGGTCATGTCCAGCCCGATCACGCGGCCTGACGGGCCGACCCGTCCGGCCGAGATGAGGACGTCCGCTCCTGCACCCGATCCCAGGTCGAGCACCGTCTCGCCCTCGTGTAGGTCGGCGACTGCGGTCGGTACGCCGCAGCCTAGGGACGCGTCGAGCGCTTCACCCGCGCCCGTGGCGTCGGAGCTGGCGTAAAGGACCGCACCGAAGACATCGTCTCCGGGGAGTTCGGCGTCGCGGCCGCAGCATGAGCCGGACTGGGTGGTGAGGGATTGCGCCGCGGCGGCGTAGCGCTCGCGGACCAGTTCGCGCAGGTCAGTGATCTCCAGCATGGGGTGCTCCTTGAATCGATGGACTTCGATGCAGCCATCTTGCGGACTGATTCGACATTCGTCAATATGTTGCTTGTGAGAACTTCACCGCCGCTGGCCATGGACGCTGCGCAGGCGCGTGCCGTCGCCGCCCTGGGGGCGTCGGACGCTTCGCGAGTCGCGGCCGTCCTCAGGGCGATGGCCGACCCTGTCCGGGTGCGGATCCTGGCCCACTTGTCTGCGGCGACCCAGCGCGTGTGCGTATGTGACCTTCCCGACCTGGGCGTCTCCCAGCCGACGGTGTCCCACCACTTGCGCCGCCTGCGCGAGGCCGGCCTGGTCGACTGCGAGCGCCGAGCAACCTGGGTCTAC
Organism: Propionicicella sp.; assembly: GCA_039811865.1. Lineage (GTDB taxonomy): Bacteria > Actinomycetota > Actinomycetes > Propionibacteriales > Propionibacteriaceae > JBDHZK01. The sequence goes on along the minus strand of JBDHZK010000105.1, from coordinate 1,175 downwards.
TACCGGGTCACCGAGGCGGGCCGGGTAGCCGTTCGGGCGTTGACCGAGCTGGCCGATTGGATCGGCGTCGAAGGCGAAGCGAGCGAACCAGGTCCTAGGGGTGGCTGCTGCCGGACCTAGGACGGGTTGCCTTCGGGCCGGCGTCAACGCCTGGGCGCCACCGCCGGCTGGCCTCCGCAGAAACTGTCGGAGCTGGGCGCGAGGATTTCGGCATGACGAACAGCGCACCCCACGCGCCCCTCCCGGCGGTGGTCACGATTCCAACCAACGGCGCATTCTCCCTGGGGGAGTTCGCCACCTTCGGCTTCGGTTATCGGGCCGAGAAAGTCTTCGACGGGGTCTGTCGGCTGGCCTTCTGCGTGGACGGCGACTACGAGTCCACCGCCGGGGTGGAGATCCGCCAGCCGGGGGAAGAGGCGCTTGAGCTCACCATCCGTTCGACGTCGCCGGCGGAGGTGGTCACCGCGCAGGTGGCTCGCATCCTCTCGGTCGATGTCGACGGCGTTGGCTTCGCCGAACTCGGCGAGCGCGATGCCGTGATCGGACGCCTACAAGCGGCCGCCCCAGGACTTCGGCCGCCGCTGTTCTTGTCGCCGTACGAGGCCGCCGCCTGGGGGATCCTCAGCGCGCGCCGAGGCCAAGCGCAGGGAAAAGCGGTGCGGACCCGGCTGAGCGAGCAGCACGGCGACCCCTACGAGTTGGCGGGGCGCACTGTGTACGCCTTTCCCACTCCGAGCAGACTGCTGCGGGTCGACGAGGTTGGTGGTCTACCAGCCGATCGAGTCCCCAAGCTCCAGGCGATCGCCCGGGCCGCGCAGGAGGGGCGGCTCGGCGTCGCCCACCTACGGGCGCTCGGGTCGGAGGCCGCGCAGGCCGAACTCCGGACGCTCCCTGGCATCGGCCCGTTCTACGCCTCGCTGATTTGGCTGCGTGCCTGCGGCATCGTGGACGAGCTTCCGCTTGATGAGGAACTCAGCCGCGCCCTCGTCCACCAGCTCTATGAGATCCAGCAGCCCATGACCGATGCCGAGTACGCGCGGTTCGCCGAGCGCTGGGCGCCCTACCGAATGTGGGCCGTGGTCTTGATCCGGGCGGTCTCCGGACGCCTCGGCTACGAGTCGCCGAAACGGACCCGCCCCGCAGGCGCGCGAATCCGGTCGGGCTAGGAGGTTTGT
>JBDHZK010000104.1:0-9796 GCA_039811865.1 Propionicicella sp. | reverse complement strand
CCACGCCGACCAGGAAGTTCGACACCCCGAAAGACCGGCCGAAGATGGGCAGTACCGGAATCATCACTCCGAAGCCGAGGGCGACGAAGAATGCCGCCAGCGTAAGCACCCAGACGGTTCTGGGCAGGGCTGGGAGTCGAGGCGGCACTCGCTCAGGCTAGTCGGGCCGGGCCCTCCGGTTGTGTGTGAGATCCGGGGTCGACCACCACCCCGAATCGCACCCGCAACCGGCTCCGGCGCGGTCAGCGCCAAACCCGCCGGGTCTGGGCAAATCGGTTCGGGAGGCGGGCACCTCGTAGGCTCAGGGACGACAAGAGGAGTCGATGTGTCGCTGCTGGACCTGTTCTTCCGCGGTCGTTCCGAGCCCGCTCCCGCGCCTCGCCGCGCGATCGAGCCTGTGCCGGTCAAGCTGCCGGACGGCCCCGTGTGCGTGGAGGTGGTCGGCGTTCCGGCTGCGGATGAGGAGAAGGGCATCCCAGCCGGTGTGTCCATCGCGGCCGGCTGGTCGTGGCGGCTGCTGCTGTTTGCGGCGGTGCTGATCGGGGTCGGTTACGTCCTCAGCTATTTCTCCGAGGTCTCCATACCGATCGCGATCGCGATCTTGTTGACCGCGGCCTTGTTCCCGTTCACGTCGCTGCTGCGCAAATGGGGCGTGAAGCCGCTATTCGCCGCGATCCTCGGCCTCTTGGCGCTCGCCTTGTTCGTGGCAGGCATTCTGGCTCTGGTCGGCACCCAGATCGCTAGCGAGCTACCCCAGTTGGGCGACCAAGCGGTCAAGGCGGCGCAGAGCTTCCTGGACTGGCTGGCGACCGGCCCGCTGCACATCTCGCAGAGCCAGATCAACGAGTGGACCAAGCAACTGACCGACTACGTCAGCGCGCAACGCGCGGAACTGGCGAAGACCGCCGCCGCCATCGGAACCCGCATCGGTCACTTCTTCGCCGGCGCGGCCGTGGCCATCATCGCGACCTTCTTCTTCCTGTACCAGGGGCGTGAGATCTGGACGTCGGTGATGCGGGTGATCTTGCCGAAGCGCGCCGAGCCGGCCACCGACCTTGCCGCCCGAAAGGGTTGGACGTCCCTGGTGGCCTACATGCGCGCCCAAGTGATCGTCGCGTTCATCGACGCCGCGGGTGTCCTCATCGGGGCCCTCGCGTTGGGTATCCCGCTTCCCTTCGCGCTGTTCGCGCTCACCTTCTTGACCGCCTTCATCCCGGTGGTCGGGGCGGTCTTGTCCGGAGTCGTCGCGGTCGCTCTGGCGTTGCTTACCTACGGCTGGTTCAAGGCCGTCATCATGCTGGCGATCGTGGTGGCCGTGATGCAGATCGAGGGTCACTTCCTGCAGCCCCTGGTGATGGGCAAGGCGGTAGAGGTCCACCCGCTGCTCGTCCTGCTGGGGATCGTCGTCGGTGCCACCGTCGCCGGTCTGGTCGGTGCGCTGCTGGCCATCCCGACCATCGCCTTCCTCAGCGCGTTCATCCGCGCGCTGAGCCGGGGTGCCGAAGACTTGCCAACAGACCTGCGCACCACCCTGAGTCAACCCCGAGAATAGAAAGCGGGACTTTCCATTCCTTGAAGTCCGGGCCTACTCTCGGATCATGACGAACAGCCCCGACCTCAGGCCCATCCTTGAGGAGCTGGCCGCCGGCCGCATCGACGCCGCCGAGGCCGCCCGCAGGATCGACGCTCTCAAGACGCAGGCGGCTGCGTCCCCCCAACCAGACGCCGCTTCCCGCCCCGCCGAGTCCAAGCCGACCGAGCCGTCCAACGAGGACCTGTTCGGCGAACCGCGTCGCCAGTACTCGCCGCATTCGCGCGAGGAGTTCACCCAACCCAGCTTCGGGCCGGCCGAGGAGAGCGCCCAGGAGGTGCCGCCGTCCCCGCGCCGGCCGTCCGGTTCCAAGGGAGTCGATCGGATCTCGGTCCGCGCGGTCGGCCGCCGGGTGCGAATCGTCGGCGACTCCTCGGTGGCCACGGCAGCGGCAGAGGGTCCACACGTCCTTCGGCGCAACGGCTCGGTGCTTGAAGTCACCAGCGACGGCGACATCGGCCCGAGCCTGGACGGCTTCACGTTGCTGAAGCCGCCCCGCAACCTCGACGAACTGCGCGCCATGAGCCTGGGCAAGGAGTTGTACCTGCGCGTCAATCCAACGATCATCGTCGACGTCGAGGTCACCGCCGGCAGCCTGAACACCGACAAAGTGCCCTACCTGGGCAAGGTGCGGGTGACTGCTGGCGGAGCCGTCCTGGAGCGCGTCGCCGAGATCAACGACGCGCTCGTCCAGGCAGGAAGCGCGACCATCAAGGGACGCATCACCGCCGGACGCTCGCGGGTGCGGGTCGAGTCCGGTTCGCTGATCGTGGCTTTGGAGCACGACTCGAACGTGACGGTCCGCGGCGAGGCCCAGCTTGGCAAGATCGCCTGGTCCGGCGCGCACACGGGGGCCGCCGACGAGGTCGTGCTGGGCAACGGCTCGGCCCGCCTCGATGTCGCCGTCGTGATGGGCTATGCGCAGGTCAAGGCGGGCGAGGTCAACCAGTGAGCGAAGGGCGCAAGACCTACCGGGCCCCGGCGGACTGCCCCGTCTGCGGTGGAGACCTGGTCACCACCCGCCTGGGTTGCCATAGCTGCGGCAGCGAGTTGGCTGGGGAGTTCGGCTCCTGCGAGTTCTGCGCCCTGGACGAGAAGGAACTGGAGCTGTTGCGAGTGTTCCTCGCCTCCCGCGGCAACCTGCGCGAGGTCGAGAAACACCTCGGCGTGTCCTATCCCACCGCCCGGCAGCGCTTCACCGCCGTCCTGGTCAAGTTGGGGCTGAGCGGCGAGGCGGAGCCCGCCGCCGTCCTCACCCGAGACCAGGTCTTGGACGAAGTCCGCTCGGGGGCGCTGTCTCCGAGCGAGGCGGCCAAGCTGCTGGCCGGGCTGCCGGACTGAGAGCCAGGACGACGAGACGGCGCGTTCCCTGAGCCTGCCCAGGGCGGGGCCAGGCTCAGGGAACCACGACCACGGGCACCGGAGAGTGCCGCAGAATCCGCGCGGCCGTCGAACCCAGAAACACGCGGCTGGCCAGTGGCTGGTCGCTGCTGGAGCCCACCACCAGGACGTCGCCGTCGTCCCAGTCGAGGAAGCTCAGCGCGTCCTCCCAGTCGGTGCCGTCGATGATGCGTTGCTCCGGCTCCGGGTCGATCCCGGCTGCGGCCGACTCGAGTTCCGCCTTCGCACCAACACGCCATCGTTCGACGATCTCGTCCTCGATGCGGGGCGAAACCACCGGCGGGTACATCTTTCCGGGGCGGATCGCGAAGGTGACGGCCCGCATGACGGCACCGACCTGCCCGGCCACCGCCGCGGCCCGGGCCAGGAGCGCGTGGGTGCCCTCGGTTCCGTCGGCGGCGACGGTGAGTCGGGTCACCCGCTGACCCGGAGCCCAGTGCTCGCCTCGGGGAGGCACCGCCACCGGGATCGGCGAGGAGTGCATCAGCCGGTCGGCCACCGTCCCCAGCGCGATATGGCCCCAACGCCCGTCCGAGGACGATCCGACGACCAGGATCTGACCCTCGTGCGCGCTTGCCGACTGCAGTAGCCCGGAGGAGGCCGAGCGGGCAGTCACGATGTCGTACGTGACGTCTGCCCGGCACCCCTGCAGCACATCGCGGGCCGCGTTCAGGGCGTCCTTCGCCAGACCCTGCAGGTATGCGCCGTAATCGGAGTCGGTGGCCCGCGCCGGGGACACCGGCTGCCAGCGATCTGGGACGACGCAACAGACCACCAACGGAAGTCCGGACGACTCTGCGAACCCGCGCGCCAAGTCCAGAGCACCGGTCCGCCGCTCCTGGGGTCGATAGCCGACGACGATGCTCATTTCTCGTCGCTCCGCGGGTAGGGCTCGAGATTGGAGTGTTTGATGCCGTAGGTGAAATAGAAAATCAAGAATGCGCCTACCCAGCCGGCGAATGCGAGGTAGGTGATCGGATGGAGGCTGGCGATCACTACGATGCACGAGACGATCGACAGGATCGGTGTGACCGGGTATCCGGGCACCTTGAACGGGCGGTTCAGCGTGGGTTCCCGGCGGCGCAGGATGATAACTGTCGCCGAAACGACGGCGAATGCGAACAATGTTCCGACGCTGGTCAGATCGGCGAGGTAATCCAGGGGCACGAAGCCGGCGATCAGAGCCACCGCTCCGCCGACCACCAGGGTGTTCTTGATCGGCGTCAACGTCCGCTTGTTCACCTCCTTGAACATCGGTGAGACGATGCCGTCGGTGCTCATCGTGAACAAGATCCGCGTCTGCCCGTAGAGCGTGACCAGGGTCACTGAGAAGATCGAGATCACGGCCCCCGCCGCTAGCAAGCTGCCCGGCCAGGTCTGCCCGGTGACGTTCACCAAGATTTGAGCCAGACCCGCCTCCTGCCCGGCGAACTGCCGCCACGGCTGGGCGGCCACCGCGACGATCGCGACCCCGACGTAGAGGGCCGTGACGATGAACAGAGCGATAACGATGGCGCGTGGCATGGTCCGGGTTGGGTTCTTCACCTCCTCGCCGGCCGTCGAGACGGCGTCCAAACCGATGTAGGAGAAGAAGATGCCGCCCGTGGCCGCCATGATCCCGCCGACGCCGAAGGGGGCGAAATCGGCCAGATTGTTGCTGTTCCACCCCTGCGCGCCGACCGCCATGAACAAAATGAGAACGCCGATCTTGATGCACACCATGACGGCGTTGGCCGTGGCCGATTCGCTGGCTCCCCGGATCAGCAGCAGGGTGCAAAGACCGACGAGCACCATGGCGGGAATATTGACGATTCCGGGAGTCGCGTCCCACGGCGCGGCGGACAGCGCGTGCGGGATGCTGAAGCCGAACAGATTGTCCATCAGCTCGTTCAAGTACTGCGACCAGCCGACGGATACCGCCGCGGACGAAACGCCGTACTCAAGCAGCAGGCAGGAGGCGATCACCATCGCAACGGCCTCGCCGAGGGTGGCGTAGGCGTACGAATAGGACGACCCCGACACCGGGACCGAACTGGCCAACTCGGCGTAGCAGACCGCAGTCAGACCGGCGACAACCGCGGCGATGATGAACGAAACGATGATCGACGGGCCGGCCTGCTTCACGTTCGTCCCCAGGACGAAGAAGATGCCTGTGCCGACGGTCGATCCGACGCCGAACATGGTGAGCTGAAAGAGCCCGAGGGTGCGGGGCAACTCTGAGTCCTTGCCGCCGGGGACCAGTTCCTTGCGGCGAAACATCCGATGGGCGAGTGACTGGTGCGGTTCGGTCGTCTGGCTCACGAGATTCCTCCTGACCCTTAGGTGAGAGCGCCACCTTTGCAGCCCGAACCCCCGAAGAACATAGGCGTCCGCAAGATTTACACCTCGGTAACCGGCCGCACAGCCTTGCCCGGCCAACTCCAGGCCCAGCTCAGGGGACGGAGTGCGTCTCGTGAGGGTCCGGTAGTCAAGGAGGAAAGGGAAACAGGCGCCGCCACTGGGGCGCCTCGGGAGCGCGGCTCAGGCGCCTCAATCGCCGCCCGCCAAACCGCACGATGTGTCGGTAACTTGCCGGCCCTGGTTCGCGAAATGCGTGGACCAGGGCCGGTTCGGCCATCAGCCCTGGAAGGGCTCCACGGCCACCACGGTGACGCTGATCGTGCGCCCGTTGGGTGCCAGGTATTGGGCGTCCTCGCCGGGCGTTTTGCCCAGGATCGCCGCGCCGAGGGGCGACTGCGGCGAGTAGACCGGCAGGTCGACCGAACCATCGAGCCCGAGCACCTCGCGGGAGCCGAGCAGGAACGTGTCGGTGTCGTCGGGGTCGCCGTCGAAGGCGATGGTGACGCGGGTGCCCGGAGCCACTAGATCGGTTTGAGTGGGGGCGTCCCCGACCTCAGCCCGTTGCAGCATGTCCTTCAGTTGTCGGATCCGCGCCTCTTGATGCCCCTGTTCCTCGCGGGCGGCGTGATAGCCCCCGTTTTCGCTGAGGTCGCCTTCTTCGCGGGCGGCGGCGATCTTTGCCACCACAATGGCGCGACCTTCACCGGTGAGGTATTCGAGCTCAGCGGTGAGCTTGTCGAACGCCTCCTGGGTGAGCCAGATCGTCTGAGTTTCTGCGGACATCTGTCGATGTTACCAAATGCCCTCACCAGCGGGCGGTTGGGGCTAGCGGGGAACCGGACGACAGCGGTCGAGCCACACGGAAGTGGCCTGTTTGAAGGTCCGAAGTTGGATTTCGATCTTTACGACCTGTTGCGTCCCCGAGGGAACGTCCACGCTAAGTTCGGCCACGCGTTCGTAGTTGACGGCCTGGGCGACGACCAGGCAGGTGGCCGAAACGCTCGGGTCGGGGCGCTGGACGAGCAAGGTGGCGCGGGTCTTGGTGGTGGACAGCACCTCGAAGGCGGTGATCCGGCCAGACACGGGCGGATTGGCTCCGATCGTCGCCGCCCAGATGAGCCAGCCCAGGCCAACCCCCGCCAGCAGCAGGCAGGCAATGAAGATCAACCGGCGCCGGCCGCGGCGTGGGGGATAGCGTTCGGCCAGCCGAGCGGCAGACTCCGGCGGCGTCGGCGGCGGGCCCGCCGCGGCGTCCGGATGCTGAGTCACACGCTCATTCTGCCCCCGGCGCGGACGAGGTGCCCGCTGCGGTCCGCGTCGGTCGTCCCGAGTAGACCGACGGCGCGGCCGATCGGAGTGGGCGGCGGCCGGTCGGTTTGTGGACAATAGGCAGCATGTCTGCGCAATCCCCACGCTTGGACGCGTCCGGCGAGCCGTTTCGGTTGCTGGCCGTCCACGCCCATCCCGATGACGAGTCCAGCAAGGGCGCGGCCACCACCGCCAAGTACGTGGACGAGGGGGTGCGCGTCGTCGTGGCCACCTGCACCGGTGGTGAGCGGGGCTCGATCCTGAACGAGAAGCTCAAGGGGGTTGTGGCGGAGGAGGACATCCCGACCGTCCGAGCCGCGGAGATGGCCAAGGCCAAGGAGATCCTCGGCATCGAGCAGGTTTGGCTGGGCTTCGTGGATTCCGGCCTCCCGGAAGGCGATCCGCTGCCACCGCTGCCGGAAGGCTCGTTCGGGCTGGTCGACCCGGACGAGGCCGCGGGACGACTGGTCAAGGTGATCCGGGATCTCCGCCCACACGTGGTCACGACCTACGACGAGACCGGCGGCTACCCGCACCCCGACCACATCATGTGCCACAAAGTGACGATGGCCGCGGTCGAGGCCGCCGCGGACCCTGCAGCCTGGCCGGAGCATGGCGAGCCGTGGTCTGTGGCCAAGGTGTACTACCACATGGGTTTCCATCGGGCGAGGTTCGCGCGGCTGGACGAACTCATGCACGAGCACGGGCTCGAATCGCCCTTCGCGGAGTGGTTGGCGAACTGGCGAGAAGAGACCGAGCAGGGCCGGCGACTCACCACGTTCGTCCCCTGCGGAGACTACTTCGAGGTGCGTGACGCGGCTCTGTTGGCTCATGCGACGCAGGTCGACCCGGACGGCTTTTGGTTCTCCGTTCCGCTGGAGATCCAGCGCGCCGGCTGGCCGACCGAGGACTACCAGTTGGCTCGCAGCCGGGTCGACGTGGAACTGCCGGAGAGCGATCTGTTCGCCGGGTTGGACGCAACGCCGCCCGCGGGCCCAGGCGCCACGGCGGAGGCCCGGAGTAGTGTCGAGCCATGGTCCTATTCGATCTAGACCCCGAGACCGTCAAGGCTGGGTGGATGCCGCTGCTGATCGTGGTGGCCCTGGGCGTCGTGGTCGTGTTCTTATGGCGCAACATGCGGCACAACATCAGCAAGATCACGGTGCCGACGGCGGCTGAGGTGGCCGAGCGGAAGGCCGCGGGGACCTCGGCTGGGCCGCTCCAGGCCCCGACGGCGGAACTGGTCGACCCAGCACCGGAGTCGACCAGCTCTTGACGCCTTGGCTCACCGCGCGGCCGGTTGGATAACCGGCATCGGACGGGTGGCGTCCAGGCGTCGGGCCAGCGCCAGGCTGGCCCGGGCGATCGCGAGCAGTGCGTCGGACGCAACTCGCCGAGGCCTCCGGGAGGGCGCTGCCTGGACGACCGGAGCGTCCGGGAAGGCGGATTGGTTCTCCCGGCGGGCGGCATCGAGTGCCGGGCCGATGGTGAACATGGACATGGACATGACTGTCTCCTTGTGGTGGGTTTTGCTCCCCGGCTGGGGCTAAGCGGCGTCCTTTGGGACGCGTGCGCCGCTAGTCGGTAATCGGGCGGGCTGGTTGAGGGACGGGTTGGGTCGAACTGCGCACCACGAGCCGGTGCGGCAGAACGATCCGGCGGGGCTCTCGGTCGGGGTCGAGCAGCAGTTCGGCGGCCAGGCGTCCCTTGTCGGCGACGGGCTGATGGATGGTCGTGAGTCCCGCTTGCGCGGCCTCGGGGATGTCGTCGAAACCGACGACCGAGACGTCGGCGCCGACCGCGAGCCCGCGTTCGGCGCAGGCGTCCGCGAAGCCGAGGGCGAGGATGTCGCTGGTGCAGATGACTGCGGTCGGGCGCTGGCTGGTGTCCAGGATCTCCGCCGCCGCCCTCCTCCCCGATGCCCGCGAGTTGGGCCCGGCGACGAAGAGTTTCAGCGAAACGTCGGCCAGCCCGTCCAGGAGCCCACTGATGCGCTGCACGCGCTCGACCCGGCCGGCGCGCCGGGCGCCACCCCGCAAGGCCCGCAGATCGGTTTCGGACACCTGGGCCGGACCGCCCGCCAACTGCGCGTCCTCGACCAACAGGCTGATCCGTTTGTGCCCGAGGCGCTTGAGGTGGGCCGCGACGTCCATGCCGGCCTCGTAGTCGTCGATGATCACGTAACCGCCCGGCGGTTCGCGGTCCTCGTCGAACGAGCAAACGACCGTGGGCAGGCCGCGGTCGCGGGCCTGCCGGGTCGCAACGACGTCCTGGCACAATCCGGCGAGGCCGTCGATGCTGGCATCCCGGACGGCCGCGGCAGCGTCGCTGGCCGGCACGCTGAGCAGCAGCACGCTGGCGTGGTGCTGCTCCATGACCTGGGTGAACGCCGTTAGCCAGACCGATGCGAACGGGTCGGAGAACGCATAGGACAGCTTCTCGGAGAAGACGACGCCGTAGGAGTTGGTGCGGCCGGAGCGAAGGTGACGCGCGGCCGCGTCCGGGCCGGAGTAGCCCATCTTGGTGGCGCGATCCAGGATTCGCTGGCGGAGCCCGGGGCTGAGCTGGTCCGGCCGGTTGAAGGCGTTCGACACCGTCATCACGGACACGCCGACGACCTCGGCGATGTCCCTCATGGTCACTCGCGGCATCGAACCTCACCCCCTCGGATCTCCGAACCGGCGCCTGTGCGACGCCGTGTGTCTATGTTGCTCTGTAACGTTATAGAGGGCAACGGGGTCTGCATCTTTATCGCTACAGAAGGCGGCCGGGGTAGCGAGCGTCGGCAAGCTGTTGATTTGACCTGCATATGCGGGGTGGATCAACACTTAACGCTCCAGGGCCGTCGCGTCCGGTCGTCCCCATGCCCAACCGCCTGGCCGAGAGCCTCGCGCCGTACCGTCGTCAGCACGCCGGCAATCCGATCGGCTGCAGCCCTGGGGTCCAGCGGCGTTCGCGGAGGCAGCGCGTCCGGGACGTCCCGGTGCTGCTCAGCATTGGCTATGCCGTCTGTAGCTGGTGACATGAGGTTGATCGATCGGCGGCTGTCGACGGGAATCTGCGAAACCGCAGGTCAGCGGCCTAGCCGCGGTTCGCGTCGGATCGGCGATTGCCGCCGTTGGACACCGTTTCCGGGGGCTTCGGGTATCACTCTCG
>JBDHZK010000103.1:0-9887 GCA_039811865.1 Propionicicella sp. | reverse complement strand
ACACCGGCGCCATCCGGTGGCTCGCCGACTGCCACGGCGACACCTACGACGTCGAGCCCATGAACAGCTACGTCTACGCGGTCGATCACCACCACACCTGCCAAAACATCGGCTCGCTGCCCGAGTACAACCCGCGCCGGCACATTCACGCCGACTCGTTCACCAAGGCCGCCAGCGGCAAGGTGGCGACAAACACCGAGGCCGGCTACTACACCTTCGGTGGGCAACCGGCCACCACGCACGTCGACTGGTTCCCCAACCTCCAGGTCGGCACCTACACCGGAATCAACCAGGCCGCTTGGACCAACGAGGCCAAAGGCAACTTCCTGGTCGTCGGCGGCGAGTTCCCCAGGGTGAACGGCCAGAACCAGCAGGGACTCGTCCGCTTCGCCACCAAGGGGACCCCGGGCAACCCCTCCGCCGAGGGGCCGATCTACGGGGGCACCACCTCGCAGCCCACCCTGCAGGCGATGGGCAACGCGGTGAAGATCTCGTGGAAGGCAAACGTCGATCTCGACAACAAGACCCTGACCTACCGCATCTACCGTGAGGGCACGACGACCCCCGTCTACGAGTGGTCCACCTGGTCGATCGAGTGGTACCGGCCAACGATGAGCTGGATCGATACCGGCGTCGACCCCAGCCGCACCTACCGCTACAAGGTCGTTGCCGTGGATCCGGACGGCAACGCGGCCCACAGCGCGTGGGTGAGCGTGACCACGCCGGCCACCGTGACGCTCAAGGACGCCTACTACAAGAAGGTGGTCAGCGACCTGGCCCGCAACTTCTGGACGCTGGACGATGCCCGCGGGGCGACGCGGCTGGCCGATGTGGTCGGCGGGAACAACATGATCCCCAAGACCGGCGTGGTCATGAACAATCCGGGTTACACGGGACGTCCGCAGGAAGCCGGTGTCTTCAACGGGACGGCCAACGGAACGGCCGGAGCGCAGACGGCGCAAGGCGGCATCAACACGTTCAGCATCGAGGCCTGGTTCAAGACCACCTCGACCGTCGGCGGCAAGATCGTCGGGTTCGGCAACTCACAGACCGGGACGTCCTCGGTCTATGACCGGCACATCTACGTCGACAACGCTGGCCGGGTGGTCTTCGGCGTGAACAGCGGCGGCGCGAAGGTGCTGGCGTCCGCGCCCGGCCTGAACAACGGCAACTGGCACCACGTCGTGGCGACGCTCTCCTCGGCCGGCATGCGGCTTTATGTGGACGGCGCTCAGGTGGGCTCCAGCGCCACGCCCACCGCGGGTCAGGCCTACACCGGCTATTGGCGGATCGGCGGCGACAACGTCAACGGCTGGCCGTACAAGCCCAGCAGCCCCTGGCTGAACGGCACCATCGACAACGTGGCGATCTACTCGGCGGCCCTGTCGGCGAGCCAGGTCAGCAGCCACTACACGCTGGCCAAGAACGTCGCGCCGGTGGCCTCGTTCACCAAGACCTGCACCGGTCTGACCTGCAACTTCACCTCCACGTCCACCGATTCGGACGGGACGATCGCCGCCTACGCCTGGGACTTCGACAACAACGGCACCGTCGATTCGACGCTGCCCAACCCGTCGAAGACCTTTGCAGCCGGGGGCACATACACGGTGAAGCTGACGGTCACCGACAACCTGGGCGCGACCGCGTCCACTACGCAGACGGTGACCTTGAACAAGGTGCCGGTCGCATCGTTCACGTCCTCGTGCACCGCGCTGACCTGTACCTTCACGTCCACCTCGAGCGATCCGGACGGGACGATCGCGTCGCTGGCGTGGGACTTCAACGTCGACAACGTGACCGACTCCACGGTGAGCCCGACCACGCACACCTTCGCCAGCCCAGGTAGCCACCCGGTCAAGCTGACGGTTACGGACAACTCGGGGGCCACCGCATCGGTGACCATCGCCGTCACCACGACGGCGCCGGTCACGGTCGCGGCTGACAGCTACGGCACCGACAGCGCGACCGGCTGGGCGCCGGCGACTACCGGCGGCTCGTACACCTACTCCAACTCCACCGGGGACGGCGTCGCCAGCGCGTCCGGGGTGGGCACCATCAGCCTGAGCAGCGCCGGCACCACCAGCGCGGTTCTTGCCTCGACCAGTGCGACCAACACCACGTCCACCGCCGACCTCGGCTTCGTCACCACCAGTGGCGCGCCCCTTAGCGGCGGGTTCGTCGTGCGCAACAGCGCGGCCGGTCAGTACCAGCTCGACCTGTCGGTCTCCAGCACCGGCGACCTGTCCCTGGTGGCCAAGGAGGTCGCGGGCAGCACGGTGACCACGCTGAAGACGGTGGACCTGGGCGCCACCTACACCGCCGGCGACCAGTACCGCGTGGTCGCCACGGTCTCCGGCGGAACCATCACCATGAAGGCCTGGAAGGTGGGGACGACCGCACCGACCGCTCCGCAACTGTCCGTGACCGACGACACCCCGTTGGCCGCCGGCTCCGTCGGCCTGTCGTCGACGCTCGACGAGACCCCGTCCGGAACCGCTTCGGTGAGCTTCGACAACTATTCCGTCACCAACCCCTGAGCGAAATCACAACCCTGATCGGAGGGCGCATGGGCGCCATCGGTAAGGGCGTCGCGTGGGGTGCGGCCGGCCTGCTTTTGCTGGCCGGCTGCACCGCCGGGACGCAGTCAACTCCCTCGGCCACGCCGACGGACGTCCCGACTCCCACGGTCTCCCAGCTACCCACCACACCGGTCCCGCCCCCGGTCCCCGGCAGCGCCGAGGAAACCGTGGACGCCGGCACCCCCTCCCCGGCCAAGTCGGTCGACGTGAAGAAGACGGCCTCGGTGTCGTCCGGGCTCGAGGTCAATCTGGCCTCGATCAAGGGGATCCAGGCGCAGGCGACCAACCCCGGCGAGATCTCGGGCCCGGCGATCGCGGTGACGATCACCGTGCACAACCGGACCGGCAAGCCCGTCGAGTTGGACAACGTCGTGGTCACCGCCACGGATTCGGCCAATCAGGCGTCCTCCGAGATCACCGGCCCGCCGGCGTCCCCGTTCACCGGTAGCGTGGCGCAGGGAGCAAAGGCCAACGGGACGTACATCTTCCGCATGGACGCCGGCGTGCGATCGAACGTCCGCATCGTCGTCAGTGTCGGCCCACAGTTCCCCGACGCAGTCTTCACCGGCCGCGCCGGCTGAGCTGACCCGACGCGGCAAGGCGGAGGGGCGGCACCGGTGGAGCAAAGGAGTCCGATGCCCGACATGGCCGACGCGGTCAGCAAGTTGATCTCAAAGGTTAAGGGCGCCGACTACCGAGTCGACCCGCGAATCGGTCCGGGTTACCTCACCGGGGTCTTGGCCGAGCGCGGATTGATGAAGGCTCGCGGGTTCGTCGCCTTCCCGCGGCGGGGGGAACGTCCCTTCTTGGGACGTGGGGCGCGAGTGCGCGCGGCGCACCAGTTCACGTTCGGAGCGGGGACGACGCTGGGGCACAACGCCTACATCGACGCCTTGTCGGTCGACGGCGTCCGGTTCGGAACCAACGTCGCGCTCGGCCGCAACTCGCGCGTCGAGTGCACCGGCTCGCTCCAAACGTTGGGAAAGGGCATGGCCGTCGGCGACAACGTCGGGCTGGGCACCGACTGCTATTACGGCTGCGCCGGCGGCATCGAGATCGGCTCGGACACATTGGTCGGCAACTTCGTGTCGCTCCACTCGGAGAACCACGTCATCGCCGACCTCGATCTGCCCATCCGCGAGCAGGGCGTGAGCCACGCCGGCATCACCATCGGCGCCAACTGCTGGCTCGGGGCGAAAAGCACCATCCTGGACGGCGCCCACATCGGCGACGGCTGCGTCATCGCCGCGGGGGCCGTCGTGTCGGCCGGCGAGTACCCGCCGAACGGGATCTATGGCGGGGTCCCGGCGAAGCTGATCAAGCAGCGCTGACCGGCGCCGGCTTCAGGACGCGGCCACCCGCCGGTACCAGCGGCCCAATTGCAGGGCCAAGAGCACGATGTTCGCGGCGGCAAGCGCGGCGTAGACGGGGACGAAGACGACGGGCCAGCCGATCAACGCAATGAGAACGCACAACAGCCCGTAGTCCGCCGGCAGCGCCAACAAGCTGGTCAGCCAGGACGAACGTTCCTCGCCGTCGGCCCTAAAGTCCGCCCGTACGCCGCGGGCCCGAAGCAGCAGATCGGTGAGGATGATGGTGAAGAACCACACTCCCGACTCCACCGAGAATGCCAGCGGCACCAACACGCTGCCGATCGGCAGCGGACCGGGCGTCCAGCGAAGAAACCACATGATCGCGATCGCCAGGTGGAACGTCGTCACCTTGAAGCAGTCGACGACATGGTCCAACCACTCCCCCGCGGGGCTGCCACCCCCGCGGAGCCTGGCCAACTGGCCGTCCGCGGAGTCGAGGGCGTAGCCGATGACCAGGCCGAGCGCACAAGCCAGCCCGCTCGCCGGGGTGGGCGGCAACAAGGCGATGCCGGCGATCGCGGAGAACGTGAACAAGGCGCTCACGCCGGTCACGGCGTTCGGGGTCAAACCCGCCTTGAACGCAACGGCACCGAAGACTCGTCCGATGGGACGGTTGACCCAGCGAGAGTAGCCCGGCGCGTTCCGGTTGGACTTCTGCGCGGCCGCCATCCGGGCGATGATCGCCCCCAACGGCTCGTTCCGATCGGCGGGGGGCGCGCTCATGCCGGCAAGCATGACACGTCGGTTGTCGGCGGGCGGGACGGCACGACCGGCGTGGCAGGATGCACGCATGACCGGGGACGCCGACTTGCCGAGGTCCCGGACGGACGAGCCGGCCATCGGCAAACGCCCCACACCCGGCTCGGCAAAAGCTCCCCGGCGACTGGCGGACCAAGCCACCAACTCTGACCGTCTTGCCCTGGAGCCGACAGACCCACCGGCCGGGTCGGGCTACCAACCTCGGCGAGTCGCCGGGCCGCCCGGGGTCGCCGGGGCCGAGGCTCCGGCAACCGACGCCGCCGAGCCGGGCGAGGGTGTCGCACCCGACACAGCCGATCTGGGCCGCAAGGCCGTGCGAGGCGGTGCGGTAACGATGCTCGGCCAGGTGGCCAAGATCGCCCTACAGTTCCTGGGCGTCGTCATCTTGTCCCGGCTGCTCACGCGCGTGGAGTACGGACTGCTGGCCATGATCACCGTGGTGATCGGGGTCGGCGAGATCTTCCGCGACTTCGGGCTGACTTCGGCGGCGATCCAGGCCAAGACCCTGTCGAAGTCCCAGCGCAGCAACTTGTTCTGGATCAACAGCGCCGTCGGGCTCCTGCTCGCGCTCGGCCTGTTCTTCGGCGCGCCGGCGCTGGCGATGCTCTACGACCAGCCGGATCTGGTGTTCGTCGGACGCGCGCTCGCGCTCGTCCTGGTCTTCAACGGGCTCGCCACCCAGCACCGCGCGGACCTGACCAGACGCCTGCAGTTCAAGTCCCTGGTGATCATCGACGTGGCGGCGCAGACGCTGGCGCTGGCTGTGGCGATCGTCCTGGCCGTGGCCCACTTCGGGCTGATCGCCCTGGTGGCCCAACAGCTGACCCAGTACGGCGTCATGCTCGTGCTGGCCTGGGCGTTCGGGCGCTGGCTGCCGGGGCGCTACGACCGTGGCGCCACCATGTCCGAGCTGTTGAGGTTCGGCTGGCACCTGGCGGCGTCCCAAGTGGTCAACTACATCGGCAAGAACGTGGACACCGTGGTGGTCGGGCTGCGGATGGGCGCGGCTCCGCTCGGGTTGTACAACCGCGGCTACCAGTTGCTGATGACACCGCTGGGGCAGTTTCGCGCGCCGATCAGTAACGTCGCGATCCCTGTCTTGGCTCGGCTTCAGGACGAGCCGGAGCGTTACCGTGCCTACCTGGTGCGCGGGCAGATGCTGATGGGGCTCAGCATCGGCGGCGGCCTGGGCATCCTGATCGGCGCCGCTACCCCCATCGTTCAGGTCTTCCTGGGACGCGAGTTCTGGGACGTCGACTGGATCTTCCGGCTGCTCGGGCTGGCCGGGATCTTCCAGACTCTGGCCTATGTGGGCTACTGGGTCTATGTTTCGCGCGGCCTGGTACGCCAGCTACTGCACTACACCTGGGTGCAAACCGGCCTGCGGGTCGTGTTCGTCCTGGGCGGTAGCTGGTGGGGTGTGAACGGCGTGGCGGCCGGGTGGGCGGTTGCCATGGGCATCGAGTGGCTGATCTCGTTTTGGTGGCTGCGTCGCACTGCCGGGATCAACGTCCGGGTGCTCGTCTCCGGTGGCGGCGCGATCCTCGGCCTCTCCGTGCTGCTCGGTGTCGCGGCCTTCGCCGGCTCGGTTGCCTGGGCGCAGGGCCCAGCGGTCGCTCGACTGGCCCTCGCGCTGGCCGGCGGCACCTTGGCGTACGCTTTGGCGGCGATGGTCTCCCGGCCCCTGCGCGTGGAGTTGCGCGCCCTCGCGGCCATCGCAAGATCAGGCCTGGGTAGGGGGCGCGGATGAGGCGGGCGGTGCCGCTACTGCGCGACGACGCGTGGACCAAGCTCACCCCGGCCATCGCGGGCGCAGCCGTCTTCCTGGTTGGTCTCCGGGTGTTCCCCACCCTCGGGGTGACCCCAGGGCTGGTCGTGGGGTTGGTTTTGTTGCCGGTGTGGTTACCCACCCTGCGCGAGTTTCGGGGGGCGCGCTCGCTCCTCGCGGCTGCAGCCACGGCAGTCGCGGCCGGCTTGGTACTCGCGTCCTTGGCACCTGATCGGTTCCAGGTCTTGCCAACCACGATGGCCTTCGAGGCAACGCTGATGACCGGCTTCGCGCTGAGTGTCGGGGTGTTGCTGTGGGCCAGGACCCTGCTGCGCCTACACACCATCGCCCTGCTGTACGGGCTCGGACTGCTGATCGCCGCCCGGTTCACCAGCGGCTTCGGGTCGGCCAACCCCTGGAAGTACGCCTTGGACGTCCCGGTGGCGATCGTCCTGCTGGCGCTGGTCGGCGAGCGCCGCCGCTGGCTGGGGGCCGTCCTGCTGCTGTGCCTGGCCGCCTTCTCCGCGACCCACGACTCCCGGGCGTCCATGACGGTCTTCTTGTTGTCGGCGCTGCTGATCGGCTGGCAGGGGCTGCCGTGGTCGTGGACCCGTCGCAAGACCTGGCTGGGGACCACCGTCCTCCTGGTTGCCATCGGGGCGGTGGTCTATTTGGGGCTGAGTGAGTTGATGCTGTCTGGGGCGCTGGGCCCAGAGATCAAGGCGCGATCGGAGCTGCAGGTCGAGGTGGGCGGCTCGATCATCGCCGGCGGCCGTCCCGAGATGTTCGCCACCATGGCCCTGATGGCGTATTGGCCGTTCGGCTTCGGGATGGGCGTGACCCTGGACGCCGCCGCCGTGCAGGTCGCCAAGGACGGCATGGCCGCCCTCAACTATCACCCCGACAACGGCTACGTGGAGCGGTACCTGTTCGGCGACGGGGTCACGCTGCATTCGGTGATCGGCGACCTTTGGGCCCGCTCGGGGCTGGTCGGCCTCGCCCTGGCGGCCATCGTGGCGCTGATCGTGGTCCGGGGCCTGGCCGAACGCCTCAACCACCAGGCCGCGACCCCGCTGCACGTCTGCTTGGCGACCTGGACGATCTGGAACCTGGCGTTCGCACCCTTCTACAGCGCGGGGCTCAGTTTGGTGCTGGCGCTGGCGCTGCTGCCGCAACGGACCGTGCGCCCCGACAGCGGGGCCGTCTCCGTACCCACGACCAGATCACGATTCTTGTACCGATGAGTACTGCCTTTGCGAATCCTTTGGAAGGACGCCAGACGTGAACCTTCGCGCCTACCTGAGCCTGCTCGGCCGGAAGTGGCGAGTCTTCGCCACCTGCCTTGGTGTCGGCCTGCTGCTGAGTGCGATCGCCTACGCGTTCGTCCCGCGCGACTACTCCAGTCACCTGCGCTTCTATGTCACCTCACCCGGCGCGGCCAATGCCGGCGCCTCGACCAACTTTGCGCAGGCGAAGCTGCCCTCGCTGATGCGTCTGGCAAGTTCTGAACTGGCCGGACAGCGCGTTCTGAGTGCCGACAACGTCGGGCTCAGCGCCGACGAGGTCGCCAAACGCGTCGAAGCCTCGACCGAGGTCAGCACCGTGATGCTCGTCGTCGACGTCACCGACACCTCACCCCAGCGCGCGGAGCGCATCGCCAAGGCCATGTCGGCCACCTTTCCCAAGCTGGCCTCAGATCTGGAGAACAGCACCTCCGGCAAGCACATTCAACTCAACCTTGTCGACGGCCCGACTGCCGCACAACAGGTCGCCCCGAAGCTGCGCACCTACCTGTTGGCGGGGTCGGGCGGCGGTCTGCTCGTGGCGCTCGGGTGGGTGTGGGTGGGGAAGCTGCTGGACACCGCGATCCGGACACGGACCGACCTGCGCCAGGCCATCTCGGCCGAGGTGATCGGGGAGACGGAGTTGCTGGCCGATCGGGCGGCGAACGTGCTGATCGATGCTCCGAGATCGGCTGCGGCCGAGGACCTTCGCAGGCTGCGAGCCAACGTCTCGTTCGGCTCGGTCGACGGCGAGCCGGGGACGGATCGGCGCCGGGTCGTCGCGGTTACTTCGGCGGAGGCGGGCGAGGGCAAGACCACGCTGGTCGCGGGCCTTGGCCAAGCATTCGCCGAGACTGGCGAGCGGGTGGTTCTGGTCGACGCCGATCTTAGGCGGCGCGGTCTGGCGCCTTCGCTGGGGCTGTCGGAGTGCCCCGGGCTGGCCGAGGTGCTGGCCCAGCCGGACACCCTGGACGACGCACTGCAGCACTGGGCGGGCGTGTTCGTGCTGGCCGCTGGCGCGACCTCGGACAACCCGGCGGCGTTGCTCGCCAGCGCGGAAGTGCGCGATTTGGTGGCGAGGTTGGCGGTGCGGTTCGACCGCGTGCTGGTCGACACCGCGCCAGTGCTGCCCTGCGCGGACGCCACCGCCGTGGCGGCGCTGAGCGATGCCGTGGTGCTGGTGGCGCGCTCGGCGGTGAGCCAGCGCGCGGATCTCCGCGCGGCCGAGGACGTCCTGCGCGGCGTGGACGCCCCGTTGTTGGGCACGGTGCTGACGGCCCGGCCCAGGAAACGGGCCGATCGGCGCCCAGACTCGTCCACTCCCTGAGGACGACATCGCGGCGTCCCACTCTGCGGGCGAGCCATAGCCAACCGCCTTCCCCCGGGTTCCCAATCGGCCTTGACCGGAGCCGGCGAGTCTCAACCCACGGTCAAACCGGGGGTTGCGTTCGAATCCTGAGCGGTGATTAAGCTGCCGCTCAGCTTCGTCCCCCCGACTCAGAGGGCCATTCGCCATGTCGACCGCCGCGCGCAAGTTCCATCGCCGAATCATGGGCCTGGCTGCCCTTACCACTGGACTGGGCGTACTGGCCGCCGCCATCGCCCCCCTGGCCAGCGCCGACGTGTCGGGCTACGTCTCCACGGCGAACGCCGCCGACACCTTCGCCCGCACCGTCGCCCGCGGCGGGTGGGGAAGTGCGCCGACTGGTGGGGCCTGGTCGGTCGAGCCCTCGGCCAGCTTCTCCGTTGCCAGCCGGGGCGTCATCACCTACCCCGCGGCCCGCACCCACGGTGCCGCCTACCTACCCGTTTCGGCGGCCGACGAGAACGTCCGCGTCCAGTTCAGCGTGAGCGCTGTGCCCAGCGGCTTCGGATCCACCTACACCTCGACCGTGCTGCGGCGCAACGGCGCCGCGATGTACCGCGTCCGCTTGAAGATCGGGGTGGGTGGGGTCGGGACGATCGCCTTCATGCAGGGGGTGAACGCCACCACCGAGAACAAGATCGGCGCCGACGTCGCCGTCCCATTCACGATCACGGCGGGGATGAAGCTCAACCTCGACAGTTACGTGACGGGCTCGACGACGCCGCAACTGGGCGCCCGGGTGTGGCGGGAGGGGACGTC
>JBDHZK010000102.1:0-9942 GCA_039811865.1 Propionicicella sp. | reverse complement strand
TCGCCGCCCTTCAAGCGCGGCCAGAGCAAACCGGTGAAGGCGGCCACGGCGGCCCCGTCCAGGCCGAAGACGCGGGGATCGCCCAGGCGCTCGCCGAGCAGTGCTCCGGCCAGGGTGAGGGACGTCCATCCCACCCAAACGCCGAGCCCGGCGGTCCAAAAGCCGCGACGCTGCTCGGCGAGATCGCCCTGGGCCATCGCGGTCGCCATGGACTCGTCGATCGTCAACTGGGCGGCCAACGGATGCAGGCGGGTCGGCAGGGCGAGCAGCGAGTTCAGTTGGACGCCGTAGATCGCGTTCCGCACACCCAGCAGGGACGCCGCGGCAGTCGCCGCCCCGAACCCGCCGCCGGTAGCCAGCGTGCCGATCAGGGCAAACTGCGATCCGCCGGTGAACATCACCGCGCTCAGGACGACCGCCTGCCAGACATCCAATCCGGCAGCCACGGCCAACGCCCCGAACGAGATGCCGTAAAGGGCCGTCGCGGCGGCGACCGACACCCCCATCCGCCCTGCCGGTGTGGCCAGCAGCGTGCTCACAGGGTGGCCGCGCGACCCATCTGGACGACCTTCCAGCCGGCCGCCGTCCACCACTCGCGGTCGAGCTTGAGGCGCCCGTCGATCACGACGGGGTTGGCGACCACCTGCACTAGCTGGGCCGGATCGATCTGCCGGAAAACCGGCCACTCGGTGAGGTGCAGGACGATCTCGGCGCCGGCCAAACAATCGGCGATGGAGTCGTCCTGGGTGATTCCCGGCGCCGCGACCTGCGCCTGCGGGTCGTACACGTGGACGTCCGCGCCGACCTCGACGAGCATCTTGGCGACGGTGAGGGCGGGGGAGTTGCGGGTATCGTCCGTGCCGGGCTTGAACGCCGCGCCCAGGACGGCGATCTTGAGTCCGCGGACGTCGCCACCCAGCTGCTCGACGGCCAACTCGGCCACTTCGGCTCGCTGGCCCTGATTGATGGCCTCGACGTCGCCGATGAAGTCGGCCAGGACGTCCACCCCGAGTTCGCGGGCGCGCGCCGCGAGTGCGCGGATGTCCTTGGGTAGGCAGCCGCCGCCGAAGCCCAGCCCGGCATTCAGGAATTCCCGGCCGATGCGCTTGTCGTAGCCGATCGCGTCGGCGAGCTTGGTCACGTCCCCGCCCGCGGCCTGGCACATCTGGGCCATCGCGTTGATGAACGAGATCTTCGTCGCCAAGAAGGCGTTCGCGGCCACCTTGATCAGCTCGGCGGTGGCCAGGTCGCACTCGACCACCGGGACGTTCTCGCTGATCGGGATGGCATATACCGCCCGCATCGTCGCCAGGGCCTTGGGTGAGGCGACGCCGAGGACGATCCGGTCCGGTCGCAGAGTGTCGGCCACCGCGTACGCCTCGCGCAGGAACTCCGGGTTCCACATCACCTCGACGCCCTCGCCGGCCGGGGCGAGTTCGGCCAGCCGAGCCGCGAGCTTGGGCGCGGTGCCCACCGGAACTGTGGACTTGCCCGCGATCAACGTGGGCCTGGTCAGCAGCGGACCGAGCGCCTCGGCCACCGACCAGACCTGGCTCAGATCGGCCGCGCCCGACTCCGACTGCGGAGTTCCGACGCAGACGAAGTGGACGTCCGCCCAATCGGCGATCTCGGCGTGATCGGTGGTGAACCGCAGGCGTCCGGACGCGGTGTGCTTGGCCAGCAGCGGCTCCAGGCCTTCCTCGAAGATCGTCGATTGGCCCCGATTCAGCTTCGCGACGCGCGCCGGGTCGATGTCGACGCCGATCACGCTGTGCCCGAACTCGGCCATTCCGGCGGCATGAGCCGCGCCGAGATAGTTCGTCCCGATTACCGCGATGTTCAAAGGCACGGGGGAATCGTTGCACACGGCGTCTTCGTCCCTGCGCCGCGACAACGTCCGATCCGGCGCCGGGGCCGGGTGCGCCATTCCGCGCGGCCGAAGCCTTGCCGGTGTGCGCATGGCCGCACCCAGGAGGACCTGTCTTGACGACGACCTCGAAGCCGGGGCCGCGCCGTCTCCCCCTGGATCGGTGGGGTGCGCCGCGCGGGGGCGCCGGTAGTCTGAGACCCCCGGCTCGGAGGACCAGTTGAATCGCATCGTCACCGACACCTTGGTGATCGGCATCTTCATGCTGATCAACGCGATCTTCGCGGCGGCCGAGATGGCGCTGGTCTCGCTCCGCGACACCCAGGTCAAGAAGCTGTCCGGACGCGGGCGCCGGGGCCAGGCGGTCGCCGAGCTGTCGCAGGATCCGAACCGCTTCCTCTCGGCGGTCTCGCTCGCGATCACCCTTTCCGGATTCATGTCGGCGGCCTTCGGCGGCGCGACCCTGACCGAGGCGCTGACTCCGGTGCTGGAGTCCTGGGGGGTGCCCAGCGCGGCCGCGCAGCTGATCGCCTTGGTCACGATCACCCTCGTGATCTCGTACTTCACGATCGTGCTGGCCGAACTGACGGCCAAGCGCCTAGCCATGCAGCGCGCCGAGGGCATGGCGATGGCGCTCGCGCCGTTGGTGCTCCTGATCGCGCGGATCGCGCGTCCCGTGATCTGGCTGCTCGGGGCATCGACGAACCTGGCCGTTCGCGTCTTCGGTGGCGACCCGAACGCCGGCCGCGAGGACGTCAGCGACGAGGAACTGCGCCAGTTGGTTTCGTCCTCGCAGACGTTGGGGGACGAGGAGCGCCAGATCGTCGCGGAGGTGTTCGGAGCCGGTCAGGTGAGCTTGCGCGAGACGATGATCCCGCGCACCGAGGTGGACTTCCTCGACGGCGCCATGCCCGCCCACAAGGCGCTTCGCGCCATCCGCGACGGGACGCACTCGCGCTACCCCGTGGTCGGGAACACGTCGGACGACGTGCTCGGCTTCGTCCACGTCCGCGACCTCATCGATCTCGATCCCGACGCGCGCGCCGCGCCGGTCGGCCAACTGGTGCGGCCGGTGATTTCGCTACCGGAAACGTTGCGGGTCCTGCCCGCGCTCACGCAGATGCGCCGCGCCGCGGCGCACTTGGCCATCGTCCGGGACGAGTACGGCGGCACGGCGGGCATCGTCACCTTGGAGGATCTGGTCGAGGAACTAGTCGGCGAGATCACCGACGAGTACGACCTGGTGGTGGATCGGGGCGGTGCGGTCGATCGGGAGGCAATCATCGACGGGCTGCAGACGCTGGAGGAGTTCGCCGAGACGACGGGGCTGCTGCTCCCGGAGGGTCCCTATGACACCGTCGCCGGCTACGTGATGGCCCGGTTGGGCAGGCTGCCGAAGGTGGACGACAGCATCGAGGCGGACCTGATCGAGGCGGCCGCACCCGAGCGGGGACAACGCATCGACTTGACCGTCGCGGAACTCGACGGCCGACGCGCCGCCCGCCTGCGGTTCCGCAGGCTCGACCCAGAACCCGCCCCGATCGCGGAGTCGAACCCGCCTCGGCCCACGACGCCGACGACTCCGGGGCAGTAGGGTTCCGGCAGCGCACCGGCGGGTAGGAGGGGCATGTACGGCGACGACGGCTCGGTCCTGCTGACCTCACCGGCGGTCGGGGAGTTGCTCGCCGCCGCGGTGGAACACTCCGGCGGGTCGCTGGTCAGTTGGACGCTCGACCATGTGGACGCCCACCCCCAGCACTCGACCACCGCCACCTACTCCGCCGTGGTCGATTGGGCCTACGGGCGCCGGGACGAACTGCTCGGGGTCAGCGCGCGCGCCGGTGGGTTGGCGCAGTCGGACGAACTGGCGCAGGTCTTCGCCGATGGCGATCGCGAGGTGGCCGTCTGGATCTACCCCAAGGATCCCGATCTGCCCGGGCTGGCCCGGGCCGCCTACGCCGACGACTTCGCCGCGATCCTGAACGAGCAGCACGTCTTCCCCACGAGAGTGGCGCCGCAGAACGTCCGGCTGGACATGATCGGCTACCGCCCGCGGCGCCGGGCCGTCCTGAAGGCCACGATCAGCGACCCGGCGGCCATCTTGTACACCAAGGTGCTGCGACCCAAGCTGTTCGCCGAGGTCAAGCTGCGCCACGAGGTGTTGCTGTCCGCGGGCGTCCCCGCGCCGGCCATTGCGGCCACCACATCGGACTACTTGCTCATCCTGCGCCGACTGCCCGGACGTCCGTTGGCGAAGGCGATCTTCGACCCCAGCGACCCCTGTTCGGCGGAGGACCTGATCGGCGTCCTGGACGCCATGCCGATGTCGGTGACCCAACTGGAGCGGCGTCCGCCCTGGTCGGACGCCGTCGCCCACTATGCGCAGATGGTGATCCGCGCGATGCCGGTACTCGAGCCGCGGCTGAACTGGATGGTCGCCCAGATCGGCGCCGGCCTGGGTGGGATCCCGCCCGGCAACGAGCCGACCCACGGAGACTTCCACGAGGGCCAGTTGCACGTGGCCGACGGCCGCATTTGCGGCGTCCTGGACGTCGACACCGTCGGCCCCGGGTCGCGGGCCGACGACCTGGCCTGCCTGATCGCGCACCTGTCGACCGTGCAGCGGATGAACCGGCAGCAGGCGTCCCGGGTGCATTCCCTGATCCGCCGCTGGGTGCCCGTGTTCGACACCCGCGTCGACCCGGCCGAGCTGCGCCTGCGCGCGGCCGCGGTGATCATCAGCCTCGGCACCGGGCCCTACCGCGGCCAGGAAGCACACTGGGAGCGCGAGACGGTGAAGATCATCGACGCCGCCGAGGCGCTCGTTCGGCAGGTCACCTGACCCGAGCGCCGGCTTCGGCGCTGGGGGTTCGCGAAAACCGGGCGAGATCGGGCCGAAGATCGCAACGCTCGTGCCCCACCGGGCGCACCACCCCCGGCACTTCGCTGTGGAGGTCCACCGATAGGCTGACCCGCAACCGGGCCGGATCGTTCGGGCCCGCGCGCGCTGGTCGAGCCGGGGAAGGAGCGCCGCAGGTGAGCGCAGAAAAGGTTGAGCAGATCCCGCTGGCGGGGGATTTCGATCCGCCGTCGCGTGAGGTGTGGGAAGCAGAGGTGCTCAAGGTCCTCAACCGGGGACGTCCCCCGGGCAAGGAGATCGGGCTCGACAAGGCCCTGGCCCGCTTGCGCACCGTCACCGTGGACGACCTGTCCATCGAGCCGATCTACACCCTGCCCGAGGGGGGAACTCCGCCGCTGGGTCACCCGGGCGTGATGCCCTTCGAGCGGGGGACGTCCGTCCGCAAGGGCGAGCCGGTGGCCTGGGACATCTGCGCGCTCTACGAAGACCCTGACCCCAAGGCGACCAACGCGGCGATCCTGACCGACCTCGAGCGGGGAGTCACCTCGCTGTGGCTACGCCTGGACGACGACGCGCTCGCGCCGTCCGACCTGCCCAAGGCTTTGGCCGGCGTGATCGCGGACCTGGCCGGCGTGCGCGTCTCCTCGCGGCGCGGTCAGGACGCGGCCGCGCGGGCGCTGCTCGACTACTGGAAGTCCGCGGGCAAGGATCCGGCCACCGAACGCGGCAACCTCGGCCTCGACCCGTACGCCGCCGCCGTCTTCGCCGGCGCGAAGCCGGATGCGTCCGGGCTGGGCGAGTGGGTGCGGGCGCTCGGTGAGTTCAAGATCGCCCGCGCCATTACGGTCGATGTCACCGGGTATCACGACGCCGGCGCAGCCGATGTCGACGAGCTCGCCTTCGCCATCGCCACCGGGATCGACTACCTGCGCGCCCTCGAGGCCGACGGGGTGCCCGTCGAGACCGGGTACGCACAGATCCTGTTCCGGGTCTCCGCCACCGCCGACCAGTTTCTGACAATCGCCCGGCTGCGCGCCCTGCGCCGGTTGTGGGCCCGCGTCGGCGAGGAACTGGGCGTCCCGGCCCAGCAGCGCGGGGCGCTGCAGCACGCGGTGTCGTCCGCGCGCATGGCCACCCGGGACGACCCCTGGGTCAACATGTTGCGCGGGACGGTGGCCGGCTTCGCCGCGTCCGTCGGCGGCGCGGACATCGTCACGGTGCTGCCCTTCGATTCCGCGATCGGCCTGCCGGACGACTTCAGCCGGCGGGTGGCGCGCAACACCCAGGTGATCTTGGCCGAGGAGTCGAACATCGCCCGGGTCAACGACCCGGCCGGCGGCTCCTGGTACGTCGAGTCGCTGACCGACCAGCTCGCGGTCGCCGCCTGGGCGCTGCTCGGCGAGATCGAGACCGCCGGCGGGATGGGCGCGGCGATCGAGTCCGGGCTGGTCAACGACCGCATCGACCGCTCCGTGCAGCGGCGCGACCAGCGGCTCGCCAGCCGTAAGCAGCCGATCACCGGCGTGAGCATGTTCCCGATGCGCGACGAGACGCCGCACCCGGCGACGCCGCGTCCCGACGCCCCGGCGTCCGCGCTGGCGCCCAGGCGGGACGCGGCCGTGTTCGAGGCGCTGCGCGACCGCTCCCGGGCCGCCGCGCAGGCGGGCCAGGCGCCGGCGGTCTTCCTGGCCGGGATCGGCAAGCGCCGCGACTTCGGGGCCAGGCTGACGTTCGTGGAGAACCTGCTGTTGGTCGCCGGCATCGCCTTGCCGACCTGCGAGAGCGGCGACGCAGCCAAGCACGCCAAAGCGTTCGCCGACTCCGGCGCGAGCGTGGCGATCCTGTGCTCGTCGCCGAAGGTCTACGCCGAGAAGGCGATCGAGGTCGCCAAGGCCCTCAAGGACGCCGGCGCGGCCAAGGTGCTGCTGGCCGGGCAGCTCCGTGAGGTCGGGGATGCCGACATCACCGGCTTGATCGACGGCAACGTCTTCGACGGCATGGATGTCGTCGGCTTCCTGAACACCACCCTGGACGAAATGGAGGTGGCCCGATGAGCTCGATCCCCAACTTCGCGACGGTCGGCCTGGGGGACGCGACCCCGCCCGCCGATTCCGCAGAGCGCTTCGAGGCGCTGCTCGGCGATCGCTACAGCCACGGCTGGCAGACCCCGGAGAACATTCTCGTGCCGCCGATCTACGACGAGTCCGACCTGGGCGGGCTGGACTTCCTGCAGACCATGCCGGGCCTGCCGCCCTTCCTGCGCGGACCTTACGCCACCATGTACACCTCGCAGCCGTGGACGATCCGGCAGTACGCCGGCTTCTCCACCGCCGAGGAGTCCAACGCCTTCTACCGGCGCAACCTGGCCGCGGGCCAAAAGGGCCTGAGCATCGCGTTCGATTTGGCCACCCACCGCGGCTACGACTCCGACCACCCGCGGGTGACCGGCGACGTCGGGATGGCGGGCGTGGCCGTCGACTCGATCCTCGACATGCGCCAACTCTTCGCCGGCATTCCGCTGGATCAGATGAGCGTGTCGATGACGATGAACGGGGCTGTGCTGCCCGTCCTCGCGCTGTACGTCGTGGCCGCCGAGGAGCAGGGCGTCGGGCTGGCCAAGCTCGCGGGGACGATCCAGAACGACATCCTCAAAGAGTTCATGGTCCGCAACACCTACATCTACCCGCCGGCGCCGTCGATGCGGATCATCTCCGACATCTTCGCGTTCACCTCGGCGAACATGCCGAAGTTCAACTCGATCTCGATCTCCGGCTACCACATGCAGGAGGCCGGCGCGACGGCCGACATCGAGATGGCCTACACGTTGGCCGACGGCGTCGACTACATCCGCGCCGGCGAGTCCGTCGGGCTCAAGGTCGACCAGTTCGCACCCCGGCTGAGCTTCTTCTGGGCCGTGGGGATGAACTTCTTCATGGAGGTCGCCAAGATGCGCGCCGCGCGCCTGCTGTGGGCGCGGCTGGTGCGCGAGTTCGGGCCGAAGAACCCGAAGTCGATGTCGCTGCGGACGCACAGCCAGACGTCCGGCTGGTCGCTGACCGCGCAGGACGTCTTCAACAACGTCGTGCGGACCTGCATCGAGGCCATGGCCGCCACCCAGGGCCACACCCAGTCGCTGCACACCAATGCGTTGGACGAGGCGATCGCCTTGCCGACCGACTTCAGCGCCCGCATCGCCCGCAACACCCAGCTGTTCTTG
Organism: Propionicicella sp.; assembly: GCA_039811865.1. Taxonomy (GTDB): domain Bacteria; phylum Actinomycetota; class Actinomycetes; order Propionibacteriales; family Propionibacteriaceae; genus JBDHZK01. Next base: position 1,998 of record JBDHZK010000102.1, on the reverse strand, counting down.
CAGCAGGAGTCGGGGACGTGCCGCGTCGTCGACCCGTGGGCCGGCAGCGCGTACGTGGAGAAGCTGACGCACGACATCGCCCGCAAGGCGTGGGGCCTGATCAGCGAGGTCGAGCAGGCCGGCGGCATGGCCAAGGCGATCGAGGCAGGCATCCCGAAGATGCGCATCGAGGAGGCCGCAGCCAGGACGCAGGCGCGGATCGACTCCGGCCGGCAGCCGGTGATCGGCGTCAACAAGTACCTGCTCGACCACGAGGCGCCCATCGAGGTGCTGAAGGTCGACAACGCCTCGGTGCGGTCCAGCCAGATCGCCAAGCTGGAGCGGTTGCGGGCCGAGCGCGACCCGCAGGCCGTCCTCGCGGCGCTGGACAAGCTGACCTGGGCGGCGGGCAACCCCGACCCGACCGACCCCGACCGCAACCTGCTGAAGCTGGCCATCGACGCCGCGCGCGAGAAGGCGACGGTGGGCGAGATCAGCGACGCCTTGGAGAAGGTGTTCGGACGCTTCAGCGCGCAGATCCGTACGATCAGTGGCGTGTACAGCAAGGAATCGGCCGGCTCTGCAGCGATGGAACGCGGGCGTGAACTGGTCGCCAAGTTCGAGCGTCTCGAGGGCCGGCGCCCGCGCATCCTGGTCGCCAAGATGGGCCAGGACGGCCACGACCGCGGCCAGAAGGTGATCGCCACGGCCTTCGCCGACATGGGCTTCGACGTCGATGTCGGCCCGCTGTTCCAGACGCCGAACGAGGTCGCCCGACAGGCGATCGAGGCCGACGTCCACGTGGTCGGGGTCTCGTCGCTGGCCGCCGGGCACCTGACGCTCGTCCCCGCGCTGCGGGCGGAGTTGGACGAGATGGGCCGGCCGGACATGATGATCGTGGTTGGGGGCGTCATCCCACCCGGCGACTTCGACGAGTTGCGGGCCAAGGGCGCCGACGCGATCTACCCGCCCGGAACCGTGATCCCAGAGGCCGCGATCGGGCTGCTGGAGCAGCTGCAGCAGCGCCTGGAGGGGGCCAGTGCGTGACCCCTACGACGTAGCCACGCTAGTCAAGGGGGTGATCTCGGGGTCTCGGCCCCAGATCGCCCGCGCGATCACCCTCGTCGAGTCGTCGCGTCCCGATCACCGCGAGCGGGCCCGCGAACTCCTCGGTGAGCTCGCGGGCCGCAACCCGGACGCCGTCCGCGTGGGCATCTCGGGCGTCCCGGGGGCGGGCAAGTCGACGTTCATCGACGCGCTGGGGGTCCGCTTGATCGACGCCGGCCACAAGGTCGCCGTGCTCGCGGTCGACCCGTCGTCGTCCCGGACGGGCGGGTCCATCCTGGGCGACCGGACGCGGATGGCCGCGCTCACCCAGCGGATGGAGGCGTTCGTCCGGCCGTCGCCGTCGGGTGGGCATCTTGGCGGCGTGGCGCGCGCGACGCGCGAGTCGATGCTCGTGCTGGAGGCGGCCGGTTACGACACCGTCCTGGTCGAGACGGTCGGCGTGGGCCAGTCGGAGGTGGCGGTCGCAGGGATGGTGGACACCTTCTTGATGCTCGCCCTGGCGCGTAGTGGCGATCAGTTGCAGGGGATCAAGCGCGGCATTCTCGAACTGGTCAACGTGATCGCCGTCAACAAGGCCGACGGCGACAACGAGGGCGAGGCGCGCGTGACGGCGCGGGAGTTGTCCATCGCCATGAAGCTGATCTCGTCGGAGGCCAAGACCAGGCGTCCGCCGGTGATCCCGTGCAGCGCGCGCACCGGCATGGGTCTGGACGAGGTGTGGCAGGCTGTTTTGGACCACCGCGCCTTCCTGCTCGCCAACGGCGATTTGGCCGAGCGCCGCGCCGACCAGCAGGTCGAATGGCTGTGGGCGATGGTGCGCGAGGAGATCACGAACTCCATGCGGCGCAGCCCCCGCGCCCTGGCGGCGACGCCCTGGGTTGAGGAGAAGATCCGCGCCGGACGCCTCAGCGCGCTCGACGCGGTGGACGAGGTCATGTCGGCCTGGGCGGC
>JBDHZK010000101.1:0-9981 GCA_039811865.1 Propionicicella sp. | reverse complement strand
CTCTGCGTGCGAGCAGGCGGGGCGCGACCAGGCCGAAGCCCATGCAGCCCGCGCACAGCAGGCCGATCGCCAACGGGGACGCCGGCCAGCTCAACTGAGCACCGGGTGCCCGCGCCCCCGCGCGCGCGATCCAGCAGATCACTTGGGCGACCCAACCCGCCGGGAACGCGGCGATCGTGCCGAGCGGCAGCCACAATGCGGCCAGCCCAGCGCAGACGAAGCCCAGGATCGTGGCGGGACCGACCAGCGGCTCTGCCAGGGCGTTGGCCGCCAAGCCGACAACGCTGACGGTGCCCGAAATCGCCGCAACTACCGGCGCCGTCGCCGTTTGGGCGGCCAACGGCACCGAGATCGCCTCCGCCAGCCACCGGGGAGCCCAGCTCGACAACCGATCTGCCCAAGACCTCGACCACCAAACGATTCCGGCGCTGGCCAGGACCGAGAGGGCGAACCCGGCTGAGAGGGCCAGCCACGGGTCGATCAGCAGCAGGGCGAGGGTGGCCACACACAGGTTCCGAAGCGCCAAGGAGCGGCCCTGTCCAAGAGCGGCGATCCCGACGAGGCCCATTGCTGCGGCCCGCAAGATGCTGGGCTCGCTTCGGCACAAGAGGACGAAACCGACGCTCACCACCACCGCTACGGTGCGCAGCACCCGGCCGCGGAGGCCGCAAGCCCGGGCCAACGCCTGGACGAAGACCAGCAGCAACGTGAGATTGGCCCCCGATACGGCGGTCAGATGAGTCAGTCCGGTCGCCTGGAAGTCTTCGGCCAGCTCCGGCGTCATAGCTGATGTATCGCCGAGCACCAGTCCCGGGACCAGTTGGCGCTGCTCGTCGGGTAGTCCGCCGACGGCGCGGCGCAGGGCGCCTCGGGTGAAGTTCACGGCTCGATCCAGTGGGCCGGGCTCGGCGAGGACTCGCGGCGGCTCCCGCGCTCTGGCAAGGGCGAGCAGCTGCGTCGGGGAGTCGGGCGCGCCGAGGCGAGCGGTGAGGACCAGGCGTGTCCCGGTGGCTACCTCGCGCCATGCGCTCAGATTGGAGGACGCCGTGACCAACACCTGCTGCCCGCTCGCCCAGTCCTGGCCGCGCCCGGCGATCCGCTCCAGCCGGAGCCTGGCCGACCAGACCTCGGGCAGGACTCCGCGGCGCGGCGTGACCTGGGGCTCAGAGGCGACCACACCGACCAGCTCGACGACGGCGCGCGCACCGGCCAGCTCGGCCACCTGGTCGCGTCCCGTCAACGACACCCGCGCACCGCCGGCGGCCAGGCACAGCCCCAGGGCGAGCGCGGTCCCCAACACCAGCCAGTGCCGCCGAACTAGCCAGATCCCGAGCAGGCCGAGGCAGGTCAGGGCGCAGCCGGCTAACAGCGTCCAGTTCTGTGCCAGCGCCGCCGCTGTGCCCAGCCAAGCTGCCGCCGCCAGCGGAACCAGGCGCAGATCCGTGGGGGGTGACTGGACAGGCTCAGATCGTGACATGCGGCGCGATCTGGGCGTAGCTCTTCGGACCGATGCCTTCGACCTCCTGAAGCTCCTCGACACGGCTGAATCGTCCGTGCTGAGTGCGCCAGTCGACGATCCGCTGGGCGGTCACCGGGCCCACGCCCGGGAGGGTGTCGAACTCGGCCACCGAGCCGGTGTTCAGGTTCACCTTCGCCGACTGACCCGGCGCCGAGGTCGAGACGGACGTCCCACCGGATCCGACCCGCACCTCGCCACGGGGATGCCCCTTCGTCCCGATCATCACCTGGGCACCGTCGGGCAGGACGGCGGCCAGATTCAGCTCTGCGGGGTCGGCGTTCGCGGTCAGCCCGCCGGCGGCCTGCAGTGCGTCTGCGACCCGAGCCCCGGTCGCCAGGGTCACCAGTCCGGGACGCTTCACCGCGCCCAGGACGTGCACGGCGATCGATGTTCCGGCCGACGGCTCGGCGCTCGGGCGGGGGGTTCCCGAGCGAGTCGCCTCAGGAACTGAGGCGGTCGGCGTGGACAAGACTGAGGGTGGCGCCGCCTGAGCGACCGGCACACTGCGCGCCTGGAGAAGGAAGTAGCCGCCGATCAGCATCGCTCCGACGAGTACCAAGCCGACCACGAGCGCGTGCGCCCGTACAAAGCCGATGGCGGCGCTGACCGGACGATTCGGTGGGTCCTCCGCGCGCACCTGACCGGCTCCGGGTGACCGGCGCCCGACCGGCCTCGGCTCGTCCACCCAGGAATCGTCTTCCTCTGGGGCGGGCGGCTGCGTCCCGGCGGCCCGCCGAGGTCGCCGGTCGGTCGGGTCCAGCATCGAGTCGAGCCGTTGCTGCACGAGGGCGGTTGATCGGCGGTGCTGAGGTCGAGGGTCCACGTGGGAACCATCGGCACGAATGAGCCGGAAGCGTCACCGAGCCCGAAAAATGTGGATAAGTCGGCGTCACCCGGTCGAACGCAGCCCCGGACCCTCCACAAGCACCGGACGGTTCACCCGAACCAAACAAACGCCCGACTCGGCGAATGGAGTCAGCTCGACGTCATCCGGGCTGAGACCCCGGGCGGCCACAAGGGCCTCCAACATCCCGAGATGGACGGAGCAGATTACCGACGGGTAGGCCTGCGCGGCCTCGATCAGCGGGCACCGGTGGAGACGCCATTCGTCTTCGTCGACCTCTGGCTCGAAACCCATCTGGTCCAAGACGGTAAGCGGTTCGGGGGCGCCGTCCCTGGTGACCAGCCGTTGTCCCCAGCTATGCCCGATCCCGCGGGCGGTCTCCGACGCGTCGGGGAGGTCGGCCAGGTGCTGGGCCAACACCGCGGCCAACTGGGCGTACTCGCGTTCCGAGCCACGTCGCGCCGGGTTGGCGCGATAGCGCTGCGCGGGCCGACCGCGGCGACCCGGCTCGGCCTCGACGGGAAGCACCAGGAGCGCGTCCGCGAGGGCGAGCAGATGCTCGCGCACCGTGTTGGGGTGCTGGCCCAGGTCGGCCGCGAGTTCGCGCACCGTGGCCGAGCCGCCGAGCTGGCGCAGGCGGGCCAGGACGGCGGCACGCGCGGACGACATCCGTCCCGCACGGTCCGGCTGTTGGGCACCCTGCGACATGCTGGGAGTGTACAAATACCGTGGTCGGAGTCACCAAGGAGGGCTGAATCGATGACCAGCGTCGACACCGAGAATCAGACCGGCCAGGAGCAGGCGTCCGGCTGCGGCTGTGGCAGTGGCTGTTGCGGAGGGGGAGGCTCGGCCCGGATCCCCGCGCTGGTCGCTCGTTCGATTCCGCGCGAGGTGCGGGAGGGGGCGATCCTGGGCGCGCTGTTCAGCTTGCCGGGGGGCGCCAGTCTCGACCTGATCTCCAACGCTGATCCCCAGCCGCTGTTGGGGCTGCTCCAAGAGGCAGACCCCGACGGCTTCGCCAGCGAGTATCTGTCCACGGGTCCGGACGACTGGACGGTGCGCTTCACCCGCGCCCAGTAGCCGAGCCAAGCGCCTTTCGCTTGGCGGTTAGGGTTATCGGCATGCCCACCCCAGGCGATCGGCCGCAACCCGGACCGGTAGCGATCGTTTTCGCCACCACCATCCTGATCGTCGGAGCGGCCATCGGAACAGGCACGCTGCTGCTGGGCTTGCTGCCGGAACTGCAACGCTCCCGATTGTGGGCGCTGCTGGCTTCGGCCGTGCCCTACGGGGTGTTCGCCTGGTTGCTGGCACTGCTCGGGGCGGCCATCTTGTGCCGGCGACATCTCGGCTGGCTGATCGTCGCCTTGCCCGTGGTGACGACGCTGGTCATCCAAATCGCCTGGGTGGCGCCCTATTTTCCCCACTCAGCGCCAAGCGGCACGGGCCCTCGATTCACCTTGATGTCGCTCAACACCTGGGGCGGCCGGGCCGGAATCGCCGACCTTGTTGCCGAGGTGGACTCGGCCAAGCCCGACGTGATCGTCCTGGTAGAGGTCACCGACGAATGCCTTGGCTTCATCCAGCGGACGACGATCGCCCGAACCTATCCCTACCGGATCGGCCAAGCGGGCAACCGGTTCGACGCCAGCGGCTTGATGATCCTCTCGAGATTTCCGCTGCAAGCGCTCCCAACCGACCTGCCCACCGCGCTGCAGATCGCCAAGGTCGACATCCGCGGCCGCGAGGTGGTCGTCGCGGCGGTGCATCCGCCGAACCCGTTCGTGAACCATCCGGAGTGGCTGTCGACCTCCGAGGCCATCCGGAAGCGTCTGCGACCGCTACTCGGGCAAAGGTTGGTCGTCGCGGGCGACTTCAACGCCACCGCCGACCATCTGACCCTGCGCCGGATTCTCGGGATCGGCCTTCGGGACGCCGCCGTCACCTCCGGATCCGGGTGGCAGCCCACCTGGCCCGCGAACAAGGCCGTCCCGCCGGTGATCGCGATCGACCATGTCCTGATCGGCGCCCGCGTTTCAGCCGACGAAGTCGCAGCCTTCACGGTCCCGCTGACCGATCACCGCGGGCTGGTCGCCCGACTGCGATCCTGACCTATCCCGGGACGATGCTGACCAGCTTCGGTGCGCGGACGATCACCTGACGCACCGCCCGTCCGGCGAGAGTACGAACGACCCCCGGGTCGGCCAGCGCCACCGCGGTCAGCGCCGCGTCGTCGATATCGGCAGGCACCACCAGCTTGGCCCGGACCTTCCCCTGCACCTGGACGACGCAAGTCGCGGTCTCGGCCACCAGCAGCGCCGGATCGGCCGTCGGCCAAGTCGCGTTGGCCACCGACGGCGCATGCCCCAACTCGACCCACATCTCCTCGGCCACGTACGGGGCCACCACGCTCAACGCGATGGCCGTCGCCTCGGCCGCCTCGCGGACGGCCGGATCGGCCGGACCGGCACCGGTATCGATGGCCTTGCGCGCGGCGTTGACCAACTCCATCATCCGGGCGACGGCGACATTGAAGCGGTGGGTATCCAGGGCCTCGGTGATCTCGGCCACGGCCTTGTGCGTGGCCCGGCGCAGCCCGAGGTCACCCGTCGCGAAGTCGACGCCGGGTTCGCTGGCGACGTCGGCCGCCAGCCGGTACGCGCGCTGCAGGAAGCGAAGGGACGACCCGGGCGAGACGTCCGCCCAGTCGATGTCGTCCTCGGGCGGGCCTGCGAAAACGATCGTGGTCCGGATCGCATCAACGCCGTAGGTGTCGATCTGCTTGCCGAGATCCACGCCGTTGCCCAGCGACTTGCTCATCGCCTTGCCCTCGTTGATCACCTGCCCCTGGTTCATCAGCCGCAGGAACGGTTCGGGGAAGTCGACCAGGCCCATGTCCTGGAGCACCTTGGTGAAGAAGCGGCTATAAAGCAGGTGCAAGATGGCGTGCTCTACGCCGCCGACGTACTGGGCACTCGGCATCCAGCGCGCCACCGCCGCGGGGTCGAACGGCGCCGACTCCTCGTTGGGCGAGCAGTAGCGGAAGAAGTACCAGGACGAATCGACGAAGGTGTCCATGGTGTCGGCGTCCCGCTTGGCGGGCCCACCGCACTTCGGGCAGTCGACGTTTACCCAGTCGGTGGCGCTGGCCAGCGGGGACGTCCCCTTCGGCGACAGCTCGGCGCCACGCAGGTCGGGCAGGACGACCGGCAGCTGGTCGTCGGGAACCGGCACCTCGCCGCAGTGCTGGCAGTGAATGATCGGGATCGGGCAGCCCCAGAACCGTTGCCGGCTCAACAGCCAGTCGCGCAGGCGGAACAAGACGGCGGCCTTGCCCCTCCCCTCGGCTTCCAAACGCGCGTTCATCGCCGAGACTCCGGCCGCCTTGTCGGTCAGGCCGTCCAGGAACGCGGAGTTCACATAGACCCCGTCCCCGGCGGTCGCCACGCCCGACGTCTCCGGGTTTGGTTCGCCGGTGTCCAAGATCCGGCGGACCGGCAACCCGAAGGTGTTTGCGAAGTCGAGGTCACGCTGGTCGTGCGCCGGGACGGCCATGATCGCGCCGGTGCCGTACTCGCTGAGGACGTAGTCCGCCGCCCAAACCGGGATCGGTTCGCCGTTGACCGGGTTGATCGCGTGAACGCCCAGGAAGACTCCGGTCTTCGGCCGGTCGCTGGACTGCCGTTCGATCTCGGTGGCCTTCTTGGTCTGCTCCAGGTAGGCCTCGAAGACCTCCCGCTGCCCGGGTGCGCACAGCTCTTCGGCGATCGGGGCGTCCGGCGCGACGACGAAAAAGGTCGCCCCGAACAGCGTGTCCGGGCGGGTGGTGAAGACCGTCACCGGCGCCTCGCGGCCCTCGACGGCGAAGTCGACGTAAGCGCCTTCGGAGCGACCGATCCAGTTGCGCTGCATGGCCAGTACGCGGTCGGGCCACCCGTCGGCGATCAGCTCCATATCGTCCAGCAGACGCTGGGCGTACTCGGTGATCTTGAAATACCACTGGGTCAGGCGCCGCTTCGTGACGCCCGCGCCGCAACGCTCGCACTGGCCGTTGACGACCTGCTCGTTGGCCAGCACGGTCTGGTCCTTCGGGCACCAGTTGACGAAGCTCGCCTTCCGGTAGGCGAGCCCGCGCTCGTAGAAGCGCAGAAAGAGCCACTGCGTCCAGCGGTAGTACTCGGGGTCGGACGTGTGCAGCCGCCGGGACCAATCCAGGCTCAGCCCGTACCGCTTGAAGGACGCCGCCTGGGTCTCGATGTTCGCGTAGGTCCACTCGGCCGGATGAGCGTTGCGGGCGATCGCGGCGTTCTCGGCCGGGAGCCCGAAGGAGTCCCAGCCGATCGGGTGCATCACATCGAAGCCGCGCAGGCGCCAATACCGCGCCACGATGTCGCCCATGACGAACGCCTCGGCGTGGCCCATGTGCAGGTCTCCCGATGGGTAGGGAAACATGTCCAGGACGTAGCGCCGCTCACGGGAGCCGTCATCCAGCGGTGTGAACGTGCCCTCACGCTCCCAGTACGCCGACCAGCGCTGCTGGGCGGCCGCCGAGTCGTAGGCGGGTCGGGGCGGACGTTGCGTCTCCACTGCGGTCTCCTAAGGCGTGCCTGCTCTTCGACATGAAAAAACCCCTGACCCGGGACGGGTTGGGGTGGCCGCGCGCGCCGATCACACGGCGTCGCGGCTAGACGAGGAGCAGGACGGCGGTCAGCATGGCGGCGAGTCTAGACCAGTTACCCGGTAAGCCGACCCGGCGTTCAGCGCGGGACCCGGTTAGGCATGCCTGACCTTCGTTGACCGACCGTCAGGTGTGGGGTCATCGTTTGCTCATGACCATCTCCGCCAATGTCGCGCCGGCCCAACGGGAATCGGGGAGCTTTGCTTCCAAGCTCAACTGGCTCCGCGCCGGCGTCCTGGGCGCCAACGACGGCATCGTTTCGATCGCCGGCCTGGTCGTGGGAGTCGCGGGCGCCACGGCAGACAGCCTGACCCTGTTGATCGCCGGCATGGCCGGCCTGGTCGCCGGAGCGCTCTCGATGGCCGGCGGCGAGTACGTCTCGGTCTCGACCCAGCGTGACACCGAACTGGCGGCCCTGGATCGGGAGCGCCGCGAGTTGGCGGACCGCCCGGCCCAGAAGCTGCAAGAGTTGGCGGACTTTTACGCCGCCCGCGGGATGTCGGTCGAGCTGGCCCGCCAAGTGGCGGAGGAACTGAGCGAGCACGATGCGCTCGAGGCGCACGCCCGAGCGAACCTGGGCATCGACTCCGGGGAACAAACCAGCCCTTGGCACGCCGCCTTCGCCTCGATGGCAGCGTTCACGGTGGGGGCACTCATTCCGCTCCTGGCGATGGTGCTGACCCCACCCGCAGCCCGGATTGCGGTCACGGTGGTCGCCGTGCTGGTCGCGCTGCTCCTCACCGGCTACGTGAGTTCTCGGCTCGGCGGCGCTTCGCCCTTGCGCCCAATGCTGCGCAACGCGATCGTGGGACTGCTGGCAATGGGTCTGACCTACGTCGTGGGCACTTTGTTCGACACGTCCATCTGAGCGCGAACAAGAATCGGCGGGCCAGGGAGTTCCCTGACCCGCTTTTGCGTGTTCTACCGACTGCCCGTCGTCGGGGCGGCCGGGCGTGGACGGCCGCCCCCAAGAGCAGTGAGCTTCAGCGTTAGGGCAGTGAGCCTCAGGCGTTGTCGGCGAGGAACTGCTCAAGCTCCTCGGTGGTGGGCGGGTTGGCGCCCTGCCGGGAGCAGACGATCGCCGCGCTCGCTGCGCCCCGGGTCAAGGCGGTTTTCAGATCCTCGGGATTCTTGGTGTACGCCGATAGGAAACCGGCCATGAAGGTATCGCCGGCGCCGACGGTGTCGACCAGGTCGATCTTGAAACCCGGCACCTGGACCTTGCGGCCGTCTCGCTTGATCGCGGCAACGCCGTCGGCGCCCAGGGTCACGACCACCAAAGCGGGATCGTAGGCCCTGGCCCATTCCACGGCCACCTCGAGCGCGTTGCCCTCATAACCACCGGCCTCAGAGATGTAGTCGATGTCCTCATCGCTGGCCTTGAGAATGCCGCCGCTGTTGCCGACGGCCTTCAACCACGGCTCCACCTTGCGCCAGTACTCGCGCCGGTCGGGCATCACGGTCGGACGCACGTTCACGTCGTAGCTCAGTGCCGCCGGCGTCCCTTTGGCCCAGCGCAGGAGTGCTCGGCTACCAGGCTCGATGACAGTCGGTAGGGACCCGATGTGCAGCCAGTCGTCTTGGGTTAGGTCGGGCAACTCGGTGTCTTGCCAGCCGAAGTTCGCCGTGCCGTCGAAGTGGAAGGTGTAGCTGGCCTTGCCCTGGTCGTCCAGGCTCACGATCGCCAGCGAAGTTGCGTCCTTGTGGGCCTCGACGAGGAGGTCAAGGCCAAGCTTGTTGGCCTCCAGGTGGCTCTTGATCTGCCCGCCGAACGAATCGCCTCCCAACCGGCCGAGGAACTGAACGGTCTCACCCTGGCGGGCTAGCGCGATGGCCGTGTTCATTGGGCCACCCGCTGACAGAGCCGCCCAGGTGCTCTTCAACGTATCGTTGCCAAAATCGGTGGCAATGAGGTCAATAAGTGCTTCGCCGCACACGACAAATCGCTCCATGACGCGTAGGTTACGCCGGAGTGACTACGGGTGCCGTCGGTTCAGACGATCCCATTCCCAACCAGGCAAGATGCTTGCCTGCACCGAGTGCTGAAACAACACAAACGGGTCCTGTGGATCCGAATCGGACGCCATCCGTAGGCATTCGGTTTGGATTGCTCCCTCACCGCAAACCCAGGCGGCGAGGCCGAGGATTGTCAGCGGGCCGTGACGCCAGTGGGTTGGGCATATCCGCAGCACGGCCGCCCATAGCTCGAAATGCTCGCGGGCGTCCGCGCAGGTGATGCTGCGGGCTGCCGCGTCGCGAGCGGTCGGCTCCGATGCCAAGACGCCGAGCCACGCCAACTCCGGATGGCTCGACGCCGCCCCCGCACCCAACGCCCGGGTCAGGCGAAGCACCAACTCGTCCGCCCAGCAGGTGTCGATCCCGCCCGCTTGGCTGCGAGTGTCTTCGAAAAGGCGAGCCAGCTCCCCGCAGTCGGCCGAGGCGGGCTGGGTGACCAGTTCGGTGAGCTTGGCGCGCGAGCGTTGTGCCGCCAACCCGTTCACGACCGCCTCGGCCGCAACCGCCGAGGTGTCCGGACGATAGGAACCGCCCGGGACGTCCGGAAGGCCGGAGAACCACCACCGGCCGTCGTCGACCACCACGGCGGCCAAGAGGGACGTCGAGTCCAGCCCACACTCGATCTCGCCGAGTATTCGATCGGCCAGGTCGTGGTCGCCCGCATAGGCGACCGCCAGGAGTTCCGCGTCTTCGAAGCGCCCGAAGGCGCGACTCAACAGTTCCCACAGCGGCCCAGGATCCGCCGCGTCGGTCAGGTCGACCCTGGCCGTCAGCCGCACCCGGCCCGCCTCGATGAAGACGAGCACGAGCGATTCGCTCGGATGAAACCCGAGCAGGTAAGGGACGGCGCACAGGGCCTCTTCGAGGGAGCCCACCTTCAAGATGGTTGGTGTCGTCATGACCGGACCATCGGCACGGCGGTCG
>JBDHZK010000100.1:0-10056 GCA_039811865.1 Propionicicella sp. | reverse complement strand
GCGGCCGTGGCCTTGTCGCGCAGGGAGTTGACCATTGCGTCCGGGTCGTCGGCGGAAAACACCGCCGAACCCGCGACGAAGACGTCCGCCCCCGCCTGCGCACAGCGTGCGATGGTGTCGGGCCCGACGCCGCCGTCCACCTGGACCCAAAGATCGAGTCCGTGCTTGGCGATCAGTTCGCGCGTCCGCCTGATCTTCGGCAACGTCAGATCGAGGAACTTCTGGCCTCCAAAACCGGGCTCGACGGTCATGATCAGGATCATGTCCAGTTCGCCCAACAGGTCCTCGTAGGGCTCGATCGGGGTCGCCGGACGCAGCGCCATGGATGCCCGCGCGCCCGCCGCCCGCAGCTCCCGGGCTAGCCGAACGGGTGCGTTACTAGCCTCGATGTGGAAGGTGACCGACTCGGCGCCGGCCTCGGCGTAGGACGTGGCCCAGCGGTCGGGCTCGGCGATCATCAGGTGGATGTCCAGCATCTTGTCCGTGGCGCGACGGATGCCTTCCACCATCGGCAGGCCCAGGGTCAGATTCGGGACGAAGTGGTAGTCCATGACATCGATGTGGACCCCGTCGGCGCTGGAGATCTTGCCGACCTCACGCGCCATGTTCGCAAAATCGGCGTTGAGAATGCTCGGAGTGATTTTCATACCCACGACCGCAGCGTATCGGGGGGCCGGAACACCGGACCCGACCAGGCGATTTCCCGCATCTGAGCGCCCGGCAACATCGGCGCTGTCAGCGCCGACGCAACAGCGCCAAGAACATCGCGTCGGTTCCGTGGCGGTGGGGCCAAAGCTGGACGAAATCGCCGACCGCGCAATCGGGAACCTCCGGCAAGGCGGCGGCAGCGGCCAGGACGTCGACCCGGTCGGCGACGGCCGCCACGATTTCTGCGGTTTCGGCTCGGTGTGGCGAGCAGGTGACGTAGCCCACCACCCCGCCGGGGCGCACGGCGTCCAAGGCCGCGTTCAGCAACCCGAGTTGCAGCGGACGCAGGTCGGCCAGGTCATCGGCATGGCGCCGCCAGCGCGACTCCGGGCGACGGCGCAGGGCCCCGAGGCCGGTGCAGGGGACGTCCGCCAGCACGGCGGCGAAAGCCCCGGGGCGCCACGCCGCTCGCGTCCCGTCGGCGCAGACGACGTTCGGACGTCCCGGGTAGGCCCGCAGCGCCCGGGCGACCAGCACGGCCCGATGCGGCTGCACCTCGTTGGCCAGCAGCCAGGTTCCCCCCGCGCGCGCGAGCCCGGTGAGCAGCGCCGTCTTACCGCCGGGACCGGCGCACAGGTCGAGCCAGGGTCCGTCCGCGTCGGCCACGCGGGCAAGCGCGAGGGCGACCAGCTGCGAGCCTTCGTCCTGGACGCCGGCGCGCCCGGCCCGCACCGCCGGGACGCCCGCAGGGTTACCGGCCAACAACGCCCCGTAGGGCGAATAGGGCGTCGGCTCGCCGGGGAGTTCGTCCACCTGCGCCAAACCCGGGCGGACGACCAAGCACGTGCGGGGCGCAATGTTGTTCGCCGCGAGCGCTGGCTCCAACTCATCCGAAGGTAAGGAGTCGGCGTAGGCGTCGACGATCCAGCGGGGGTGGGACGTCCGCAGGGCTAGAACGTCCGGGGCCTCCAAGCCCTTCGACAGCGACTCGATCCAGCCGTTTAGGTCGCGTGCGGCCGCCCTGCGCAACACGGCATTCACCAGCCCGGTGACGCGTTCGCCCACCACCGCGGCCGCGAGGTCGACACTCGCCGCAACCGCGGCGTGAGCCGGCACTCGCATGGCCAGCAGTTGATGGGCGCCAAGGCGAAGAACGTCCACCACCATCGGATCGAGCCGGTCCAGATCGCGACCGGAGGCCGCCGTCAGAACGGCGTCGTACGTCCCCTCGCCCCGGCACGTGCCGGCGACCAGCTCGGTGGCGAACGCAGCGTCCCGGGCGTCGAGCCCTGCGCTGGCCAGTCGTTGGCCCAGCGCGAGGTTGGCGTAGGCGTCGTCGGCGTGCACATCGCGCAGCACGTCGAACGCCAGCTCGCGGGCGGGATCAGGCCGTCGCCGCCGCCCGGTGGCACGCGGCGTCATCAGGTGAACCGCGGCTCGGGGCGACGCAACCCCCGAGCCCAGTCGGCACCGGCCATCTCCTTCTTGCCCATCGGCTGCACGCTCACCAGGCGCAGGGGCCGCGTGCCCGTCCCGACCTGCACCTCGCGCTTCGACACCGAGCATTCCCCCGGAGCCAGATCCGGTTGGCCGCCCTCGGCCACCCGGACGATCTTGAGCCGCTCGCCGTCCAGCAGGGTCCAGGCTCCCGGGTCGGGTGTGCAAGCCCGGACCAGGCGCTCGATGACCTCGACGCGCGCCGACCAGTCGATCCGGGCGTCCGCGACCTCCAACTTCGCAGCCAACGTCACGCCGTCGGCCGGCTGGTCGCGCGGCGCGACGCCACCGGCCACGTCCCACATTGTCTCGGCGAGCACCCCGGCACCCACGTCGGCCAACCGCGCGAGCAACTCCCCGGAAGTCTCGCCCGCCGCGATCGGGACTTCCAGGCGCCGGTAGACCGGACCCGCGTCGAGTTCGCGGACGATCCGAAAGGTGGTGACGCCGCTCACCGGGTCGCCGGCCCAGATGGCCCGCTGCACGGGCGCCGCCCCGCGCCAGCGCGGCAGCAGGGAAAAGTGCAGGTTCACCCAGCCGTAGCGCGGGACGGCCAGCGCGGACGCCGGAAGTAGCGCCCCGTATGCGACCACCGGGCAGCAGTCGGGTTCAAGGGCGGCGAGTTCGGCCTGGAAGCCGGGATCGCGCGGGTGGGCGGGCTTCAGGACCGGCACCCCGGCCTCGACGGCCAACGCGGCGACCGGGGATGCCGTCATTCGGCGCCCCCGCCCGGCGGGAGCGTCGGGCCGGGTGATCACCCCGACCACCTCGTCCGGCCCCTCTAGCAGGCGCCGCAGGGAAGCTAAGGCGACCTGCGGCGTACCCGCGAACACGAGCCGCAACTCAGCCCCTCAGCCTTGCCACGGCAGCCTCCTGATGGCGGTGACCCCAGACCTCGTAGCCCACCACGCTGACCACCGGCGCCAGCATCAGGACCAGCAGGCACCAGGCAACCTCGACGCCCGCTCGGGCCATGAACAAGGGCGTGGCCAGCAAGACCGCGGTCAGACCCAGCATGACCAGGTGGAACCGGTCAGGATCACGGTACAGATGGAAGTACATGGCGAAGATCGACATCGTGAACACCGCCACCGGCAGCACCACGGTGACCACAGCCCAGGCCGCCGAGATGTGCGCCTCGTGTTCGAGGTAGTAGGCCGCGACATGTAGGCCGGCCCCGGTGGCGGCGATGCTGGCGAAGATCAGCACGTGCCCGTATCCCCACCCGAACGCCCGCTTCGGCGCCCTCTCCAACACGGGCACGGGGTCGACGGAGAAGTAGGCCCACCACATGCCGAAGGTCAGCCCGATGCCGGCGAAGGCCACTCCGAACGTCTCCGGCGTCCAGCCATGCTCAAGTTCGAGCACCGCCGACAGGGACGCCACGGTACCGATCACACCCTCGCCGAGGGTGATGATCGCCAGCAGGCTGTACCTCTCCGCGATGTGGTGCGCATGCCATGGAGTCGACCCCTGCCGGCTCTCAGCGACGACAGGCCCGGACATTTCCACCAGCACCAGGCCGCCGATCAGCGCGACCGTCGGCCACAACGGCAAGTGCGCAAAAACCAGGGCTACCCAGCCGACCTGCGCGATCAACAGGGTCGCCGCGTAGATCAGACAGGTCTTGCGGTACCGGCTCGGGCATTCGCGCGCCGCCCGCAGCCACAGATAGAGCATCGCCAGGCGCATGATGACGTAGCCCAGCACCATCGTGGCGTTGTTCAGCTCGTGCCCCTCGTCGAGGCTGGCGAACATTGCCGGGAAACCCATCGCCATGACCACCACGCCGACCATTTGGACCATCACCGCGATCCGGTATGCCCAGTCGTCGGTGTCGAAAGCCGAGGCGAACCACGAGAAGTTGATCCAGGTCCAACAGATCGCGAAGGTCGCGAACCCGAAGCCCAACGCCCCCGCCCCGAAATGGCCTTCGGCGAGCAGGTGCGCGAGCTGGTTTCCTGCGATACCGAACGCAACCGCGAAGGTTAGGTCGTAGAGCAACTCCAGCGGTGTGGCCGCCCGATGGGTCTCGCGCGGATCGCGTCCGAGCATGCGCTCCAGGCGGTGTCGAACAACCGTTCGGCTACTCACTTCGCTCCTTTCCGCAGGGTGGGCGCCCTTATCGTGCCGCTTTCATCAGCCGATCGCGACCGGGTCCACCCGAACCCGCACCGCTCCCCCATCTTCCTTGCGCGCCGTGCGGGCCGCCACCGCCTGACGCACGGCCTCGATCAGAGCCGTCGCCGCCGCCCCCGAGCCACGCAGGAGCAGCCGTTCGGGCGCCGGCCGTTCAACGACGCAGCCGACCGGTTCGCTCAGTTCGGCGGCGACCGAGTCGACCGCCGCCTCGTCGCCTTCAACCACCACCATCCGAACCGCCGGGGGCAGCCCGGCCTCAGCCCGATCGGCCAGTTCGCGAGTCGCGAAACCCTCCGGGTCCAGTCGCACCAGCGCTTGAACCGGCCGCGCCCCCGGCGGTCCGACCAAGATGACCGTGCCGTCCTCGTCGGCGGAGCGCACCAGTGCCGTCGCCGAGAACCAGCGCCGCAGCGCCTCCTCGCCCGAGCGCAAGTCGGGCCGGCCGAGCATCGCCTCGGCGTCCATCAGGACGGCCGCCTGGTAACCGTGCTCCGCGGTTGGCTCCGCGCCCGGCGTCGCCACGACCAGCGCGGGATCCGGACCGACTTGGCGGATGGGTTTGTCCCCATGCGACACCACAACGGGCGTGTTGGGGAAGGCGCGCCCGATCTCCTCTGCGGTGCGCTCGACCCCGACCCCAGGAGCCCGGACGTGTCGTCCCCCGCACTCCGGGCAGCGCCACGCTGAACTCGTCCAACCGCAGTTGGCGCACGTCGGCACCCAGACCGCCTCACCGGAGGCCGCGCCGCGCAGCCGGCCGGTGCACGTGGGGCACCTGGCGGCCTCTCGACAAGCCGCACAGACCAGCGCCCCGGCGTAGCCGGCGCGGGGCACCTGGAACAGCACCGGGCCACCGGCCAGCCCCGCCCGGACCACGCCGAAGACGTCGTGCGGTAAACGGGCCACCCGCGCATTGGGATCTCGCTCCAAAGCCTCCCGCGCCGCCGCGGCCACGCGAACGACCGGCGCGACCCGGCGGACCTGGCCCGGAGTCGCGGCCACCGGGACGATCCAGCCCGAAGCGATCCAACGCTGCTGCTCGCAACTGCGCGCATAGGACGCCAAGAGCAGCCCGCAGCGCTCGCCGGCGCAGCGAAGTGCCGCCACGTCCCGGGCGTGCGGATAGGGGGCGCGCTGCTCGGCCAGCAGGTCGCAGCCGTCGTCGAAGACCGCGATCAACCCCAGATTGCGCACCGGCGCGAACGCCGCGCCACGGGTTCCGATCACCAGCCGGACTTGCCCCCTGGAGACCGCTAGGAACTGGCGGTAGCGCGCTGCGGGTCCCTGATCTGCGCTCAAGACGGCGTAGCTGCCCGCGCCGAAGGAAGCGGCGCAGGCGGCGTCGAGCCGGGCAAGCTCGGCGGCGTCCGGGACGATCAGGATCGCCCCCCTCCCCGACGCCATGGTGGCGTCGGCCGCCGCAACCAGCCCGGTCGCCCAGTCACCGCGGACCTGCGCCACCGGAGCGAGGTTCCACGCCGCCCGCGGTGACTGTCCGACCCCGAGGGCCGCGCAGAAGGCATCGCCGCGCGGATATGCCGCCAGCGGGTTGACCCCGTCGAACTCCTTGGGCATGGGCCGCGGTCTTGGCTCCGCCGACTCGGTCACGCCATGCCTTGGCGGCACCGCCAGCCGGACGACGTCGGCGAAGGTCCCGCAGTAATGATCGGCAACCCGCCGAACCAGATCCGCTACCGCCGACGTCAGCACCACTTCGGGCGAAACCACGCGTTGCAACGCCGACAAGGGCCCGCCACGGGTGCTGTCAGGGACCCGTTCGATCACATAGCCGTTGACCAGCCGCCCCGCGAACCGCACCCGCACGCGCGCCCCCGGCTGAGCGCCGGCTTGCATCGCCTCGGGGACGCGGTAGTCGAACAGCCTGTCCAGGTGCGGCAGGTTGACGTCCACCGCTACCCGGGCGATTGCCCGCGACTGGGGTGATTTCGGCACGACGCCGATGCTAGGCGGCGGCGCCGACAGTTTGCTTGGCCCCGGCCCGGGCCTCCCTCAGCCGCGGACGGCCGCAGCGATGGCGTCCGCCCGGTCCGTGCGCTCCCACGTCATCTCGGGCAGTTCACGACCGAAGTGGCCGTAGCAGGTCACCTTGGAAAAGATCGGGCGCAGCAGGTCCAGGTCGCGGACGATAGCGGCCGGGCGCAGGTCGAAGGTCGCCAGGATCGCGTCGTTGATCTGCTCCACCGGCACCTTCTCGGTGCCGAAGCACTCGGTGTAGACCCCCATCGGGTGCGCGCGGCCGATCGCATACGCGACCTGCACTTCGCACCGATCCGCCAGCCCCGCGGCCACGACGTTCTTGGCCACCCAGCGCATGGCGTAGGCCGCCGAACGATCCACCTTCGACGGGTCCTTGCCCGAGAACGCGCCGCCACCGTGCCGGGCCATGCCGCCGTAGGTGTCGACGATGATCTTGCGGCCGGTGACGCCGGCGTCGCCCATCGGCCCACCCACGACGAACTTGCCGGTCGGGTTGACGTAGGTCTTCAACCCGGAGTGCGAAATGTCGTAGCGGGCCAAGACCGGCTCGATCACCTCGCGAGCGATCTCCGGCTGGATCCGCTGGGTCAGCGAGGGGCCCTCGCGGTGTTGCGTCGAGACGACCACGGCGTCCACGCGGACGGGGCGCAAGCCGTCGTACTCGATCGTGACCTGGGTCTTTCCATCGGGCAGCAGGTAGTCCAGGACGCCGTCCTTACGCACCTGGGTGAGCCGTTCCGACAGCCGGTGGGCGATGTCGATCGGCAACGGCAGCATCGTCGGCGTGTCGGTGCAGGCATACCCGAACATGAGGCCCTGGTCACCCGCGCCCTGAAGGTCGAACGCGTCTGCCGAACCGTCCCGGTTCTCCAGCGCGAAGTTGACGCCCTGCGCGATATCGGGGCTTTGGCTGTCCAGCGACACCAGCACCCCGCAAGACGCCCCGTCGAAGCCCTTCTTCGACGAGTCGTAGCCGATCGCGAGGATGCGGTCGCGAGCGATCGACGCAATGTCCACATACGCCTCGGTCGTCACCTCGCCGCCGACCACCACCAGGCCGGTAGTGACGAGCGTCTCGACGGCCACCCGGCTCGCGCGATCCTGCGCCAGCATGGCGTCCAGCACCGAATCGGAAACCGCGTCGGCGATCTTGTCGGGGTGTCCCTCGGTCACCGACTCGGACGTGAACAGGCGACTCATTGACGCTCCTTCGGGTTGGCCCTGCTCGCGACCACCGCATCCAAGATGCGATGCGCGACCACGGATTTGTCGCCGGCCACGGTCACCGACCGCGTGCCGCCGATGATGGTAACGGTGTTGGTGGGCTCGCCGAAGACCGCTCCACCACTGACGTCATTGCACACCAGCAGGTCCGCGCCCTTGCGGGCCAGCTTCGCGGTCCCCAGCGCGATCAAGGTTTCCGGGTCGCCGGCCGTCTCAGCGGCGAAGCCGACGATGGTCTGTCCCAGACGGCGGCCGCGGGCCAGCGCGGCGAGGACGTCCGTGGTCTGGGTCAACTCCAGCACCAGCCCGGCGTCGCCGTCCTTCTTCAGCTTCGCTTCGCTGGGGTTGGCAGGGGTGAAATCGGCCGGCGCGGCGGCCATGATCACTACGTCGGCTTGCGCCGATGCCGCAGTCATCGCTTGCGCCAGGTCGGCGGTGGAGACGACGTCGACGCGCGCGGCGCCCGACGGAGTGGGCAACGCGACGTTGGCAGCCACCAACGTCACCCGCGCGCCCCGCAGGGACGCCGCCCGGGCGATCGCCGTCCCCATCAGGCCCGAGGACGCGTTGCCCAGGAACCGCACCGGATCCAAGGCCTCGCGGGTGCCTCCGGCGCTGACCGCGACGCTCAACCCGGTGAGGTCGCGCGAGCGGACGGCCTCGGCGACGGCTGAGTCGGCCAGGAGCGACTGCGCGACGGCGGCGATGTCGTCCGGCTCGGGCAACCGCCCGGGTCCGGTGTCGGCGCCCGTCAGGCGCCCCGACGCGGGATCCATGACCAGCGCGCCTCGTCCGCGCAGCGTCTCCACGTTCGCGCTGGTGGCGGCGTTGAGCCACATCTCGGTGTGCATGGCCGGGACGAACAACACCGGACAGGTGGCCGTGAGCAAGACATTCGTCAGCAGGTCGTCGGCTCGACCGGACGCCGCCCGAGCCAGCAGGTCCGCCGTCGCCGGAACCACCACGACCAGTTCGGCTGAACGGCCGAGTTTGACGTGGGGTACCTCGTGGGCGTCCTGCCAGACCTGGGTGCGAACCGGACGCCCCGAAAGTGCCGCCCACGTGGTCTCCCCCACGAACTCCAGGGCCGAAGGGGTCGGAACGACCGTTACCTCATGCCCGGCTTCGCTCAACCGGCGCAGCAACTCGCAGGCCTTGTAGGCCGCAATCCCGCCGGCGACGCCGAGGACGACGCGGCTCACGCGGGCTCAGGCGAGGTCGGCCGGGAACGGATCCAGGTCGAAGTCCGGGTCGGCGCCACCCTCGGGACGCGCCAGGGCCTCGGCCTCCGGATCGAACGGGGTGCATTCCAGGACGCCCGCGTTCACCTCGCGCAGCGCGATCGACAGCGGCTTCTCCTGGATCCCGGTCTCGACGAGCGGACCGACGTTCTCCAGCAGGCCCTCGCCGAGCTGGCTGTAGTACGCGTTGATCTGACGCGCGCGCTTGGCGGCGAACAGGACCAGCCGGTACTTGGAGTCGACGTGAGTGAGCAGTTCGTCGATGGGCGGGTTGGTGATGCCCTCGGGAATTTGAGTGGTCAAATCAAGCCTCTTGGTAGATGCGCGGCGGGATTCCGGCGCGCGGAAGATCACAGGCCCAGCAAGCCTACCAACTCCGCCACGGCAGCAGGTAACTCGTCGTTGACGACGACGTGATCGAACTCCCACTGAGCCGCCAACTCGACGTCCGCCGTCTTCAGGCGGCGCTCCATCTGGTCGGCGCTCTCGGTACCTCGGCCGACCAACCGGTCGATCAACGCCTGCCGGCTGGGCGGCGCGATGAACACCAACTGGGCAGCGGGGAGCTGCGCCTTGATCTGGCGCGCGCCCTGGAGGTCGATCTCAAGAACCACCGGCAGTCCGGCCGCGGCAGCGGCGACCACGGGCGCTTTGGGGGTGCCGTAGCGGTCGCGGCCGTGCACCACGGCCCACTCGAGCAGGCCGTTGGTTTCGATCAACTCGTCGAACTCGGCGTCGTTCAGAAAGTAGTAGTGGACGCCGTCGCGCTCACCCGGGCGGGGCGCTCGCGTCGTCGCCGAGACCGATACCCACAACTCAGGGTGCAGCCGGCGCAACTCGGCGACCACCGTCCCCTTGCCGACCGCGGTCGGTCCGGAGATTACGGTGACGCCGCCCATCACGGGTCGTCGGTCGCCGGGACGCGGTTCAGCAAAACTCGCACAGATCGGCGGTGCCGCCACCCGTCACGAGAATTCCGACTTGAGGGCGGCTGCCTGATGCCGGCCCAGACCGCGGATGCGCCGGTTCTTGGCGATTTCCAAGCGCTCCATGGTGCGCTCGGCCCGCTTCTCGCCCACGCGAGGCAGCGCCTTCAACAGATCCACCACCTTCACGTGCGCCAAGACGTCGTCCTCGCCGGCGGCGTCCAGCGCCGCCGAGAGGGACAACTCACCGTTGCGGACCTGCTGCTTCAACTCGGCCCGGCGGCGCCGCGCCTCGGTTGCGGCCGCGCGGGCGTCCTGCAACTGCTCCGGGGTAAGAGTCGGAATGCTCACTGGAGTCTCCCGTTGGGTCGTGGGTCGAG
>JBDHZK010000099.1:0-10086 GCA_039811865.1 Propionicicella sp. | reverse complement strand
GCGGTACTCCAGGAAGCCGAGCTGCGCCAGATGCGCGGCGAGGCGGGTCTGCTCGGCCAGCAGTAGCCGGATCCACTGTGCGCGCACCGGGATCTGCATTCCCAAGGCGTCCTCGACCAGTTCGGCCAACAGGAGTTCACCAAAGACGGGCGCCTGCCAGTCGTGCCGGTTTACCAACGCCAGGATCTGCCTATAGTCCCTTGTTTCGAAGAGTTCTTCGGCACCCCGGTGCATCCTGCCCAACGCGATATGCGCTTGCGTCACGGCCCCCTGGCAGACCTCCAAGTCGAACGTCACGACCGCCGCTCGCGTGGGATGGTCGGGACCACAATCGATGATGTGGTATCCGCCAAAAGCCGCACCCAGCGAACCGAGGGCGGCCTTGACCCGGTTCATCCCGCCGACCGATCGTCGTGATTAACCTCGGCGCTGCAGACCCGCGTCGTCCGGATGAAAGCGCTCATTCGTGGAAACTCTTGGATTGCATGGCGAATGGCCTCTTGTCGTAGATAAGAAATCGGATAACGTTGGGCCATGCTTGCGACGCGCCACGGGGACGGAACGTCACAGGCGGCAGATAATTTCTCAGAAGGGGAACACATGGCACAACGTGTACAGATTGTCCTGGAAGACGACCTGGACGGTAGCACCGCCGTCGAAACCGTGTACTTCGGTCTCGACGGGGTTGCCTACGAGATCGACCTGAACTCAGGCAACGCCGACCGGCTACGCGAGGCGCTCGCTCCGTGGATCGGTAATGCGCGCAAGGTCTCCGGGCGTAAGGGCGGAGCGGTGCGCCGGCCACGCGCGGCCGCTTCGGCCAGCTCGGCCACCGAGATTCGCAAGTGGGCCCAGGCCCAGGGAATGCCGGTGAGCTCTCGCGGCCGCGTCCCGGCCGAGATCCGTGAGGCGTACGAGGCAGCACACCGCTAGTCGGAATCGTGCGACCGGGTGGGGCCCCGGAAGCACGATTGAGCCGCCGGCGAACACCTGGAACAGCCTGCCAGTGGTGGGCGTTCACTAAACTGAGGGTGTCCGTCGGCGGCTCTGCGCTTGTCAGAGTGTCAGTGGTAAGGCTGAGTCGGACGCCCGCAGTGAGGAGATCGAATGTTCGAGCGGTTTACCGACCGTGCGCGCCGCGTCATCGTCCTGGCTCAGGACGAGGCGCGGATGCTGGACCACAACTACATCGGCACCGAGCACATCCTGTTGGGCTTGATCCACGAGGGTGAGGGCGTCGCGGCCAAGGCTTTGGAGTCTTTGGGCATCTCGCTCGACGCCGTCCGCGACCAGGTCGAGGACATCATCGGCCGTGGGCAGCAGGCCCCCACGGGTCACATCCCGTTCACCCCGCGCGCCAAGAAGGTGCTGGAGCTGAGCCTTCGCGAGGCCCTGCAGATCAATCATTCCTATATCGGCACCGAGCACATCCTGCTGGGCCTCATTCGCGAGGGTGAGGGCGTTGCGGCTCAGGTGCTGATCAAGCTGGGCGCAGACCTGAACCGGGTCCGCAGTCAAGTGCTGCAGTTGCTCAGCGGCTTCCAGGGCAAGGATCCGGCCACGTCCGGCGCGCCCGAGGCGGGTCCGTCCGCCTCTTCGGCGACGATCCTTGACCAGTTCGGCCGCAACCTGACGCAGGCGGCTCGCGAGAACAAGCTGGACCCGGTAATCGGCCGCGAGAAGGAAATCGAGCGCGTCATGACCGTGCTCTCGCGCCGGACGAAGAACAACCCGGTGCTGATCGGCGAGCCGGGGGTCGGGAAGACGGCGGTCGTCGAGGGCCTGTCCCAGGCGATCATCCGCGGCGATGTCCCCGAAACCCTTCGTGACAAGCACATCTACACGCTCGACTTGGGCGCCTTGGTGGCCGGTTCGCGTTACCGAGGCGATTTCGAGGAACGCCTGAAGAAGGTGTTGAAGGAGATCAAGACCCGCGGCGACGTGGTCTTGTTCATCGACGAGATCCACACCCTCGTCGGCGCCGGAGCGGCCGAAGGCGCCATCGATGCGGCTTCGATCCTGAAGCCGATGCTCGCCCGCGGCGAGCTCCAAACGATCGGCGCCACGACCCTCGACGAGTACCGAAAGTACATCGAGAAGGACGCGGCGTTGGAGCGCAGGTTCCAGCCGATCCAGGTTGCCGAACCGTCGATCTCGTTGACTATCGACATCCTGCGGGGGCTGCGTGACCGTTACGAGGCCCACCACCGGATCACGATCACGGACAACGCCT
This sequence comes from Propionicicella sp., assembly GCA_039811865.1. Taxonomy (GTDB): domain Bacteria; phylum Actinomycetota; class Actinomycetes; order Propionibacteriales; family Propionibacteriaceae; genus JBDHZK01. Next base: position 7,853 of record JBDHZK010000099.1, on the reverse strand, counting down.
TGACGGCGGCGGCGCAGATGGCCGACCGGTACATCTCCGACCGTTTCCTGCCTGACAAGGCGATCGACCTGATCGACGAGGCCGGTGCCCGCCTGCGAATTCGCCGGATGACCGCCCCGCCGGACCTGCGCGAGTTCGACGAGCGCATCGCCAGCGTCCGGTTGGAGAAGGAAGCGGCGATCGACGCGCAGGACTTCGAGCGCGCAGCTCGGCTACGTGACGACGAGAAGCGCCTGCTGCACGCCAGGGCCGACAAGGAGCAGGCGTGGAAGGTGGGCGACACCGACATGCCCGCCGAAGTGGACGAGGAGGCGATCGCCGAGGTTCTCTCCAGCGCCACCGGCATTCCGGTCTTCAAGCTGACCGAGGAGGAATCCTCACGCCTGCTGAAGATGGAAGAGGAGATCGGTAAGCGCTACATCGGCCAGCACGACGCCGTCAAGGCGCTGTCCCGTTCGATCCGCCGCACCCGCGCGGGCCTAAAAGATCCCAAGCGGCCAAGCGGTTCCTTCATTTTCGCCGGACCCTCGGGCGTCGGCAAAACTGAGCTAACCAAGGCGCTGACCGAGTTCCTGTTCGGCGACGAGAACGCCCTGATCACCCTCGATATGAGCGAATACTCCGAAAAGCACACTGCGTCTCGGATGTTCGGCTCGCCCCCCGGGTACGTGGGTTACGAGGAGGGCGGGCAACTCACCGAAAAGGTGCGGCGCAAGCCGTTCTCGGTGGTGCTGTTCGACGAGATCGAGAAGGCCCATCCCGACATCTTCAACTCGTTGCTGCAGATCTTGGACGAGGGTCGGCTGACCGACGCTCAAGGTCGCGTGGTGGACTTCAAGAACACGGTGATCGTGATGACCACCAACCTTGGGACTCGAGACATCTCCAAGAGCGTCAATCTCGGCTTCAGCCGAACCGACGACTCCGCCAGCAGCTACCAGAAGATGAAGGCGAAGGTCTCGGACGAACTCAAGCAGCACTTCCGCCCAGAGTTCTTGAACCGAGTCGATGAGATCGTGGTCTTCCACCAACTCTCGCCGGCCGACATCGAACACATCGTCGACCTGATGGTCTCCGAAATCGAGGTCCGGCTGAAGGACAAGAGCATGGGGATCGTGCTCACCCCGGCCGCGAAGTCTCTGATCGCCAAGCGCGGTTTCGATCCGGTGCTGGGAGCGCGGCCATTGCGCCGGGCCATCCAGCGCGACATCGAGGACATCCTGGCCGAGAAGATCCTTTTCGGCGAGGTTCACAATGGCGAGATCGTCGTCGTGGACGTGGCTCCGGAAGGCTCGGAACTACCGTTCGTCTTCACCGGCACGCCCAAGAGCGAACTGCCGGACGCGCCGCCGGTCGACATCGGCGCGTGATCGCCCGCGATTGATCGCAAAAGGTTGAGCCCCGAGTCATCCGACTCGGGGCTCAACCTTTAGACCAACCCGGGTGGCCGCCGCCATCTCGCACATTCGCCGGCCAACCGCCGCCCGCGCCACACAGCGCGTACCCATGGAAAACGCCCCCGGGTCGCAGTTGCGACCGGGGGCGTTCTGGTTGCTCTGAGTGGTCAGCGGTAGGTGCTCACGCCAGCCAGCATCACGGCGATGAAGATGAAGTAGATGATCATCACCACGACGCCGATCGCCAGCAAGATGGTGCCCACCATGCCCAGGATGCGGCCGATCTGGACGCTGCCGTCCGGCTTGTAGACGCCGGGGTTCGCCGCGATCTCGTCGCGCGCCTTGTTGCCCATGAACCACGCGAACGGCGCACAGATGGACAGGCCGACGATCCCGAGGATGCCGAGCACAAGGATGATGGTCGCCTGGGGGTGTTCCGGCAGGACGGCCCCGTAGTACGGCTGCGATCCTCCGTAGGGCTGGACTCCGCCCGGGGCATATGGAGAAGCGGCCGGCTGCGCCGGCGGCTGGGAGTAGCCGGCACCATATGCCTGGTCGCCCGCGTTGTAGGCGCCGTAGCCGGATTCGGCGGCCGAGCCGTAGCTCCCTGCGGGAGACCCGTAGCTGGACGCACCGCTGTTGCCGTAGCCATACGACGAAGAGTTGTCGGTGGGGTTGTTGTAGGGAGTGCTCATTCGCTTTCCTCTGTCGAGCTTGGGGTCAAGTTTTCCACAGACCGGTAGGGCGGCGGAAATCCGGCGCGACCCCTTGGACGCAGCAGCGCTCGGCGTGGCTCCCGATCAGCCGCGCCGAGCGCCGTCGCGGTTTCGTCAGTTGCCCTGCATAGCGGCGACGACCACGAAGATCATGATCACGATGTAGAGCACAGTGAGGACGATGTAGATGATCGAGAAGATCTTCCCAAGCATGTAGCCGGTCTTCAGGTTGCCCTCGGCGGTGTAAACCCCCGGGTTGGCCGCGACCTCCTTCATCGCTTGCCCGCCCATGTACCAGGCGACGAACGCGAGGATTCCGACAAAGATGCCGGCGATGCCGAGATAGAAGACGGTCTGGGCCTTGGGATGCTGCTGGAGGCCCCCGGCTGGGCCGTAGGGACCCGCGGCGTTGTACGGAGCAGTCATGGCTGCTTGAACTCCTTGGTAGTTGCCTATCGGATGCGCCATTCTCACACGTTTTGGTACCACCTCCCCGACGCCGACCGCGCAGCGAGTCGACGGCGTGGTGACATGGCCGGGTGGTAAGCCCAACTTAGCCTTGGCCCATGAGCACGATCCTGCATCCGGTGGGTCCGGAAAACCCTTCGACCTACTGGATCCGCCGGGGGGTTGTTCTCGCCGCGATCCTCCTAGTGATTCTGTTGATCTGGGCGATCTGGCCGAAGGGCAGCGGGACGCTGGCTACCCCCGCGCCCGGACAGTCGACGGCGGCGCCGCCGCAAACCGGCACCGACACGCCGTCTGCATCCAAGACGCCCTCGAAGTCCGCACCAATGAGCAAATCCCCCACCCCGCCACCCACCATGCAGACCGGCCCATCGGCGTCCACCCCGGCGTTGCCTGCCTGCGACCCGGCGCTGCTGCGGGTGACCGTCAGCGCCTCCAAGAGCGTGTCAGCGGGACGATCCCAAGCGTTCACCCTCTCCCTGATCAACGGTTCGCGAGTCAGTTGCGCCGTCCGGGTCAGCGCCGCGGTGTACGAACTGCGGGTCGCCCAGGCGGGTACGAAGGTCTGGTCAACCGCCGACTGCGCCTCCACGCTCGGCGACAAGTCGGTTTCACTTGGCCCGGAGAAGACCTACGAGTGGCGGCTGGACTGGAAGCTCACCCGGTCGGCGGCGAATTGCCAGACCGGCCAACAGGCCGTTCAGCCGGGCAGCTACGTCGCGACCGCAACCTACAAGGGCTCACAGCCGGCGCAACTGACTTTCAGCGTGACCGCCTGAACGGCGGCGCTGGCCCTCCGGGGGGGCGCCGTTCGAGCCACTGACCAGCCGTCACCATCGGTCCGGTTCTGCAAACCAGCCAGAGCCGCCTCCGATCAGGGCGCGCCGAGATAGGCGTTCTCCGCGATGCGCGAGAGCCCCTCGCGGATAATCCGAGCCCGCTGCTCACCTACCCCTTCCACTTCGAGCAACTCGCTGGTCCGCGCTCCGAAGAGTTCCTGGAGGGTGCCGAACCGATCAACGAGCCGAGCCGCCAACGACGGGGGGATTCGCCCGATCTGGTGGATCTGGCGCAGCCCCCGCGCATGGAGGCGCTGCTCGAGGTGATCCCCTGGGCCGAATCCGGCCGCCCGGGCGACCGTCTGGGCGTCCAGCAGTTCCTCCAGCGGCAAGGTCGAAACCTCAGCGCCCAGCGGGGGGCGGCCCGCGCCGGCGTCGCGGTAGTCCTTGTCCAAAACGTCGGCCAGGTTCTCGGCGCCGGCGCGCAACTCCTGAAGCTGGAGATCGACCAATCGGCCGTCCGCGCCCAACTGAACCACATAGCGAGCGATCTCAGCCTGGAGTCGGGCCGTCATTTCAAGGCGCTGCACGACGGTGATCAAGTCGCGAACGGTCACCTGATCCTGGATCTCCAGCGCAGTCAGGCGCGCAGTTGCCTCACCTAGGCGCTCCCGATATCGGGCGAGCGCCGCCAGAGCCTGGTTGGCCCGGGCGAGGACCTGTTCGCTGCCGGGAACGGCGTGTCGCACCCCGTCGAGGAACAGCGCGATCGTGGCCATCGACGATGACACGGTCAAGACGGCGGTGCCGGTCTGCCGACTCACCCGATCACCCGTGCGATGGCGAGTGCCGAACTCTTCGGTCGGCACGGCCGCGTCGGGCATCAGATGAATGCCAGCGGCGACGATCCGTTCGCGATCCGAACTCAGGATGATGGCGCCGTCCATCTTGGCCAACTCGCGAAGCGCCGTTGGGGTGCAGGCGACGTCCAGCGCGAAACCGCCCGTGCACAGGTCGCGAACCTTACGGCCGTCCCCGAGGACGATCAGCGCTCCCGTCCGGCCGTGCAGGATGCGCTCCAAACCGTCGCGCAGCACCGTCCCAGGGGCGATCAAGGCCTCGTACTTACGCACCCGCGGCGTCACCGAAACGGCGTCCAAATCTCACCTACAAGGGGGTTCAGCCGGTCTGTGCCCGGGTGATCGTGAGTCTACGCCGCTGCTCGGACTCCTCGTCCGGCGCCCGGGACGCCCGCAGCAGGCCCAAGGCGCCCAGTGCCTCGGCGACCGTCGCAGCTTCCACCACGCGCAGCCCACGTCCGGCCGAACCAACGTCACGCTGCTGGCCGCCCGTCGTGGAGGGGACGATCGCAACGCTGAAACCGAGCCGCGCGGCCTCGGCCAGCCGGCGATCCAGGTTGGGGACGCGCCGCAGGTCACCGGAAAGCCCGACCTCACCGAAGGCGACCACCCGCTGGGGAAAGGCGCGATCCACGCCGGCCGAAGCGACCGCGATGGCAACCGCCAAGTCGGCGCTCGGGTCACCCAGCCTGACCCCACCCACGGTCGCGGCGTAGACGTCCTTGTTGTGGAGGCGGATACCCGCCCGCCGCTCCACCGCGGCCAAGATCATGGCCATCCGGCCCGAGTCGATGCCCTGCGCGGCCCTTCTCGGAACCGGAGCGAGAGTCGGCGCGACCAGGGCCTGCACCTCGACTACCAGTGGTCTGCGCCCCTCGAGCGCCACGCTCACGCAAGTGCCGGCGATGGGTTCGGGGTGGCTGGCCAGGAACACCCCGGAGGGATCCGGCAACTCGGTGATTCCGGTCGCGGTCATTTCGAAGCAACCCAGCTCGTCGGCAGGCCCGAAGCGGTTCTTGCTCGCTCGGACCAGCCGCAGTCCGGTGTGCTTGTCACCCTCGAACGACAAGACCACGTCCACCAGGTGTTCGAGCAGGCGGGGGCCCGCGACGTTGCCGTCCTTGGTGACATGACCGACCAGGATGCAGGCCATGCCGCGGCGCTTCGCAACCCGGATCAGCGCGATCGCGGACTCCCGGATCTGGGTGACCCCGCCGGTGGCCCCCTCGGTGGCCCCGGTCACAGTCTGGATCGAGTCGACGACCAGCAACTCTGGGTGCACCTGTTCGACGTGACCGAGGATCGTGGCCAGGTCGGATTCGGCGGCCAGCAGCAATTCCTCCGTGGCGCAGCCCGTCCGTCCGGCCCGGGCCGCGACCTGGCTGGCCGACTCTTCCCCGGTCACGTACAACGTCCGACGTCCGGCCTGCGCCCACCGGCTCGCCACCGCCAAGAGCAGGGTGGACTTGCCAACGCCGGGCTCACCCGCGAGTAGGAGAACCGCCCCGGGAACCAGACCCTCGCCGAGAACGCGATCAAGCTCACCGATGCCGGTGGGCCGGCCGCGAGCGGTCCGCGCCTCCACCGACGTGATCGGCACTGCCGTGCCGGCCGGCTTGATGGGCACGACATCGCCGCTCCCACGGTCGCGTTCGCTGACGCTGCCCCACGCCTGGCATTCGCCGCAGCGGCCAACCCAGCGCGGGCTGTTCCACCCGCACTCGCCGCATTCGAACTGGGGGCGTCCGCCCGACTTGACTGCCATGCGGGAAACGTTAGGGACGGCCACCGACAGTTCTCCTCGGCCGATCGCGGCCCGGGCCGGTGGTCCGGCTTCGCCCCTAGACCCGAACTGTGCCCTTGGGGGTGGTGAAGGTCGCGGCGTCCAGTCCGGGCTGGCCGTTGGGTGCGGTGAACTTGAGGCGGACGCCGTCGAAGCTCTCTCCGACCGGCGCCCCGAGCCACGACTCGACCCGCTTCCGGGTGCCGGCGATCTCGATCTCTTCAAGCACGATGTCACCGGGAAGGGCGGTCGGCAACAACTCGTGCTCCGACGTCCACTTCAAGAAGTACGGCACCTGCGGGTCCGCGATCAGCCCCTTGATCCCGATCTGTTCCCACTCCAGCAGCCGGCCGTCCGGGAAGTGACGCGACCCGGCGACCGCTTTGCGCTCCAGTCGCTCCTCGTAGGGGGCCAGGTCATCGACCGAGACCACCCAGCCCATCCAGCCGCCACCCATCTCCGATCTGGCTCGGACGGCCTGCCCGAAGGCCGCCTTCTCGGCGGCGGGATGCTCCAACACCTCGACGACCTCGATGTAGCGATCCTCGGCGAGCGGCAGGATGTGGTTGCGCGTGCCGAACCGGGGGTGGAAGCCACCGTCTCGGAACTTGGCGCCCAACATGTCCCCGAGGCGTTCAGCCTCGGCCTTCAGTCCGTCGGGTCCAGCCGCGAAAACCAGGTGATCGACATGCATGGGGACAGTCTGCCCATGCAGCCCGCAGGAAGCGAATCGGGGCAAACCGGGCGGGTAACGGACGCGTTTCGGCCAGGTCGGCGGCCACGGGTGGGCCGGGCAACGAAGTCGTGAGTCGCCTGGCCCACCCGGGGTTGACCGAGCCGGTTCGGGCCTCGCCCTCAGACGACCAACAGCGCGTGCAGAATCCTCGGCCCGTGGACGCCCTCGACCCGCTCCAACTCGATGTCGCTCGTCGCGCTCGGACCGCTGATCCAGGTCAGCGGCTGCCCGTCTCGGATCGCCTCGGCCAGCCTTGCCATACCTTCCGGGACGTCAGTGACGACCTGATCGGCGCGCACGACGCACACGTGGACGTCCGGGACCAGGGTGAGCGCCCGGCGACCCTGGTCGGGGCGGTGATCCAAAACGATCGTCCCGGTTTCGGCGAAGCCGCAGGCCGCGGCGGTCACCACACCGTCGATTTCGTTCAGTTGCGACGCGCTCAACTGCGGGTCGTCGTCGCGAATCTGGATGCCCGCGTCCTCGATGGCGCCACGCCAGGCAGCGTCCAGACCGCTCGGCAGCACCACCGAGGAGACCCCGTTGGCCTGCAATGCCTTGACGATCGACTCCCCCACCTGGTCGGCCGGGCAGCGCTCCATGACCGCCCGGTAGTCGACGACCCGCTCGACGAACATCTCGAGCACATCGTCCATGGGGCGCGGCTTGGCGTACTCCCAGTCCACCTGCGCCGGGGGGGCGTCCGCGACGTCCACCAGGGCCCTACGGATCCGGCCGAGAACGGCCTCGCGCGCGCTCATTTCGCCTCTCCCTTTCGTTCGCGGCGCCACCATTCACGGAACGATTCCGTCGGCGGCATGGGGACGTCCCTCGCCGACGTCCACTTAGAGATCGGCCACGGCAGCGAGCCGAGATGGCCGAACCGGCCGAAGATCTTGCCGAAGAGCGAGGCACCCTTTTGCACCAGGGCCAGATTCTTGGCGTCCCGCATCACCCAGGCCCCACCGGCCATCAGCATCGGCTCCAAATGCGGGGTCTTGTCGGCGTGCTTGGCCTCCACGACCTCTTGTCGCATGTGGACCAGCACCTCGGGGATGTTGATCTGCACGGGGCAGACCTCGTAGCACGCGCCGCACAGCGACGAGGCGAACGG
>JBDHZK010000098.1:0-10124 GCA_039811865.1 Propionicicella sp. | reverse complement strand
TGTAGTAGATGACGTTCTCGGGCTTGGGCCCGTACATGCGCCGCAGCCCGTCCTGCATGATGTGCGCGATCTCGTAGGCGTACGCGGGGTCGTAGGCCACGACCGCGGTGTTGGTCGCGGCGAGCAGGTGGCTGTGGCCGTCCATGTGCTGCAGGCCCTCGCCGGTCAGCGTCGTCCGACCAGCCGTCGCCCCCAGCCAGAACCCACGGCACAGCTGATCGGCGGCCGCCCACATCGCATCGGCCGTGCGCTGGAACCCGAACATCGAGTAGAAGATGTACAGCGGCACCATCTGGATACCGTGCGTCGCGTAGGACGACCCCGCGGCCGTGAATGCCGCCACCGACCCGGCCTCGTTGATGCCGGTGTGGATGATCTGCCCGTTGCGCGCTTCCCGGTAGGCCAGCATCAGTTCGTGATCGACCGGCGTGTAGTTCTGCCCGTGCGGTGAGTAGATCTTGATCGTCGGGAAGAAGGCGTCCAAGCCGAAGGTGCGAGCCTCGTCCGGGATGATCGGGACGACGTGCGGCGCGAACTGCTTGTCGCGCATCAGGTCCTTGAGCAACCGCACCCACGCCATGGTGGTCGCAATGGCCTGCGTGCCCGAGCCCTTCTTGACGATCGCGTAGGCCGAATCGTCCGGCAGCTTGATCGGCTTGGGGCTGTCCCGGCGCTCCGGCAGCGGCCCACCCAACTCCTGCCGGCGAGCCAGCACGTACTGGATCCGCTCGTCGTCCATCCCAGGGTGGAAGTACGGCGGCTGGTACGGGTCGTTCTCGAGCGTCTCGTCCGAGATGGGGATCTCGAGGCGGTCACGGAACGCCTTCAGGTCGTTCAGCGCCATCTTCTTCATCTGGTGCGTCGCGTTGCGTCCGGCGAAGTGGCTGCCCAGGAAGTAGCCCTTGATGGTGTGCGCCAGGATGACGGTCGGGGCGCCGGTGAACTCGGTGGCCGCCTTGTAGGCCGAGTAGACCTTCTGGTAATCGTGGCCGCCGCGGCGCAGGTTCCAGATCTGCTCGTCCGACCAGCCCTCGACCATCTTCGCCGTACGCGGGTCGCGGTCGAAGAAGTGCTTGCGAACGAACGAACCGTCGTTGGCGCGGAAGGTCTGGTAGTCGCCGTCGGCGGTGCTGTTCATCAGGTTGACCAGGGCGCCGTCGCGGTCGTTGGCCAGCAGCGGATCCCAGCCCCGGCCCCAGACAACCTTGATCACGTTCCAGCCCGCGCCGCGGAAGAAGCTCTCCAGCTCGTGCATGATCTTGCCGTTGCCGCGGACCGGCCCGTCCAGGCGCTGCAGGTTGCAGTTGACGACGAAGGTGAGGTTGTCCAGTTCGTCATAGGACGCCAGTTGCAGCGCGCCGCGCGACTCGACCTCGTCCATCTCGCCGTCGCCCAGGAACGCCCAGACGTGCTGCTCGGAGGTGTCCTTCAGGCCGCGGTTGTGCAGGTACTTGTTGAACTGCGCCTGGTAGATCGCGTTGATCGGGCCGAGGCCCATCGAGACCGTCGGGAACTCCCAGAAGTCCGACATCAGCCGCGGGTGCGGGTAGGACGGCAGCGCCTCCACCTTGCCGTTCACGACATGGCTGTGCTCCTGCCGGAAGCCGTCCAGTTGATCGGTGCTGAGTCGTCCCTCGAGGAACGCGCGGGCGTACATGCCGGGCGAAGTGTGGCCCTGGTAGAAGATGTGGTCGCCGCCACCCGGGTGATCCTTGCCGCGGAAGAAGTGGTTGAAGCCCACCTCGTAGAGGGTCGCCGACGACGCGTAGCTGGAGATGTGACCGCCCACGCCGAGCCCCGGCCGCTGCGCGCGGTGCACCATCACGGCGGCATTCCAACGTGCGAGCCGGCGGAACTTGCGCTCCAGGTCGACATCCCCGGGGTAAGGGGGCTCCTGCTCGATCGGGATGGTGTTGACGTGATCGGTAGCCGTCAGGGACGGGACGCCCAGATGACGTTCACGCGCCCGCTCGAGCAGCTTCAGCATCACGTAACGCGCCCGGTTTCGCCCGCCCTGGTTGATCAGCCCGTCGATGGATTCGAGCCACTCACCCGTTTCCTCGGCGTCGATGTCGGGCAGGTTGGTGGGCAGTCCGTTCAGGATGGGACCGGCGGCGTCTGGTGCCACGGGGTGTCCTTTCTCAGAGCAGTTTCCGGCGCACGTCGCTGAGCCGGGGGCCCGGCCCGCAAAAGGCGGCCGAACGAGTACATCTTCCCCTGTCGAACGGCAATTGTCAGCGCCTAACCAATTCGGAATGAGCGCGCGGGGACGTCCAACCGCGCGGCTGAAGGGTAGCCGGTCAGCCCTTGGACCAGGCCAGTAGCCGCTCGACGGGCCAAGTGTTGACGATCCGCTCGGGTTCGATCCCGGCGGCTTCGGCTCGTTCGCAGCCGTACCACTGGAAGTCAAGCTGGCCGGGCGCATGGGCGTCGGTGTCGATCGCGAAGACGCAGCCCATCTCCGTGGCGAGCGCCAGCAGCCGATCGGGCGGGTCGCTGCGTTCGGGCCGGGAGTTGATCTCGACGGCCACGTCGAACTGGCAGCACGCCTCGAAGACGACCTCGGCGTCGAAGGACGACTCCCCGCGCGTCCCCCGCTCGCCGGTGACGAGCCGCCCGGTGCAGTGACCCAGGACGTTGGTGCGCGGATTGGCCACGGCGGCGACCATGCGGTGGGTCATCGACTCCGAATCCATCGCCAGCTTGGAGTGCACGCTCGCCACGACGACGTCCAGGCGGCGCAGCAGCGCCGGCTCCTGGTCGAGCGAGCCGTCGTCCAGGATGTCGACCTCGATCCCCGAGAGGACGCGGAAGTCGGCGAGCACCTCGTCCAACTCGGCCAGGACGCCCAACTGCCGGACCAGGCGCTCGGCACTGAGTCCGTTGGCCACGCGCAGCCTCGGGGAGTGGTCGGTGATCGCGCAGTACTCGTGCCCGAGCGACCGCGCCGTGAGCAGCATCTCCTCCAACGACGACCCGCCGTCGGACCAGTCCGAATGCACGTGCAGGTCGCCGCGCAGGGCCGCGCGCAGTTCGGCGCCGCCGCTGGTCAGCGGTTTGGAATCGGCCCGCAGCTTGGCCAGGTACTCCGGGACGCCGCCGGCACAGGCTTGGCTGATCACCGCCACGGTCTTGGGGCCGAGCCCGCGGACGCTGCTCCAACTCCCCGCGCGCTGGTGTGCCTCGCGCTCTTCAGCGGCCATCGCCGCCACGATCTCGGCCGCGCGTCTGAACGCCTTTACCCGGAAGGAGTCGGCGCGAGCTCGCTCCATCAGGTAGCCGATTTCGCGCAAGGCCGCGGCCGGTTCGATGCGGGCGTCCATGGCGCGCCACGATACGCCGCCGGGACGACCCCACCGCAGCCGTGGTCGGCTTCGCCTGGCCCTAGGCTGGCCGCGAAGGAGGGTCGATGGCAACCACGGTGCGCGGAGTGTCGCCACGCTCGCGTGCGGCCATGGCCCGACGCCTTGAGTCGGTCGCCTCGGAAATGACGACCGCCGCCCTCGCCAGGGTGAATGAGCGGCACCCCTGGTTCGCCGAATTGGACGCCGAGCACCGGTCGTGGATCACCGTCGTCGCCGGGGCCGGCATCGACGGGTTCGTGAGCTGGTTCGCCCAAGGCGAGCAGTCCGCCGATATCACCAGCATCTTCGAAGTCGCGCCCAGAGCCTTGATGCGCCGGATCTCGCTGCATCAAACCGTCGACCTGGTCCGCACGACGATCGATTCGGTCGAAACCCAGATCGGCCAGTTGCTGCCGAGGGGGGATCGCCCGGTGCTGGCCGCGGCGATCGTCCGCTACTCGCGCGAGGTCGCGTTCGCCGCCGCGGAGGTGTACGCCCGCGCCGCCGAGGTGCGGGGAGCCTGGGACGCCCGCCTGGAGTCCCTCGTGGTGGACGCCGTCGTCAGAGGCGAGGCGGATGAGTCGGTCGTCTCCCGAGCCTCCACGTTGGGGTGGCGTTCCCCCGCCGGCATCACAGTCGCCATCGGAGCCTCGCCCGACTCGGAGGGTTCGGCTCTGGAATCCCTGCGGCTGCACTCCCTAACCCAAGGCATGGACGTCTTGGCCGCCGTCCAGGGCGATCGGTTGGTCGTCGTCCTGGGCGGGGATCTCGGCCACGACGACGCCGCGGTACGGGCTGTTGGTGGACTGGCGGAGTGGTTCGGCGACGGCCCGATCGTCGTCGGACCGGTCGTCCAGCACCTGGTGGACGCCCCCCAAAGCGCCCGCTCCGCGATGGCTGGCGTCCGGGCCGCCGACGCCTGGCCACAGGCGCCCAGACCGGTCGGCGCCGACGACCTTCTGCCCGAGCGTGCGCTGTCCGGAGACGGCCACGCCCGCCGCATCCTCGCCCGGGAGATCTTCACCCCCCTGGCCGCCGCCGGCGGCGACCTGATGGCGACGCTGGTCGAGTTCCTGGACCACGGCGGATCGGTCGAGGCCTCGGCCAGAGCCCTGTTCGTCCACGCCAACACGGTGCGCTACCGCCTCAAGCGGATCCACGAACTGACGGGCTACAGCCCGACCGATCCGCGCGACGCCTACGTCCTGCGGCTCGCCCTGACCCTGGGCCGACTGCTCACTTAGGACAACGCCAGGCACTCGTCCCGGGCTCCCTGAGCCGGAGCGAGCGACCCGGTTTTGTCGGAACCAAACAAAGGGTTTGCTGAAGATTCGTTGATGTCGTGCCGCTCATCGGCGCGTAGTTCAGGCCAAAGTAGTGACCGTGCTCGCAGTCGTCGCTCCTGGGCAAGGCGCCCAGACCCCCGGATTCTTGTCCGCCTGGCTCGCCGAACCCACCTTCGCGACCCGCCTGAACTGGCTGTCCACGGTGGCCGGTCTCGACCTGGCCCACTACGGCACGCAGGCCGACGCAAAGACCATCCGCGACACCGCGGTGGCCCAGCCGCTGCTGGTGGCCGCCGGGCTGGTGACCGCGTTGGAGCTGTTCCCACAGCCCGCGGACGCCTTCGCGCGGATCGGCGTGGCCGCCGGCCACAGTGTCGGCGAGATCACCGCCGCCGCGGGCGTGGGCGTCCTCTCGGCCGAGCAGGCGATGGTCTTCGTGCGCGAACGAGGCAAGGCGATGGCCGCCGCAAGCGCGGCGACCCCGACCTCAATGACCGCGGTGGTCGGCGGCAACGCCGAAGAGGTCCAGGCCGCCATCGCGGCCGCCGGGCTCACCGCCGCCAACAACAACGGCTCCGGCCAAGTCGTCGCCGCCGGGACGGTCGAGCAGTTGACCGCCTTCGCCGCGAACCCGCCGGCCAAGGCTCGCCTGGTGCCGCTGAGCGTCGCCGGCGCCTTCCACACCGTTCACATGGAGCCCGCGGTGGCGCACCTGGCGGAGCTGGCCAAGGCCATCTCGACGCACGATCCGCGGACGCGGCTGCTGTCGAACGCCGACGGCCAGGTCGTCCAGCACGGTCGGGATTTCCTGGCCCGCCTGGTCCGGCAGGTCGCCAACCCCGTCCGCTGGGATCTGTGCCTGGCGACGATGGCGGAACTGGGGGTCACCGGACTCCTCGAGTTGCCCCCGTCCGGGACGCTGACCGGGATCGCCAAGCGCAACCTCAAGGGTGTCGAGTTGTTCAGCCTGAACACCCCGGACCAGATCCCCGATGCGCGAACCTTCGTGGCCAACCACGGTGACATCGAGTCGTCCTCGGAGATGTCGACCACCCCGTCCTGGATGCTGCTGGTTTCCCCCGGCAAGGGCGAGTTCCGCCGAGCAGACGGGGTCGACACCGACTCGACCCTCGACCAGGACGCCGCGGTCGGCGTCGTGGCCAACCTGCGCGACGAGGTCACCGTCAAGGCGCCGCATGGCGGGCTGGTCGTCGAATGGCTGGTGGAGAACGGCGATCCCGTGTCGCCCGGCCAGCCGCTGGTTAGGCTCTACCCGATCGGTGAGGCGACTTCGGAGGACGCTCAGTGACCCAGATTCAGGCCGGCAGCGGCGGCCCCTACGCCCGCATTCTCAGCATCGGCTCCTCGGTCCCGAGCCGCGTCGTCGACAACGCGGAGATGTGCACCTTCATCGACTCCAGCGACGAGTGGATCCAGCAGCGCACCGGCATTCGGGAACGCCGCTGGGTGGCGCAGGACGAGACGGTCGAGTCGATGGCGCTGGAGGCGTCCCGGCAAGCGATCGAACGAGCCGGGATCGACCCGGCACAGATCGGCGCGGTGATCGTCTCAACCGTTTCCTATTTCCATCAGACGCCTTCGATGGCCGCGGTTTTGGCCAACCAGTTGGGCACCAAGGGTGCTGCCTACGACATCTCGGCCGCCTGCGCCGGCTTTTGCTACGCGGTCGCTCAGGGGGAGGCGCTCGTCCGCTCCGGCGCGGCCAAATACGCGCTCGTGATCGGCGTTGAGGCGCTGAGCAAGATGACCAACCTTTCCGACCGGTCGACCGCGTTCCTGTTTGCCGACGGCGCCGGTGCGGCCATCATCGGTCCGAGCGAGGTGAACGGGATCGGGCCGGTCGAGTGGGGCTCGGACGGCTCACAAGCCGAGGTGATCACGCAGACCAGCGATTGGGAGGCGTCCGTCGCGGGCCAGGATTGGCCCTACATCCGAATGAACGGCAACATCGTGTTCCGCTGGGCCACGTCGTTCATCGCCGAGGCAGCCAAGCGGACGCTCGAACGCGCGGGTCTTACCCCCGACCAGCTCGATGTGTTCATCCCGCATCAGGCCAACAACCGGATCACCGACTCGATGTTGCGCCATTTGAAGCTACCCAAGGATGTCGTGATCGCTCGCACGATCGTCGACTACGGCAACAACTCGGCGGCGTCGGTCCCGATGGCGATGAATGCGCTGCTCGAATCCGGTGAGGCCACCAGTGGCCAGACCGCTCTGATCATCGGCTTCGGCGCCGGACTCGTCTGGGCCGGCCAGGTGGTCACCCTCCCCTGAACCCGCACCGGGATAACCATGACTCCGGCGGCAGCCGGTAAACACAACAACAAGGAGACCAAACATGGCCACCACCGACGAAATCCTGAGCCAGCTCGCCGAGATCGTCAATGAGGTCGCTGGCGTCCCGGTCGAGGACGTGCAGCTGGACAAGTCGTTCGTCGACGACCTGGACGTCGACTCGCTCGCGATGGTCGAGATCATCGTGGGCTGCGAGGAGAAGTTCGGCGTCACCATCCCCGACGACGACGCCAAGACCCTCAAGACCGTGGGCGACGCCGTCGCCTACATCGAGCGGGCCCAGGCCTGACGCAACGCTGTCGCCGGCGGGGGCGCGGATGCCCCCGCCCGCACGGCTTACCCTCAATCTCGACTGATTCTCACCGAGGCGTCGCCGAGCGCGCGCCTTCGGTCACGCATGCAATCGCCCACCGAGCCGCAGGAGCGTAAATGACCACCATCGTCATCACCGGCCTGGGAGCCACGACGCCGCTGGGCGGCGACCTGGCGTCCACCTGGGAGGGCCTCACCTCGGGGCGCTCCGGCGTCCGGCTGCTGACCGAGGACTGGGCGGCCGACCTACCCTGCCGCATCGCCGCCTCGGTGGCGGTGGATCCGGTGACCCAACTGGACCGCGTCAAGGCCCGTCGCCTGGACCGCTCCGCCCAACTTGCTCTTGTCGCCGCCCGCGAGGCGTGGCTCGACGCCGGCTATGGCTTGGACGAGGAGAACGACGTCGACCCCGACCGCCTCTCCGTCGCCATCGCGACCGGAATAGGGGGTCTGCATTCCCTGCTCAACAACTGGGACGCCCAGCGCGACAAGGGCTTCCGCCGAGTCAGCCCGTTCACGATCCCGATGCTGATGGCCAACGCCCCGGCCGCCAACGTCGGCCTGATGGTCGGCGCCAAGTCGGGCATCCACACCCCGGTGTCGGCATGCGCGTCCAGCAACGAGGCGCTATCGCTGGCGGCAGACATCATCCGGCTGGGCCGCTCGGACGTCGTCGTGGTCGGCGGCACCGAGGGTGTCGTCCACCCGCTGCCGCTGGCCGCGTTCGGCCAGATGCAGGCGCTGAGCCGCCGCAACGACGAGCCCGAGAAGGCCTCGCGTCCCTGGGACCGCGGCCGCGACGGGTTCGTCCTCGGTGAGGGCGCCGCTGTGATGGTCGTCGAAACCCTCGAGCATGCCAAGGCCCGCGGAGCGAAGATCTACGGCACCCTCGCCGGCGCCGGGATCACCGCCGACGGCCACGACATGGTGCAGCCGGATCCCAGCGGTACCGGTCAGTACAAGGCGATGATCCGGGCCATGAAGGACGCCGATCTGGTCCCGGCGGACATCAAGCACGTCAACGCCCACGCGACGTCGACCCCTCAAGGTGACGTCACGGAGGCCCTGTCCATCGCCGAGGCCCTTGGCGACTCGGTGTCGGACTGCGTGGTGACGGGCACGAAGTCGATGACCGGGCACCTGCTCGGTGCCGCCGGTGCGCTGGAGACGATCGCGAGCGTCCTGGCTCTTTACCACCGCTTGGTGCCCCCGACCATCAACCTTGAGGACCCCGAGCCCGACCTTGCGATCGATATCGCCGCCAACGTCGCGCGGGAGTTGCCGGCCGGAGATCTCGCCGCCCTGAACAACTCGTTCGGCTTCGGCGGTCACAACGTCGCCATCGCCGTCACCAACGCCAACATCACTTCCTGATCAGCGAAGGATCGCCCATGACGTCCGCCGCCCCGGCCAAGGTCCGCCTCCCTCGCGAAGAGGATCCGCGCAACCCCAACTTCCGGCTCGCCGCCCTGATGGATCCCGGCTCGCTGCAGTTGATCACCGACGACGACCGATCCGGGATGCTGGCCGCGACCGGCACGATCAACGGTTCGCCGGTGGTCGCCTTCTGCTCCGACGCCACCGTGATGGGCGGGGCGATGGGTGAACAAGGCTGCGAGGTGGTCGTCCAGGCCTATCGGCGCGCGTTGGTCGACCGGGTGCCGATCATCGGTATCTGGCACTCCGGGGGCGCTCGCCTGGCCGAGGGCGTCCTATCGCTGCATGCGGTCGGCCGGATCTTCCACGCCATGACACAGGCTTCGGGCAAGGTGCCGCAGATCTCGATCGTTCTCGGCGCCGCCGCGGGTGGGGCGGCCTACGGGCCCGCGTTGACCGACATCGTGATCCTCGCCCCCGAGGGCCGGATCTTCGTGACCGGCCCGGACGTCGTCCGCTCGGTCACCGGCGAGGACGTCGACATGCTGCGCCTCGGCGGTCCGGACACCCACGAGCGCCGCTCGGGGGTCGTCCACATCCCCGCCGACGACGAGGCGGACGCCATCGCCCGTGGGCGCGCGGTTACGTCCCTGCTCGCGGCGCAGGGTGGCATTGCGCGCGAGGTCGCCGACGTCGATCTGGCCCAGTACCTGCCCGAGTCGCCCAAGCGTGCCTACGACGTCCACCCGTTGATCGAGGGCCTGCTGGACCCCGGCAGCGTCGTCGAGTTGCACGCCCGCTGGGCGCCCAACCTGACGATCGCGTTCGGTCGGCTCTCGGGCCGGACAGTCGGCGTCGTGGCCAACAACCCGCTTCGCCTCGGCGGCTGCCTCGACTCGTTGAGCGCCGAGAAGGCTGCTCGGTTCGTCCGGCTGTGCGACGCGTTCGGCGTGCCGCTCGTGGTGATCGTGGACGTCCCGGGCTACCTCCCGGGCGTGGGTCAGGAATGGGACGGAGTGGTTCGCCGGGGCGCGAAGCTGCTGCATGCGTTCGCCGAGGCTTCCGTGCCGCGCGTCACGCTCGTCACCCGCAAGGCGTACGGGGGTGCGTACATCGCCATGAACGGACGCTCGCTGGGCGCCACGAAGGTGTTCGCGTGGCCGGGTGCCCAGATCGCGGTGATGGGCCCCGTGGCCGCGATCCGCATCCTGCATCGGCGCAAGCTGGCCGAGGTGCCCGCCGACATGCTCGCCACGGTCGAGGCCGAGTTGGCCGCCGAGCACGAGCGCATCGCCGGCGGCGTCGAGAAGGCCGTCGAGATCGGTGTCGTGGACGAAATCATCGCCCCGGACGTCACCCGCTCGGCGCTCGCCAAGGCCATTCGGGACGCTGACACCGGCGTCCGTGGTCAGCACACCAACATCCCTCTGTAGCACCCGGCCACAGGCGCATCGTCCACCCGACCCACCGAAGGCTCCCCCTAGGC
>JBDHZK010000097.1:0-10199 GCA_039811865.1 Propionicicella sp. | reverse complement strand
TGCGCATCATGCCGCGCACCGCGCGCTTGGCGCACCGGTAGCTGCCGGTCAGGTTCACGTTGATGACCGCGTTCCACTCGTCGTCGGTCATCCGCATGATCAGGGTGTCTTTGGTGATCCCCGCGTTGGCCACGAGGATCTCCACCGGACCGTTCTCCGCCTCGACCGCGGAGAAGGCAGCCTCCACCTGATCGGCGTCGGCGACGTTGCAGGAGACGCCGAAGACGCCCTCGGGCGGTTCCCCCCCAAGATCGGCGGAGGCGACCTTGTGGCCCGCGGCGAGGAAGCGCTCTACGATCGCGCGTCCGATCCCACGGTTACCGCCGGTAACGAGCACGCTGCGCTGGACGAAGTCGGTGTCAGTCACGGACCAAACCGTAGCCAAACCAACGCCCGCCGTAGTGCGGCACGCCAAACATCCAACTCATCTGTGGTCGCGTCGCTGCACTACGCAGCCCTCGGGTGCGCCAAGCCCGCCCGCCAAAGCGATCGTTGGCTGGCGCGCTCCCACGCCTGGGCGCGTAGAGTTGCGACGTGCCTGGTCAGCGGCTCAAGACTCGGCCAGCGGTGATCACAAGCGCGAGGGTGCCGAAATCGCTGGACACTGCCGCACGTCAGCGCCGCTACCTGTTGACGATGGGCATCCGAGTCGCCTGCTTCATCGCCGCGATCATCGCCACCGACATCTGGCGCTGGACCTTCCTGATCGGCGCGGCCGTCTTGCCGGGTATCGCGGTTCTCCTGGCCAATGCGATCGACCTGCGCACCCAGGGAGCCCCGCTACCCTCCCCAGAGGAGCCGACCACCGCGCCGCAACTCACCCAGGGGGTTGTCATCCAAGGAGACGTCGAGCGCTGATGCCCATCGGATCGCCACCGGCGCCCGGCAGCGCGAACCTGCGGCGCCTGCTCGTCCGCTGGGCCCTGCTGTTGGCGTTCGTGGTCGGCTTGGGGGTCGCGTTCGTCAACCTGGGCCACTGGCAACTGGACCGGCTGGCGCAACGCAAGGAGAACAACGCCGTGGTCGAGGGACACGAGAAGTCGGCGGCGGTGCCGTTCGAAACCATCTTCAAAGCCCCGATCACCGACTCCGACCAGTGGCAGCGGGTGACGGTGACGGGGACTTTCGACGCGAGCCACCAGTTTCAAGTGCGCTACCGCACCAACGCCGACAAGCAGGGGTTCGAGGTGATCACGCCCCTGCGCAGCACCGCCGGGCCGGTCGTCCTGGTCGACCGCGGCCTCGTCCAGGTTTTCCCCGGGCAGCAGATCCCGGACGTCCTTCCGCCGGCTCCGACGGGGAAGGTGACCGTCGTCGGCTACGTGCGGCGAAGCGAGCAGGGCAGCACCGAGGCGATCACGCCGGTGGACGGCCGCATTCGCCTGATCAACACGCCCGCGATCGCGGCCGTCCTCCCCTACCCGATCGTGGACGGCTATGTCAGCGCGATCAGCGTGCAGCCGCCTCAGCCGCCCGAACTGATCCCGCTGCAACCGCCGGCGCTGAACGAGGGCCCGCACTTCTGGTACGCGGTCCAGTGGTTCGTGTTCACCGGGCTGGCCGCGTTGGGCTTCGTCGTCTTCGTCCGCGGCGACCTGCGTGACCGACGCGCGGCGCAGGCGGCGAAAGCGGGGGCCCGGACGCCAGGCCAGGAAGTCACCCATAGTGAGGAGCGAGATGGATCTCGGATTGGCGGGTAGGACGTTCTTGGTTACCGCCGCCAGTGGCGGGCTGGGCCGAGCGACCGCCGCAGCGCTGGTCGGTGAGGGAGCGAACGTGGTGCTCGTGGCACGGAGGGGGGATGTTCTCGAAGAAGCGGTCGCCGAACTGGGCTTTGCCCACGCGGCCGCGCTGCCGGGTGATCTGGCCGAGGCGGCCACGGCCGGAGCCGCCGCACAGTTGGCGCTCGACCGGTTCGGCGGCCTCGACGGCGCACTGATCTCCGTGGGCGGGCCGCCTCGAGGTGGCGTCCTGGAAAACAGCGACGACGAGTGGCGCGCCGCGTTCGACTCGGTGTTCCTGGCCGGCTTGCGGGTGGCTCGTGCGGTCGTCGGTGTCGCCACCGGCCCGGTAGCGCTCGGCTTCGTGTTGTCGACGTCGGTGAAGGCGCCACTGCCCACGATGGCGATTTCGAACGGCTTGCGTCCGGGGCTGGGCGTCCTGGTGAAGCAGTTGGCCGACGAGCTCGGGCCCGAGGGCGGACGCGTCGTCGGCCTGATGCCGGGGACGATCCTGACCGAGCGGATCCGCTGGTTGCACGCTCAGACGCCGGACCCAGCTGCCACCCGGGACGCCGCCGCCGCGGCCATTCCGCTGCGGCGCTTCGGCGATCCGGCCGAGTTCGGTAGGGTCGCGGCGTTCTTGTTGTCGCCGGCGGCGACCTACGTCTCGGGCTGCGTCGTCCCAATCGACGGCGGCGCGATGCGGGCTCTGTAGCCGGCGCCCCGAACCGAGGGGTACCCCAGTTCGGCCTCGGACCGGGATCGGGCAGAATCGGCCAGCGTGACCCTCGACGCCGCGTCCAACCTGCTGATCTGCCCGGTATGCACGCGGACGTCATCGTCCGCCGACGGTGAGGGCGCCCATCTGGAATCTCCGCTGGACGTGTCGGCGCGCCCCGTCCGGTGCCCGTCCGGCCACAGTTTCGATGTCGCCAAGCAGGGCTACCTCAACCTGCTCGCGGGCCCACCGCCGCGCAACGCCGACACCGCCGACATGATCGCCGCCCGCGACCGCTTCCTGGGTTCGGGCGCCTACGCCCCGATCGCCCAGGCAGCCGCCCGCGCCGTGGTCAGCCGGTCGGCCGCCGGCGGCGTGGTCACCGACGCCGGAGCAGGCACCGGCTACTACCTGTCGGCCTGCCTGGACGCGCTGCCGGACGGCCGCGGCGTCGCTTTGGACGTGTCGGTGCCGGCCGCCCGTCGCGCGGCGCGGGCGCACCCGCGAGGCGCCGCCATCGTCGCCGACACCTGGGCTGGAATGCCCTTGGCCACCCGGGCAGCCGACGCCGTGTTGTGCGTCTTCGCGCCACGAAACTTCGCCGAGTTCGCGCGCGTGCTGCGGCCCGGCGGCGTCCTGGTGGTGGTGACCCCGGAGCCGGACCATCTCGCTTCGCTGCGCGCCGGCTACGGGCTGCTCGATCTTGAACCCGACAAGGCCGAACGCCTCCACGCACAGGCCCGTGCGGCCGGGTTCGAGGCGGTCGTCGCCGAGGCGCTCGACTTCACCTTCGAAGCGACCGCGCAGCAGGTCGCCGACCTGATCGCGATGGGACCAAACGCGTTCCACGGCGCTGCCGGGTCGCAGGCCATGACGCTGCACGCAGCCGTCCTGGTGAGCAGCTTCGAGCGAGATCGACGGCCCTCCAGGTGAGGACGCGTTTCGCGGGCTCGTCACCGACACCGACCCAGCGTTGGCATCGGTCGAGTCGAGCGTTCATCGGCGGCCCTCGACTACCTTTGCGGGCATGGCTCGAAAGCTCTACACCAGCCGGCTGGTCGACGTCTCGTTCGACGGGGCCCTGTGCCAACATTCCGGGGTTTGCGTACGCGGCATGCCCGAGGTTTTCGACGTGGACGCCCGCCCCTGGATCAACCCGGCGGCCGCCTGGACGCCAGAGGCGGCAGAACTGCTGGTCGAGGTTGTCAAAAGATGCCCGTCCGGCGCGCTGCAGATAGAACGGCCCGAGCAGAAGCCGCGGGTCGAGGCGGACGAGGTCGAGGTGGCGAACAACCCCGAGGCCAGCCGCTACGAGGTCCGGGTCGGCTCCCAGTTGGCCGGATTCGCCGCGTATGCGCTGTCGGACGGACTCATCACGTTCACCCATACCGAGATCGATCCGGCGTTCGAGGGCCGCGGAGCGGGATCGGCGTTGGTGCGCTCAGCCTTGGACGAGGTGCGAGCCGGCGGCGATCGGTCGGTGCTGGCGATCTGCCCGTTCGTCAAGGGATGGATCCAGCGCCACCCCGACTACTTCGACCTCCTCTACGGAGCCGCACAGGCCTGACTGGCCGCCCGGGGTGACGAGACGGTCGCTCAGGCCAGCGAGATCAGGTCCGCGTAGTCGTCGGTCCACAAATCCTCCACACCGTCGGGCAGGAGAACCACGCGCTCGGGCTCCAGCGCATCGACCGCACCTTCGTCGTGAGTCACGAGGACGACCGCGCCGGCGTACGTCCGGAGCGCGGCCAACACCTCGGCCCGCGAGGCCGGGTCGAGGTTGTTGGTCGGTTCGTCCAGCAGCAGGACGTTGGCTGCCGAAACGACCAGCATCGCCAGCGCCAGCCGCGTCTTCTCGCCTCCGGACAGGACCCGTGCGGGCTTGTCCACGTCGTCCCCACTGAACAGGAACGAGCCGAGGATCTTGCGCACCTCGGTCTGATTCAGGTCGGGCGAGGCCGTCATCATGTTGTCCAGGACGCTGCGCGAGACGTCCAGGGTCTCGTGCTCTTGGGCGTAGTAGCCGAGCTTCAGGCCATGGCCGTCGATCACCTTGCCCGTGTCCGGCGGCTCCAGCCCCGAGAGCACGCGCAGCAACGTCGTCTTGCCCGCGCCGTTGAGCCCGAGGACGACCACGCGCGAGCCGCGGTCGATCGCGAGATCGACGTCGGTGAAGACCTCGAGCGAGCCGTAGGACTTGCTGAGTTCCTTGCCGCGCAGCGGGGTCTTGCCGCAGGGCGCGGGCTGCGGGAAGCGGATCTTCGCGACCTTGTCGGACGCCCGCTCCCCCTCGACGCTCGCCAGGAGCCGCTCGGCGCGCTTGGCCATGTTCTGTGCCGCCACGGCCTTGGTCGCCTTGGCGCGCATCTTGTCGGCCTGGGTGAGGAGCTGCTCGGCCTTGCGCTCGGCGTTGAGTCGTTCGCGCTTGCGCCGCTTCTCGTCGGTCTCACGCTGCAGTAGGTAGCGCTTCCAGTCCATCGAGTAGGCATCGAGCTCGGCCCGGTTGGCGTCCAGGTGAAAGACCTTGTTCACGGTGGCCTCGAGTAGACCGGTGTCGTGCGAGATCACGATCAACCCGCCGGAGAAGGCGGCCAGGAAGGTCCGCAGCCAGGTGATCGAATCGGCGTCGAGGTGGTTGGTCGGCTCGTCAAGCAGCAAGGTGTCCGCCCCGGCGTAGAGGATCCGGGACAACTCCACTCGCCTGCGCTGCCCACCCGAGAGCGTCCGCAGCGGCTGGGTGAGCACCCGGTCCGGTAGGCCGAGATTGCTGGCGATGCGGGCGGCATCCGCCTCGGCCGCATACCCGCCCGCAGCGACGAACTCGGCCTCCGCACGCGCATACGAGGTCATCGCCTTCTCGCGCGCCTCGCCGGTAGCTTCGGCCATCGCCACCTCGTACGTGCGCAGCCGCCGGATGATTTGGTCGAGCCCCCGCGCGGACAGGATCCGATCGCGGGCGAGGACGTCCGGATCGCCGGTGCGCGGATCCTGCGGCAGGTAACCGATCGTCCCTGACCGCGTGATCTGGCCGGCCGCAGGCAGCGCCTCACCGGCCAGGATGCGCGTCAGAGTGGTCTTGCCGGCACCGTTGCGCCCCACCAGGCCAACCTTGTCACCGGCGCCCACCTGAAACGAAACCGGCGCCAGCAACAAGCGAGCCCCGGCCCGCACCTCAACATCCCTGGCTACCAGCACGAGGAACTATCCTTCCTCGCCAGGCCGCCAAAGGCGAATCGCTCACAAAGTGCTGATCAGTTCCGATTAGCCGGAGCAGACCAGCAGCTAACGCGGCGCACTGCGGTCAGACGTTGTAGCCGACGGCGCGAAGCTGCTCGCGGCCGTCCTCGGTGATGTTGTCGACCGACCACTGCGGCAGCCACACCCAATTGATGGTCACCGACTTCACCAAGCCCTCCATGACCGTTTCGATGTCCATCTCGAGGCGGTCGGTGAGCGGACAGGTCGGGCTGGTCAGGGTCATGTCGATGGTGAGGTCGTCATCGTCGGACAGCGTCAGTCCATAGATCAGACCGAGATCGACGACGTTGATCATCAGTTCGGGGTCGACCACGTCCTTGAGAGCGTCCTCGACCTCTTCGATGCTGACCCGACCCAACTCGGACGAGTCGTCGGGCAGATCGTCGCGCACCAAGTCGGACGGGCGGGTCGCTTCACTCATCATGCCTCCTCTACGTTGGGCTCTTGGTCCAGGCAGCGGGCGGCGGCGTCCACGAACGCCGACCAGCCCAACATCGCGCACTTCACCCGGGCGGGAAACCTTGCGACCCCGACGAACGCCACTGCGTCCTCCAGGCGATCCTCGTCCGGTTCGATCTCGCCGCGGCTGTGCATCATCGTCTTGAAGTCCTCCATCAGCGCGAGGCCCTCCGCGAGGGGCTTACCGATCACCAGGTCCGTCATCACCGATGTGGACGCCTGCGAGATGGAACAGCCGACGCCCTCGTAAGAGACATCGGTGACCACCCCGTCGGCTAGTTCGACGCGCAGGGTCACCTCGTCCCCACACGACGGGTTGACGTGGTGCACCTGGGCGCCGAATGGAGCCCGCAAACCGGCATGATGCCGCTCGCGGTAGTGGTCCAGGATGATCTCCTGATACATCTGCTCGACGCTCAATGCCGCCCCCCGAAGAAGTCGCGGGTATAGACCAACGCATCGACCAGCGCGTCCACCTCGGACGGCTCGTTGTACAGATATGACGACGCTCGCGTGCTCGCCTGTATTCCCAACCGCTCGTGCAGGGGACGCGCGCAGTGGTGCCCGCCGCGGACGGCCACGCCGCGGCTGTCCAGGAACTGCATCAGGTCGTGCGGATGAATCAGGACGTCCCCGGCGGCCAGGGTGAACGAGATCGCGCCCCCACGGTCGTCGGCGGCGGTCGGGCCGAGGATCCTGAGCCCGTCGACCTGACCCAACCGGGTCAGGGCGTAGCCGGTCAGTTCCCGCTCGTGGGCGGCGATGGCGGGCATCCCGACCCGATTGAGGTAATCGACGGCCGCGCCGAGGCCGACCGCCTGCGCGATCGGGGGCGTCCCGGCCTCAAACCGGTGCGGTGGCGGCGCGTAGGTCGATCCGGCCATCCGGACGATCTCGATCATCTCCCCTCCGCCCAGGAAGGGGGGCAGCGCCGCGAGCAGGTCATAACGCCCCCAAAGGACGCCGACGCCCGTGGGACCCAGCATCTTGTGGCCGGTGAACGCGAGCAGGTCGGCTCCCAACGCGGACACGTTGGTCGGCAGGTGCGGGACGCCTTGCGAAGCGTCGACCACGACGATCGCGCCGACCGCGTGCGCCTGGCGCGCGATCTTGGCGATCGGGTTGATCGTCCCCAGCACGTTGGACACCCAGGTGAGCGCGACCACCCTCGTCCGCTCGTTGATCAACGCCTCAGCCTCGGCCCTGGCCAGGTCGAGCCGTCCGTCGTCGGTCACGTCGAACCAGCGCAGAGTGGCGCCGCTGCGCTGGCAGGCCAATTGCCACGGGACGATATTGGAGTGGTGTTCCATGACGGAGATCACCACCTCGTCCCCGGGACGAAGCCCCTCACCGAGGGTGTAGGCGCACAGGTTCAGTGCCTCCGACGCATTCTTGGTGAACACGATCTCCTCGGCGCGCGCCCCAATGAAGGCCGCAACCTTGGCTCGCGCCCCCTCGAACGCCTCGGTCGCCTCCGCGCCCAAAGTGTGCATCGCCCGAGCGACGTTGGCGTTGTGCTCCAGGTAGTGCGCATCCAGCGCATCGATCACCTGACGCGGTTTTTGGGAGGTGTTCGCCGAGTCTAGATAGACCAGCCGGGACGTCCCGATCTCGCGGGCCAGGATGGGAAAGTCCGCCCGGATTGCCGAGACATTCAAGCCGGACCCTTCGACCGGCTCAGGGGACGACAACCCGCCGGCCGACGTTTGCTCACGAGTGTGGGTTGCTACAGGTTCGGTCATGGCATCGACCTCAGGCATCGACCTTCGCGGCACGGACAAAGCGGTCGTAGCCCTCCGCCTCGAGGTTCTCGGCGAGTTCCGGCCCGCCCTCTTGGGCGATCCTGCCGTCGACGAACACATGGACGTAGTCGGGCTTGATGTAGTTGAGGATGCGCGTGTAGTGCGTGATCAGCAGGACGCCGCGATCCCCCTGCGCGCTGAACCGGTTTACCCCCTCGGAGACGATCCGCAGCGCGTCGATGTCCAGGCCGGAGTCGGTCTCGTCCAAGATCGCGAAGCGCGGGTTGAGCAGCTCGAGCTGGACGATCTCGTTGCGCTTCTTCTCACCGCCGGAGAACCCCTCATTGAGCGAACGGCTCGAGAACGACGGGTCCAGACCGAGCCGGTTCAGCGCCGCGTTCACCTCCTTTACCCAGGTGCGCACCTTCGGAGCCTCGCCGCTGACGGCGGTCTTGGCGGTCCGTAGGAAGTTCGCGACCGACACACCGGGCACCTCGATGGGGTACTGCATCGCCAGGAACAGCCCAGCCCGCGCGCGCTCGTCCACGCTCAACTCGGTGAGTTCGACGTCGTCCAGCTTCACCGAGCCGGATGTGATCGTGTACTTGGGGTGGCCGGCGATCGAGTAGGCCAGCGTGGACTTGCCCGACCCGTTCGGGCCCATGATGGCGTGCACCTCGCCGCTGCGGATCGTCAGGTCGACGCCCTTGAGGATCTGCTTCGGGCCGGACTCGGTCTGAACGTCGACGTGTAGGTCGGAAATGGTCAGCGTGGACATGAGTTCAGGACTCCTGATCGGTGTTGGTGAGCGGGTTGTCCACGTCGACGAAGATCAGACCCTCTTCGACGCGAACCGGGTAGACGGGGACGGGCACGGTGGCCGGCAACTCCAGCGGCTGGCCCGTGCGCAGGTCGAAGCGGGAGCCGTGCATGTAGCACTCGATGGTGCAGCCGTCGACTTCGCCCTCGGAGAGTTCGACGGCCGCATGGCTGCACTCGTTGAAGATCGCGAAGACGCCCTCGGCGGTATTGACGATGGCGACCTCGACGCCACCGACCTCCCCGGCCAGCGCCCGGCCCTGGGGGACGTCGCTGAGCGCGCAAACCTCTACGAAGCTCACCGGGCCGACTCCAGCGACGCTTCCGCGAACGCCAACTCGGATTCGACGGCCGCGAGCATGCGCTCTTCGACCTCGGGGACGCCGATGCGGCGGATGATGTCGACGAAGAAGCCGCGGACGACCAGGCGCCGGGCCTCCTCCTCGGTGATCCCACGGCTGCGCAGGTAGAACAACTGCTCGTCGTCGAAGCGACCGGTCGTGGACGCGTGCCCGGCGCCCTCGATCTCGCCGGTTTCGATCTCCAGGTTGGGGACGGAGTCGGCCCGGCAGCCGTCGGTCAGCACCAGGTTCTTGTTCGACTCGTAGGTGCTGATGCCCTCGGCTACCTTGCGGATCAGGACGTCGCCGACCCAGACCGAGTGAGCGCCTTGGCCCTGCAGGGCGCCGCGGTAGTCGACGTTGCTCTTGGTGTGCGGAGCGTTGTGGTCGACGAACATGCGGTGCTCGATGTGCTGCCCGGCGTCGACGAAATACAGCCCGAACTGCTCGATCGAACCGCCGGGCCCGTCGAAACGCGCCGTTTCGGCCAACCGGACGACGTCCCCGCCGAGGCTGAGCGTCACTGTGCGCACCTGGGCGTCCCGGCCGACCAGGAAGCTGTGGTGTCCCCCGTGGATGGCGTCGTCGGCCCAGTCCTGGACCGAGACGAAGGTGACGTTCGCGCCTTCGCCGACGAGGACGTCCACCTTGGCCGCGTAACTCGCCGAGCCGACGTGCCGGACGACGATGGTCGCCTTCGCGTTGTGGCCGATGCGGAAGATCAGTTGCCCCCACACCCGCTGCCCGGAGCCGGACAACGTCACGCTGACCGGCTCGGTCAGCTCCGCGTTCGCCGGAACGTCGATCAGCGAAGCGCCGCCCGAGAGCGCCGCAGCCAGCGCCGAAACCCGATCCACGGGTGGCTCGGCGACGAGTTCGCGCGCCTCCCCCGCCGTCAGCACGCGGCTGGTCACCCCGGCCGGGTACTGCTCGTCCCACTCCAAACAGGCGTCGCTGGGGACCTCCTCCAGCAGGGGCGCGATCCGCTTCAGCGGGGTGAACCGCCAGATCTCCTCCCGGCCGCTCGGCCGGGGGTGATCGGCCACGTCGAAGGACGGCGTCGGGTGCAGGTGGCTGGCCACCTTGTCCGTCGTCTCCAGGGCACCGGCGAGAAGCGGCCTGCCCGCGGGCACGCGCAAGT
>JBDHZK010000096.1:0-10228 GCA_039811865.1 Propionicicella sp. | reverse complement strand
CGATCAGGAGCAACGGAAGCAACAGCATCGCGAACTTCATCAACCACAGCCCGCCCGCAGTGACGTCGGCCGGCGTGGCCGCGGTGTTGATGCCGCTCAGAATCACGGTGACGCCGACGATCTGCTGGCCGAGGGCGGCGCCAACCTTGTTGATGAAGGGCTGCAACGCGAAGGTGACCGCGCCGTTTCTGCGGCCGAGCTTCCACTGCCCGTACTCGACGGTGTCGCTGATGAACAACAGCATCAGCAGCGTGACGAACGACTGTCCGACGAACAGCAGCACGCCGGCGGCCCCGATCCACAGCATGTTCGCGGGGGCGAAGAAGAAGGCGACGTAACCGGCCACGATCAGGGTTGTCCCCAGCCGATACAACGCCTTGCGGCTGAGCGTTCGCCGCAGCAGGGGGAAGACCAAGTAGCCGACCAACTGGCTGCCGATGAGAATCGCCGCGAACGGGGTGTACATGGCCTCGTCCCCGTAGGCGTACTTGAAGTAGTACAGCCCGAACGAGGTCGTGGTCACATAGCCGGTCATGAACAGCACCATGGCGATCGCGGTCCAAAGAAGCTGGTCATTGCGAAGGACGACGGACGCCAGTTCGCGCAGCCGCGTCCGCTCCTGCGGCGGGATCAGCCGCGGTTCGCGCACGCCGACGAGCGTCACCGATTGCGTCAGCAATGCCGCCAGCGCAACCCCGACGGCGAACCAGAACCAGGCGCGCTGCTCGCCTTCCGCCCCGCGTAGCGCCGACGTGACGGGGAGGATGCCGACCACCGCCGTGAACAGGCCCAGGGTCGCGAAGATCTTCGCCAGCGCACCGGTTCGCTCGCGTTCGGCCTGACTCACCGACAGGGCCGGCAGCATCGACCAGTAGGGGATGTCGTTCGCGGTCCAGCTCAGGCCCCACAGCAGGTAGATCGCGGCGAAGGCGGCCACGAAGGCAGCGTCGCGGAGCCCGAAGTCGGTGAACAGTGCCACCGTGAGCAACCCGGACGCCACGCCGCCGACCGCGATCCAAGGCTTGTACTGGCCCCACCTAGTGCGGGTGTTGTCGACGATCGCACCCATGACGATGTCCATCACCGCATCGAACAGCCGCGCCCCCAATACCAGCGAGGTGACCCACCACAAGACGGCGTCGGACAGGTCCATCACGTCGGTCAGGTAGAAGATCAGGTACATCGACACGAGCGTGTAGACCATGTCGCGGCCCAGCGTCCCGACCGCGAACGTCCAACGGTTGCGCGTTTCCCCCCGAGCAGCCATCGCCTACTCCAGCGCCTCGACCATGAATAGCGCCGAACCATAGTCGCCGAGCAGGCGCACTTGGCGGTCGTAGCCGCCACCCAGGAACTGGTTGTTGAGCTTCAGGTGCGCCAGCGTCGCCCCGGTGCCTTCGTACGCCTCAACTGTGTCGGGAATGCGGTAGACGCGGTCGACCGCGGCCACCGCGGCGGGGGAGCGGGCCAGCCGCGACCTGGTCGCGTGCCTCACCAACTGACCGAAGTCGCGCACCGCCAGCGTCTGCGGACGGCTGCTGACTCGGTAACGCCGGTGCGGATCGAGCGGCGGGAGGGGCAGGCGTTCGCCGCGGTCGGCGGCCACGGCCGCGGTTTGGAAGTGCCCGGCAACGATCGTGCGGGCGTCCGGCGACACGATCGAGACGTCCACCTGATGCGGTTTGCCCTTGTCGCTGCGGACGAACCGGCCGTACTGCAGGGTGCGCCGATGCGCCTTGTAGAACGCGATCTGCGCGGCGATCTCGCGCCGTTCACTCGGGACGAGCCGCC
Organism: Propionicicella sp.; assembly: GCA_039811865.1. Lineage (GTDB taxonomy): Bacteria > Actinomycetota > Actinomycetes > Propionibacteriales > Propionibacteriaceae > JBDHZK01. The sequence goes on along the minus strand of JBDHZK010000096.1, from coordinate 8,437 downwards.
TCGGGTCCAGCTCGTAGCCGAGGACGCCCAGGGCAGCCACGTTGAACCGTGTCGTCAGCGGGGTGTCCCGCAGTGTCTGGACCGACGGCGACGCGGCCACGTGGGCGCCCATGGTCGACTGCGGATACAGGTACGACAAGCCGACCTGGATGGCGAGCCGTTCGATCGGGTCGGTGCAATCGGACGTCCAGATCTGCGGTGAGTAGCACAGCATGCCCAGATCGAAGCGGTTGCCGCCGGAGGCGCAGGTTTCCAAGAGGATGCCGGGCCGCGGCCCGAAGATGCGCTCCAGCACTTCGTAGAGGCCGAGGACGTAGCGGTGCGCGACCTCGCCAGGGGGGCATGCGGGGCTCCACAGGTCGCAGAGGTCGCGGTTGGCGTCCCACTTCACATAGGCGATCGGGTGGGCGTCCAGTACAGCGCCGACCTGCTCGACGATGTGGTCGCGGACGGCGGCCTGGCACAGGTCGAGCACGAGTTGATGCCGGCCCTCGCTGGCCACCCGTCCCGGCACGCGAATGACCCAATCGGGGTGGGCTCGAAACAAGTCGGAATCGCGGTTGGTCATCTCCGGCTCGAACCACAGCCCAAAACTGAGCCCGAGGCCAGTGATCTCGGCCGCCAGCGCGCCGAGCCCCCGGGGAAGCTTCGTCGTGTTCACGCGGTAGTCGCCCAACCCGGCGTGATCGTCGAAGCGGTCACCGAACCAACCGTCGTCCAGTACGAAAAGATCGGCGCCCAGCCGCTTGGCGGCCTTCGCGATCGCGATCACGCTCTTGTGGTCGAAGTCGAAGAACGTCGCCTCCCAGTTGTTCAACAGGACGGGACGCTCCCGGTTCGCCCACTCGCCCCGGACGATGTGGGTGTTGACGAAGTCGTGCAGGTGGGCCGACGCGCCGTTGAAGCCGCGGCGCGAGTACGTGAGCACCGCCTCCGGGGTGGCGAACTCCTCCCCGGGAGGCAGCGTCCACTCGAACCCGACCGGGTTGATGCCCGACATCACCCGGACCAGGCCCGAAGCCGCCAACTCGACCGCGGTGTAGTGGTTGCCGCTGTAGACGAGGTTGAAGCCGTACACGACCCCGTGGTCCTCGCCGGCCCCATGCTCGGCCAGCAGCACGCCAGGGTTGTGCCGAGCGCTGGAGGTGCCGGTCAGCGAGGAGTTGACGTAGACCCCGGGTGCCACCGGCCGGACGTGGCGGTGGCCCTCGCTGATCCACGAGCCGTCGAAGGTGACCAGGTCGTAGCCGAGGTTCGGCAGATCGACCATCTGGCTCATCAGCCGACGAATCACCACCGGTCCGTCCGCCTCGTTGCGCAGGGTCGCCCGCCGCACCAGGACGTCCGAATCGGCGAAGACCGTGTAGGTCAGGATGAGCCGCACGTCCGCCAGGCGCTCCAGCAGCGTGATCTCGAGCGTCTGTGCGTCGCGTCCGGCGGCGATGGCGCCGGGCAGCCCGGCAGCGGCCAGCGTCTGGTCCACTACCCGATGCGTGGCGTAGACGAAGTCGGCGATGAACGTGCCGTCCGGCAGTTTCAGCTCTACCGGCGGGAGCCGAAAATCCCCCTTGCCCATCCCCGAGTACTCCAAGGGAATGAAATCGAGGCAGTAGGAATCGTCCCCGGGGACGTACTTGACCCCAGGACCATGCGTCGGCTGTTTGGTCTGGAGCGCCTCGATCCCGTCGCGCTCCAGACCGGAGACGGCGTCCCCGAAATGGACGTGCTCCAAGTGACCGTGCTCGGTCACCGTCAGCACGTAGCTGGACGTCCGCCCGCGCAGATGGAACACCGGGAGGGCCTGGTCGAGGATCTCGATCAGCGGCCCAGGCTGGGTCACGCGGTGACCTCGGCCGAACGTTTGGTCAACTCGCGCACGTGCTCCGGGCGGGTCGTCGGGTAGGCCTCGTGGGCAACATAGCGTTCGTAAGCCTCGTCGGTAACCCCCGCGTTGGCGATCACGTCGGCGTAGAACCGGCCGGACGGCCGCACCGTGCGGGTCTGGGTCTCGAAGTCGTTCTCGATCAAGCCGAACCGGGCCTGTTCGCCCTCGATCCATTCCCAGTTGTCGACCAGGCACCAGTGGTAGTAGCGCCGAATGGGTAGGGCGGACCGGGAGATCGCGGCGAGGTGGTCGTAGATGAACCGACTGCGGAAGGCGTCGGCGGCATCCGCGGTCCCGTTCTCGGTGATGTAGATCGGCCCTGGGAACCGGCGGTTGACCCGAGCGGCCACCTCGACGATGCCCTGTGGGTAGATCTCCCAACCGAGGTCGTTGATCGGGACGTCCGTCCCGGTGCCGTCGGCCGGTCCGGTGACGGTGCTGCGCGAGTAGTAGTTGACTCCCTGAAAGTCGTAGTAGATGCCGGGACGAATGTCGCCCGGCTGCGTGAGCGGAGGCCGAAACTGCCCGCGGCTGACGGCCCGCAGCATGCACCCCTGGAACGCGTAGTCCAGGGCGCGCGCACTCGCGACGTGGTAAGGGTTGGCGCGGTTCGCGGGGCGGAAGATGCGGACGTGCATCGCGGTGCCCACCCGCGCGGCCGGCTGCAGCGAGTGGATCAACTGGTAGGCGCGGATGTGCGCCACGGCCAGGTTCTGGCTGACCGCGACGACGTCCCGCGCCGACTGGTGCCCCGGCGGCCACAGCCCGTACTGGTAGGCGTAGGTGGCGTAGACGTTGGGTTCGTTGATGGTGACGTACTCGTCCACCAGGTCCCCGAGAGCCCGGACGACCCGGCTGACGAACCGCAGAAAGAAGCGAATCGCACCCGGATTCAAGAAGCCGCCACGTTCCTCAAGCCAGCTTGGGTTGTTGAAGTGATGCAGCGTGAGCATCGGGACGATCCCCGCCTCGCGCAGCAGCATCAACTCAAAGCGATAGTGCGCGAAGGCCGCCTCGTCGAAGGAGCCTGGGGTCGGTTCGATCCGGCTCCACTCCAGGCCCATCCGGTAGTGCTTGATGCCAAGATCGCTGAGCAACTCGGTGTCGTCGGCGACCCGATTCCAGTGATCCGTGGCCCGGACCGGCGATGAACCGTCCAGGATGCGTCCCCGCCGGGCCCAGTCGGCCCAGTTGTGATTGTGTGCGCCGCCCTCGATCTGAGTGGCCGCGGTGGCCACCCCAAGCCCGCATCCGGGTAGGTCGATTCGCATCTGGAGGGCCTTTCGCGGCGGGACGTCATCCAATGATGCCCTGCCCCGACCACGCAACCGGGTACCGCGGACGGGGGACTCGGCGGTGCTCGTCGGGCTTGCGGACCAAGCATCTCGGGGTTAGCGGGTCAGGTTCCCAAGGGACTACCCTTACGGACGGGTGGCCACCGGTCGGCATCGCTCTGCGACGGGTGTGCCTTCGGCTCCGGCAGTCGGGGCGGCAGGGTTTCAGCGCAGTGATGCGCTCGGAGCTTGGAGAACAGAGTTAAGGAGTCTCATCCCAGTGTCAGACAACCGCTACATCTATGACCTCAACGAAGGCGACGCGTCGCTGAAGATGCTCCTCGGTGGCAAGGGCGCCAATCTCGCCGAGATGAACCGGATCGGCGTGCCCGTGCCCGATGCGTTCACCGTCACCACCACCGCGTGCGTGGAATCGATGAACAACGATGGTGAGTGGCCGGACGGTCTGGCCGATCAGATCGACGCCGCGCTGGCGCGGCTCGAGGAGCGCACCGGACGCACCCTTGGGGCCAACGACAAGCCGCTGCTCGTCTCGATCCGCTCGGGCGCAGTGGCGTCCATGCCGGGCATGATGGACACGATCCTCAACCTGGGCATGTCGGACGAGGCCGTCAAGGCCGTCGCCGACGAGTCGGGCAACGAGCGCTTCGCCTACGACTGCTACCGCCGCTTCCTGGCCATGTACGGCGAGGTCGTCGAGGGCATCCCGCCCCACGTCTTCGAGGACGCCATCTGGAAGATGAAGGAGGAGCGCGGCGCCGCTCAGGACACCGACCTGACCGCCGACGACCTCAAGGATCTCGTCGAGCAGTACAAGGCTGCCGCCGTCGAGGCGCTCGGCGGCCACTGGACGTCCGACCCCAAGGAGCAGCTGCGCCGCGCGGTCAATGCCGTCTTCCTCTCCTGGAACAACCCCCGCGCCGAGGTTTACCGCAAGGCCAATGGCATCTCCCGCGATCTGGGCACCGCGGTCAACGTGCAGCAGATGGTCTTCGGCAACCGCGGTGAGACGTCGGCTACGGGCGTCTGCTTCACCCGCAACCCGTCCACTGGTGACAAGGAGCTGTACGGCGAGTTCCTGACCAATGCGCAGGGCGAGGACGTCGTCGCCGGCATCCGGACCCCCCGGCCGCTGGGTGAGATGGAAGAGGTCCTGCCGGAGGCGTTCAACGAGCTCGTCGAGACGATGGCTCGCCTTGAACTGCACAACAAGGACATGCAGGACATGGAGTTCACGATCGAGGATCGCAAGCTCTACATGCTGCAGACCCGCAACGGCAAGCGCACCGCCGCTGCCGCGGTGAAGACGGCCGTCGACATGGTCGATGAGGGCCTGATCACCAAGGAGGAGGCGCTTCTTCGCGTCGAGCCGGCGCAGTTGGACGCCCTGCTGCACCCGGGCATCGACCCGAACCACGGCCAGACCCCGATCACCAAGGGCCTGCCGGCCTCTCCCGGCGCTGCCGTCGGTGGCGTGGTCTTCTCCGCCGACGAGGCAGCCGAGCGCGGCAACCGCGGCGAGAAGGTCATCCTGGTCCGCTTCGAGACCACCCCGGACGACATCCACGGTGTCATGGTCGCCCAGGGCGTCCTGACCGCTCACGGTGGCATGACGTCCCACGCCGCCGTGGTCGCGCGCGGCATGGGCATCACCTGTGTGGCCGGCGCCCACGGCATCAAGATCGAGCCCAAGGAGAAGCGGGTCACGATCGGCGACAAGGTCTACAACGACGGCGACGTCCTGACCCTCAACGGCACCACCGGTGAGGTCTACGAGGGCGCCCTGGAGCTCGTCCCGCCGGCCATCAACGCCGACTTCGAGACCGTCGTCGGCTGGGCGGACGAGGTCCGTCGCCTCGGCGTTCGGGCCAACGCGGAGAACTTCGAGGACGCCTCCAAGGCTCGTGAGCTGGGCGCCGAGGGCATCGGCCTTTGTCGCACCGAGCACATGTTCATGGCCGCCGACCGGCTGCCCGCGGTCCGCAAGATGATCCTGGCCGAGAACGACGAGCAGCGCACCGCTGCCCTGGCCGAGATCCTGCCGATGCAGCAGGCGGACTTCGAGCAGATCTTCACTGCGATGAAGGGCCTGCCGGTGACCGTCCGGCTGCTCGACCCGCCGCTGCACGAGTTCCTGCCGAACCTGGTCGACCAGTCGCTGTTGGTGCAGAAGCTGGAGCTGACCGGTGGTTCGGAGGAGGATCTGGCCCGCGAGCGCGAGCTGCTGGGCCAGGTGAAGAAGCTGCACGAGCAGAACCCGATGCTCGGCACCCGCGGCTGCCGGTTGGCGATGCTGTACCCGGAGATCCCCGAGATGCAGACCCGGGCGATCATCCGGGCGGCGCTGGCCGTCAAGGAGCGCGAGGGCGAGACCGTCGGCGTGGAGATCATGATCCCGCTGGTGGCCCTGAAGAAGGAGCTCGAGGTTCAGCGGGGCATCGTCGAGAAGACTGTCGCCGAGGAGCTTGAGGCCGCCGGCGCCGAGCTCGACTACACCGTGGGCACGATGATCGAGCTCCCGCGTGCGGCCATTTGCGCCGACCAGATCGCCGAGGTCGCCGACTTCTTCAGCTTCGGCACCAACGACCTGACCCAGACCGGCATCGGCATCTCGCGTGACGACGCCGAGCAGGGCTTCCTCGGCTACTACGTCGACAACGAGATCATGCCGAAGAACCCCTTCGCGTCGATCGACCAGGACGGCGTCGGCGGTCTGGTCAAGATCGGCGTCGAGAAGGGCCGTTCGGTCAAGCCGGACCTCAAGACCGGCGTCTGCGGTGAGCACGGTGGCGATCCCGATTCGATCGACTTCTTCCACCGGGTGGGCCTGAACTACGTGTCCTGCTCGCCGTTCCGCGTGCCGATCGCGCGCCTCGCGGCGGCGCGGGCGGCGCTGAAGAACAAGTGACGATCGGGGCTCGATAGCCGCGACGCGAGTCGCGTCAGAGATCTCCGCGGGGTGGGCCCGGCCGGTTGGCCGGGCCCACTCGTGCGTCTGCGGCCGGCCGAAGGCGTCCTCGGCGAACTACCCGGCGGTCACTCCGAACACGCCGGACCCGCTGCCCGAGTCGGCCCCGGTGCGTGCTTAACATGAGGGAGCATCCGGCGAAGGGGGCTCGCCGGAGGAGGTTGAGGACGAAGTGATGGACCTGCTCGTGACCACCATCGGGGGCGACGAGCCCGAACTACGAGAGTTCTGGGCAAGGCGTGGATCTCCCGGGATCGATCCGGCCGAAGAGGTGATCTGCGCTAGCTTTGCCGGGCGCCTGGTGGGTTGTCTTCGAATGGACGACGGTCTGGTCACCGAGGTGGCCCTGGACGACGACTGCGACCAGTCGGCGGTTGCCGAGGCACTGCTGGCCGAGCTCAACCTCGCGGCCTTGGAGCGAGGCCGCTTCGGCTTGTTCGTGCATTGCCCGCCGCACCTGGTGGACGTCTTCCGGGCCGGCGGCTTTCATGCGTTGGCTGCTGTCGGCGGTGAAGTAGTCCTCTTGGAGAACTCGCCGGTCGGTCTGTCACGGTACCTGGCAGGCCTGTCGGCGCGCCGATGGGTCGCCGGGACGGTCGCGGGTGTCGTCCTGCCCGAGGTCGTGTCGGCGGCGGCGCTGCGGCTGGTGACGACGGCCCTTCGGGATTGCGATTTCGTGCACGTCTTTCCCTCGGCTTCGGCCAGCGACGCCATGCTGGAGCGGCTGGCGGCGCGCCTGGAGCAACTTCCGGGCGCGGAGCGGCTGTGTGTGCACGCGCCCAGCGTCTACGTCTCCTCCCGGATTACGGGGGCCGGCGGCCGGTTCGAAGCGCTCGACCACCAGTTGTTCCGGCGCTTCGTGGGCCCAGCGCTGGGGATCACGCACCGCTACGTGGGGGCCGCGGAACCCTTGCGTCATTGGCTTCAGGAGGCGGGTCTGCCCGAACCTTCGATCACGCTGATCGAGGTGGCGTCCACCGGCCGCGGGCCGATGTTCGAGGGGCTGGGCAGCCGGCGCCCCATCGAGGCCGACCTACTGGGGGCCGTCCAGGCGCCCGTGGTGAGCAGGCGGTCGGCGTGAGTGAGCTGTTCGCCGCATGGCACTCCGGGCGCGGCCCGGTGACCGTGGAGCAGTTGGTCGTGGCTCGGGAGCGGCGCCGAGCTCGCCAAGGACGCATGCTGCGCGACTGGAACGGTCCGGTGGTGGAGCTACAACTGGTGACTCCCGGGCCAGTGAAGTGGTGGTCGTGGTCGGAGCAGGTATTCGATGCGGCGCAGGCACTGCTCCGTCAGGGATTCGGGGAGCGAGGCTGGGCCGTTCGGGAGTGGGTGAACGTGCGTCCGCCGACCGGCGCCGAGGCGCAGGTCTGCGTGGACGCCAACCCCTGGGCGATCAAGCGGATGGTCTTGGCGCTTGAGGAAAGCCACCCGCTGGGCAGGTTGTGGAGCATGGACGTGGTGACTCGCGAGGGCCAGTTGAACCGCGCCGATATCGGGCTTCGGCCGCGCCGCTGTCTGGTTTGTCCTGGAGAGGCGGCGATTTGCACCGCTCGGGACGCCCACCCCGACAAGGTGTTGCTCGGCGAGGTCGAACGAATCCTGACCAGGGCTCGCGTCCCCGTCCCTGCCTAGGGCGCTGCCGCCAGGCCCGTCGGCGCGCAACAATGGGCCGGTACATCGGGCCAATTCAGAGGGGCAACATGTCCGAACCGGTCAGCCGCTGGCGCGTCACCTACACCCCAGGTTCCTGGGTGGTGCTTTCCGGCCCGGCCTCAATCGTCATCATGCAGCCGGCCCCACCGCGCAGCACCAACTTGGTGAACGCTCTTTGGGCCGACATCGTCGAGGCACGGACCGTGGCCGAGTTGGCCCAGACCTTGTCGGCGTTCGGGCTGGAGGCGATGCCGCATCTCGCGGCCTTCTTCTGGGGGCCGGAGGGGATGCGCTCGCTGGTTCGCGGACGCCTGCGCGTGGTCGATCTGGACGCCGGCACCGTCGTCGCCGATGGGAGTGGCTTCCTCACCTGGACCGAGGTCGGCCTGGCCGGAGTCAAGCGCGTGCGCGTGGACATGCAGCCCGTCGACCAGAACTCCGTCCTGCAGTTGCCGCTGATCGTCGGCGGCGTCCTGGCCTCCGCGGTGCAGATCGACGCGACCGACAAGGTGGCGCTGCAGTTCCCGACCGCCGCGCAGGTCCAGGCCGAGCAGGAGGCGGGCGAGGCGATCGCCGCCCAAACCGAGGCCCCGGCGCGGGAGGATGCCCCGATCGTTGCTGTCGCGGCCGGTGCCG
>JBDHZK010000095.1:0-10596 GCA_039811865.1 Propionicicella sp. | reverse complement strand
TTCGGGGGCCGCCCTCGAGGGACATCCAAGTTTCTGCCGGGTCGATCCCCCCTTGTCAGGGCGGCGTGGCAGGCTAAGAACATGAGCGAGTACGACGCCTCAGTGCCTGACGAATCGGAGCAACTCGATCAGCTCCAACCCGACGAGACCCTGGTGGACCGGGGGATCGAGGACGTCCTGGACGAGGGCTACGTGACGCCCGAGAACTGGTCGGCGGCGGAGGGCTACGGCAACACCGCCGACGAGATGCGTCATCGCGGCTCCGTTTCCAGGCGGCTCAAGGAGGAGGAGCCCGAGCGTCAGGCCGACGACGGCGAGTGGAACCCCGAGCATGAGTCGCGGCAGGTCGGCGGACGCCGGGCGGGACGCCTGGTCGACGTCAACGGCGGCTACCCGGGACGAGACCACGAGTCGTACGGCTACGACGTCGGCATCGACGGCGGTGCGGCTTGCGCCGAGGAGGCTGCGATGCACATCATCGACGACTCCGAGGACGTCGACGACGACGATGCTTGAGGCGACCCGGGACGTCCTTTACCCGCCGATCGAGCCGTACGACGATGGCCTGCTGGACGTCGGCGACGGCAACGAGATCTATTTCGAGCAGTGCGGCGACCCGGCCGGCAAGCCGGCCGTCTTCGTCCACGGCGGCCCGGGCGGGGGTTCCACCCCGGACGCGCGCCGCTTCTTCGACCCCGAGCGCTACCGCATCGTCGTGTTCGACCAGCGCAACTGCGGGCGCAGCCGTCCGCATGCGAGCGAGCCGGACGCGGACCTCTCCGCGAACACCACCTGGCACCTGGTGGCCGACTTGGAGCGACTTCGCGAGCGCCTCGGCATCGACGAGTGGTTGGTCTTCGGCGGGTCGTGGGGGAGCGCGCTGTCGCTGGCCTACGCCGAGACCCATCCGGAGCGCGTCACCGAACTCGTGTTGCGCGGCATCTTCACGCTCCGCCGCAAGGAACTGGACTGGTTCTACAACGGGCCGGTGGGCGAGATCTATCCCGAGCTGTGGGAGCGGTATCTGGAGCCGCTTGGCGGTCGAGCCTTCGCGGGCGACGCGATCGCCGCCTACCACGACCTGTTGTTCGACCCCGATCCGGCGGTGCACATCCCAGCCGGCGTGGCTTGGACGACCTGGGAGGCAGCCACGGTGACGCTCGTCCCCGACGCTGCCTTCATAGCCGACCACGGACGTCCCGAGTACGCGACCGCGTTCGCGCGGATCGAGAACCACTACTTCGTCAATGGCGGCTGGTTCGGCGAGGGGCAACTGATCGCCGAGGCCGAGAAGCTGCGGCAGATCCCGGCGACGATCGTCCAGGGTCGTTACGACCTGCCCTGTCCGGTCGCCACCGCCTGGGATCTGCATCGCGCTTGGCCCGAGGCCGACTACCGCGTGGTGACGGCGGGGCACTCCGCGTTCGAACCGGCGATCGCGGCCGAACTCGTCGCCGCCACAGACCGGTATTGCGCCCTGTCCGAGTAAGTTTGTGGGCGGCAGGCCCCCAACTGGCGAAGCCGATACCCCTACTGAAGTAGGTTCGCGAGGGGCGGACCTGCCTGCGTCCGGCACATCGACTCACTCGGGAGTTCACATGGGACTGATGGACAAGCTCAAGGGCGAACTGGTCGACATCATCGAATGGATCGATGACTCGCATTCGACGCTCGCCTGGCGCTTCCCTCGCTACAACAACGAGATCAAGCAGGGCGCGCGGCTGATCGTCCGCGAGGGTCAGCAGGCGATCTTCGTTCACCTGGGCCAGATGGCCGACACGTTCAACCCCGGCGCCTATGAGCTGCGCACCGAGAACCTGCCGATCCTGTCCACGTTGCAGGGCTGGAAGTACGGCTTCAACAGCCCGTTCCGCAGCGAGGTCTACTTCATCAACACCCGCCCGGTCACCGACCTTCGGTGGGGGACGGCCAACCCGGTCACCGTGCGTGACCCGGACTTCAAGATGGTGCAGGTCCGGGCCAACGGCCTGTGCGTCGTCCGCGTCGCCGACGCCGGCATCTTCATGCGTCAGGTGATCGGCACCGACTCCTCGGTAAACGTCGAGGAGATCTCGGAGTTGTTGCGCCGCGTGATCACGCTGGCGTTCTCCGACATGGTGCTGGAGACCAAGCTCGGCGTGATCGACCTGCAGGGACGCCAGGTCGAGCTCTCCGACAAGCTGCGTCAGTTCGTTGCAGCCCGCGTCGACGACGAGTACGGCCTCGCGATCGACTCGGTGACGATGAACATCTCGCTGCCCGAGGAGATCACCGCAGCCATGACCCGCGGCGTCGCCCGCGGCGTCGAGGAGAGCGGCTGGGTCAACCAGCTCGGCGACATGAACCGCTACCAGCAGGCCAAGGCGGCCGACGCGATGGTCGTCGCGGCCGGCAATCCCGGTGGCGGGGCCATGGGTCAGATGATGGGCGCCGGAATGGGCCTCGCCCTCGGGCAGCAAATGGGCCAGCAGATGGGTGGCTACGGCCAGCAGCCCGGCTACGGGCAGCAGGGCTACGGACAGCCCGCCGGCGGGCCGCCGCCGCTGCCGCAGGCGCAGGCTTTCCACGTGGAGATGAACGGGCAGGCAGCCGGGCCCTACAACGTCCAACAGTTGCAGGGTGGTGTCCAGCAAGGGCAGGTCACGCCGCAAACGATGGTCTGGTCGCCGGGCATGGCCGCCTGGACGCCGGCGGGCCAGGTCCCGGCGCTGGCGGGGCTCTTCGCGGCTCCGCCGCCACTTCCTGGACAGGGACAGCCCGCCGTGCCCCCGCCCGGTTTCCAGGGGACGCCCGCGCCGCCCACTTCCGCGCAGTAACCCGCTATGACCCAGCGTCCCGATCGGTGGCCGCCGGATCAGGGGGGAGGCCAGCAATTCCCGCCCGCGGCGCCCCCGCCCCTGCCGGGCCAGGCGCCGGGCTACCCTGCGCCCGGCTACCCCTCGCCGTCGTACCCACCCGCTCAGACGACCCCCGGGTATCCGGCTCCACAGGGCCAGCCTGGTTACCCCCCGCAACCGGGCTACCCGCCTCCGGTGGGGCCGGACGGCTGGGGTGCCGGGCCGGGCGGTTACCAGGGCCAGGCGTACGCCGACCCGGGGCCCATGCCCACGCCGTCCCCGATGCCGAACCCATCGCCATTGCCGGATCCGGGCCGCTTGGAGGACCCGGCCGCACTCCAGGTGACGGAGCAGACACGCACCTATCCCTGCCGTGCTTGCGGTGGCCAGTTGGTCTTCGACGCGAAAACGCAGGGGATGAAATGCCCCTCTTGCGGTAACACCCAGCCGGTTACCCCACCCCCCGCGGGGTCGATGGTGGGCAAGCGCGACCTGGCCGAGACGATGATCACGCTGTACGCCAGACTTGAGCAGGCGCCCCAGGGCAGCATCGAGAAAGAGATCGTCTGTCAGTCCTGCGGCGGCCACACGACGTTCTCCGGAACCATGACCGCCGTTCGCTGTCCTTACTGCAACACGCCCATTCAGCGTGACGACCTACAGAACGCGCCCGTCCGGCTGCCGGTGGACGGCGTCCTGCCGTTGCGCGTGGACGACCAGACCGCCCGCAAGCAGATTGAGGGCTGGATCAGCAGCCGATGGTTCGCGCCGACGGAGTTCAAGAAGTACCGGGAGCTCGGATCGTTCACCAGCATCTACCTGACCTACTTCACCTACGACGCCGAGACTTGGACGGCCTACTCGGGCATGCGCGGTGAGAACTACACGGTGATGGTCGGCGAGGGCGACAACCGGCACGCCGAGACCCGCACGAACTGGTACCCGGCCTCGGGGCAGGTTCAGAACGTCTTCGTCGATGTTCCCGCGATGGCAAACAACGGCCTGGACACGCCGAAGGTCGCCGCACTCGAGCCGTGGCCGACCGAACTGGCCGTCCCGTACTCCCAGGAGTACGTGGCCGGACATTTGGCCCGGACCTACGACATCGACGGCAACCAAGCATTCGAGGCGTTCGCCCAGCCGAAGATCAACTCCGAGATCGAGTCGACCATCCGTGCCGACATCGGCGGTGACCAGCAGCAGATCCACAGCCGGGACACCCGCTACAACTACTTGCACTTCGCGCAGTTGCTGTTGCCGGTGTGGTTGCTGACCGTCACCTACGGCGGCAAACCGTTCCAGGTGTTCATCAACGGCGTGACCGGCGAGGTGCAGGGCCGGCGTCCGTACAGCGCGATCAAGATCACCATCGCGATCGTCATCGGGGTGATCGTGATCGGACTGCTGATCTGGCTGTTCCGCCGCAACGGTTAGTGGCTCGGCTGAACAACCGGTGAAAACGTGCGGCGGTCGGACAGTTGACCGGTTCGTCGCCGCTCGCGACGGTCGTCGGCGCCGAGATTCGCCGCACGATTCCACCGCGTTCGGCCGGTATCGCGGTGGTGGTCAGGAGCGGGTTGCCCGTCCGCTCCGAACGAAGCCTCCGTCCGCGGGCGGTAGTTGCCGTCGCGCCGAGGGAAGGTTCGCTTGTGTGGCCGGTGCTGGGCGTCGCCGCAGCGACAAGACGCTGCCGCTGTTGGGCTTTCATGCCCCCCTGGGACGTGACGTGCGCAGTGGGGGAGCGCTGATCGGGCGGCCGGTGCCGCGATGCAGTGTCCGTGCTGGGCCTGGATGTCGGTGGCACTCAAATCTGTTCGGCGAGTGTCGGAACCCTCGCCTAGGCTGGGAGCACATTCGAACATCGGAGGAACTTGAATCCCAAGACTGGAGTTGCCCAATTGCCGGGGACGCGTCGGCTGAGCGTCCCGGCGTCCATCGACATGGTCAACATCCTGGGCCCGGGGGATGAGTTCCTGCGGCTGTTGGAGCGGGAGTTGGCCGCTGACATTCACGTCCGGGGCAACGAGATCACCCTGACCGGAACCTCCGGGGACGTCGCCGTCGCCGCGGAGGTGATCACCGAACTCGTGACGATCGTGCGCACCGGCCAAGGCTTGACCGCGGACGCGGTCGAGCGCGTCGTACACATGACCAACGGCGCCGAGTCGGTGCGTCCGGCGGAGGTGTTGACGCAGAACATCTTGTCCAACCGCGGCAAGACGATTCGCCCGAAGACGCTCAACCAGAAGCGCTACGTGGATGCGATCGACCAGCACACGGTGGTCTTCGGCATCGGGCCGGCCGGCACCGGCAAGACCTACCTGGCGATGGCCAAGGCCGTCCAGGCTTTGCAACAAAAGGAGGTCAACCGCATCATCTTGACTCGTCCGGCGATCGAGGCGGGGGAGCGGCTCGGGTTCTTGCCAGGAACCCTGAGCGACAAGATCGACCCCTACCTGCGGCCGCTGTACGACGCCCTGCACGACATGATCGACCCGGAGTCCGTTCCCCGGCTGCTGACGGCGGGCACGATCGAGGTCGCCCCGCTGGCCTACATGCGTGGCCGAACGCTCAACGACGCGTTCATCATCCTCGACGAGGCCCAGAACACATCGATGGAGCAGATGAAGATGTTCCTGACGCGGTTGGGGTTCGGCTCGAAGATGGTGGTGACCGGCGACGTCACCCAGGTCGATCTCCCCACCGGCACCCGGAGTGGGCTGCGCTTGGTGCCGGACATCCTGGACGGGCTCGACGACATCGCTTTTTGCACGCTGACCAGCCATGACGTCGTCCGACATCGGCTTGTAGGGCGCATTGTCGCGGCCTACGACCGGTTCGAGTCGACCCAACCTCGGGGAAAGAAATGATCGATCTGAACAACGAATCCGGTGTCGCCGTCGACGAGAAGCGGCTGATCAAGCTCGCAAAGTTCGCGCTCCACTCCCTGCGCATTCACCCGCAGGCGGAGCTGTCCGTCCTGTTGGTGGACGAAGACACCATGAGCGCCTACCACGAGAAGTACATGGACGAGCCGGGCCCGACCGACGTCTTGTCGTTCCCCATGGATGAGATCCGGCCCCCCTCGGGCAACGAGGAGCCTCCGCAGGGACTGCTGGGCGACATCGTGCTCTGCCCGGCCGTGACTTCGCGGCAGGCCGCCGAGAACGGGCGCACCGCCGAGCAGGAGGCCGACTATCTTCTGATCCACGGGCTGCTGCACCTGCTCGGCTACGACCACGCCGAGCCCGAGGAGCATGCGGTCATGTTCGGCCTGAACGACCGCATCATCGAGGACTGGGCGGCCGAACTGGCCAAGAAGGGCTGAGGATGTCGATCGGGACGCCGGGCGGCACGCCGGAGCGTCCCGCGCTGTTCTTCGCAGACGCCGACGAATGGGCCGCCTGGCTGCGGGCCAATCATGCGAGCGCGTCACAGTTGTGGATGGGCATGTTCAAGAAGCACGTCCCACAACGGGGTTTGTTGTGGGAGGACGCGGTCGTCCAGGCCCTTCGTTGGGGCTGGATCGACTCGGTGGTCCAACGCATCGACGCCGACGCCGTGCGGCAGCGCTGGACGCCGCGCAAACCCGCCAGCACCTGGAGCTTGATCAACGTCGCCGCCGCGCAGCGGCTGATCGAGCAAGGGCTGATGGAACCCAGCGGCTTGGCCGCATTTCAGGCCCGCCGGTCGGATCGCCAAGGCATCTACGCCTACGAGCAGGCCAGCGTGGAGTGGACGGCCGAGCACGAGGACGCGCTGGCGGCCAACCCGGCGGCGGCTCGGTTCTGGGCCATGGCCACCGCGAGCTACCGCAAGGGGGCCATCCACTGGGTGGTCTCGGCGAAGCGGCCACAGACCCGCGCGCAGCGCCTGGCGACGCTGGTGTCCGACTGCGCGGCTGGCCGGCTGATCCCCTCCCAGCGATACGGCGCCGAGCCCGCTTGGGTGGGCAGGGCCCGAACCGAGCTTGGCCTTACCCCCGACTAGCTCGTCACCGCGCGACGCGCCCGCGGGTGCCGCACCGACCGCGTGGGATCGACTTCGCCTAGGCAGACCTCGCCGTCGCACCCGTGCTCCACTACGATCCGGACCCAAGAGCCGAAGGTGAGGCGGGGGCATGACTCGACAACCGGTGCGGGAGCCGGCGCCGTGGTCGGGTGGCGTGCAGCCCGAGTGTGGGCTGACGGCTTTCGGTCGCATCCGGGACGTCCTGTTCTTTGGCGTCCAGCCCGATTCGGGGGACGACGGTGGCGCCTGAAATCTCTGGCTTGACCTTCATCAAGCTGCTCGGCTCCGGCGGCTTCGCCGACGTCTACCTGTACGAACAGGCGAGCCCGGCGCGCCGAGTCGCGGTGAAGGTGCTGCGCGACCCCGCGCTCGGCCGAGATGGGCTGTCGCGGTTCAAGGCCGAGGCGGACGCCATGGCGCAACTCGAGCACCCGCACATCGTCCCGGTCTACTGGGTGGGTCAGACCGCCGATGGCCTGCCGTTCTTCACGATGATGTACTACCCGAAGGGCAGCCTGTCGTCGCGGGTCAAGCAAGGCCCGATGCCTGTCGCCGACGTGCTGCGGCTTGCGGTGCAGCTCGCCGGGGCGCTGGAAACCGCCCACCGGGCCGGCATCCTGCATCGCGACGTGAAGCCGGCGAACGTCCTGATCGATCAGTTCGGCCGGATCGGGCTGGGGGACTTCGGTATCGCGTCCAGACTGGCGGCTGCCGATCCGGAATCGAGCTTCTCGGTGCCGTGGTGCGCTCCGGAGATTCTGCTCGGGACGTCGTCCGGCTCGGTGCGCTCCGATGTGTACGGGTTGGCGGCCACGCTTTGGCATCTGTTGGTCGGGCGATCGCCGTTCGAGGTCCCCGGCGGTGACAACGCCGCCGACGCCATGGCCGCCCGTGTCCTCGGGACGCCGCCGCCGTCCACCGATCTTGACGACGTGCCCATGGCGCTGGACCGGCTGCTGCGCAGGGGCTTGGCGAAGGATCCCGCGCAGCGGCCCGGCAGCGTCCTGGAGTTCGTGCGTTCGTTGCAGGCGATTCAGGAGACTTCGGGAAGCGGTCGGACGGAGTTGGTGCTGCCCCCCGAGGAGGCGACCAGCCTCGCGCGGGTGCAGGTCGAAGGCACCACGCTGGTTCCCCCGACGGCGCGCGCGGCGGCCCCACCAGCCCCGGCCCCGCCGGTCTCGGCCCCGCCGGTCTCGCCGGCTCGCTGGGTGGGCGGCGACCCGATGGGTCCGCAGACGCCGCCACGCGTCCCGGCCGCGATGCCGTCGCCGGGACGCTATCCGTTGCCGGCGGCTCCACAGCAGCCGACGGTGGCCCCGCTCCAGCAGCCAATGGCGCCGGCTCCAATCCAGCAACCGGCGCCGGCGGCGGCGGCGCAAGTCCAGCATTTCGCGCAAACCCCGGCCCACTTCCAACCGGCCCACCCGCAGCCTTCGCCCGTCCCCCCGCCCCCGCCGGCGCCGCCGGCCCAGCGGCGGCGGCGGCGGCGGGGGGTCGCGCTCTGGCTGGGAGTGGCCGCCGTTGTGATCGCGCTAGGAGTGATCGTTGCTGCGGTGGTCTTCCTGCGCCCGAAGGATTCGACGGGCGCGACGGGCGGGACGGGCACGCCGTCCAACACCACGAGTGCGCCCCCGATGACCAGGGTGTCCCTGCTGACCGCCGATGACTTGGTGCAAGGGCAGGGTGGTACTTGGGTCGAGGCGACCACGCGCTCGGTGACCACCTGTTTGCCGAAGCCGTCGGGCCAATCCACGTCGGCCCAAACGATCAACTTCACCTCCTCGTGGCAGAACGGGACGGCCTTTCACCAGGTCGAGTTGTTCCCGAGCCAGGAACTCGCGGCCGAGGCGTTCGTCTCCGCGCGCGCCTCGCTGGGCGGGTGTGGCGTCCAGGACCTGACCTACCTCGCCAACGGTTGGGAGATTTCGAACCTCGGCGAGCAGGCTGTGGGCGACTCGTACGTGTTGCAGTCGGCGACGCCGGTACACCACACGGTCCTGCTGATCAGGTCCGGGCGACTGCTGAACGTGCTCGATCTGGGCCGGGACCGCACGGCGGTGACTGGTGAGCAGGCGTTGAAGTCGGCCTGGGCGTTACTCAACCATCAGACCAAGGACGCCGGCGCCGGCAAGTTTCCCGGGACGACCCCCCTGATCGCCATCTCCCAGCCGGCGGCCGGGCCGACGCCGGGGGAGCTGGTGCCGGCGGACTTCCCCCAGATCCCGGGCGCGGGTGGCACCTGGTCGTCCTACCCCAACGCCAAGGACGAGGTCGGGGCGAAAACGCTGTGCGACGAGACCGCCGTGTCCAAGACGCCGAACGTCAAGATTCGGCTCAACCAGGGCTGGCAGCCGCCGGGCGAACACATTTGGCTGGAGAGTTTCGCGCTCGATTTCCCGACCAACGCTGCGGCCAGCAACTTCTACTCGACTCTGCGGACCAACTTCGCCAAGTGCGAAAGCCGCTACAACAACGTCGATGTCACGGCGTTGCGACAGGTGAGCGTGCCGACCGTGCTCGGCACGGCGACCGGGGGGTGGATCAAGATTCAGTTCACCGACGGCAACAAGGGACGCGCGGTGCAGGCCGTCTTGTTGGCCGGCAACCGGGTCACCTATGTCGAAGGCAACGTCAACAAGACCGGCGCCTGGCCCTCGGACGCGCAACTGGATGCGATCTTCACCCGGATCGCCAAGCGTGCGGGAGAGATCGCCTGAGCATCTCCCCGGGAACGGGGGATCTGGGTTTGCGCCCAACCTCCGGGAACCGGCATTCCGGCATGAGTGGTGCCTTATCCTTCGAGCGTTCGCGCGATCCGGTCTTGGCTTGGGGTGTGGTAAATGGCGGCTCCGGAGATTCCCGGCCTGACCTTCGTGGCACTGCTTGGCTCGGGCGGTTTCGCCGACGTTTACCTCTACGAGCAGTTCACTCCCGCCCGGCGGGTCGCGGTGAAGGTGCTGCGGTTCGAATCGCTGAGCGCCGACACCCTGGATCGATTCCGCGCCGAAGTGAATGCCATGGCGCAACTGGAACACCCGCACATCGTGCCCATCTATTGGGTCGGGGAGACCTCCGCCGGGCATCCCTATTTCGCGATGACCTATTACCCGAGGGGCAACCTCGCCGAGCGGGCGAAGCGGCGCACGCTGGACGTCGCGGAGACTATCGCCGTTGGCGTCCAACTCTCGGGGGCGCTGGAAACGGCCCATCGGGCGGGGATCCTTCACCGCGACGTCAAGCCGGCGAACGTCCTGGTGAGCCAGTTCGGCATGATCGGGTTGGCCGATTTCGGAATCGCCGCACGCCTGGCCGGAGCGGAGGACTCGAGTTTCTCGGTTCCCTGGTCGGCGCCGGAAGTGCTGGACGGGACCTCGCTCGGCTCGATCGCCTCGGATGTCTACGGCCTGGCGGCGACCCTTTGGCATTTGCTGGTGGGCAGATCTCCGTTCGTCGTGCCCGGTGGGGATAACGCAGCGGACGCATTGACCGCACGGGTCTTGTCGCTGCCACCGCCGTCCACCGACCTGGACGAGGTGCCCATTGGGCTGGATCGGCTGTTGCGGCAAGGCATGGCGAAGGACCCCGACGAGCGGCCGAAGACGATCCTGGAGTTTGCCCGCGCGTTGCAGTCGGTTCAGCGGGCGTCCAGGTTGAGTCGGACCGAACTGGTGCTTGCCGCGGACGACGCCACCAGCCTGGTGCGGACCAAGATGGCCCACCTGGCCGATGCGAAACAGGATCCCCCTCG
>JBDHZK010000094.1:0-10638 GCA_039811865.1 Propionicicella sp. | reverse complement strand
CGCTTCTCGGCGGGCGGCAGACTCGTCACCAGGGCGAGGTAGCGGGCGTCCAGCATCGGATTGAAGGCCTGCCTTTCCACCGCGGGCGTCGAAGCCAGCGAACCCGCCCACCGGCGCATCCGCTGGCGAAGGTAGAAATGGTCGGTCGCGTTCGCCCAGCCCGTTGCCGATTCGCGAAATGCCACCTGCGTTCTTCGGAGAGCCTCGTCTCGGGCCCATGCGGAAAACTCAGGCGAAAGCATGGAATCAGGTACGGACTCGTTCGCGAACAACCGCCACTGGGCCAATCGCCTGACGCGCCCAGCTGTGTTTCGATCCAGCCAACCCGGACCGAAATAGTAGAAGCCACGCCCAACCTCCCCGCCTAGCCCGACCAGCCGAGGCGATGGATCGCCGCCCTCGGCGAGGTCCACGGCGGCGAGGGCGATCGGATCTGCAGCCGAGTCCACTCTGCGCGCAGCGACAATGCACGTGTCGTGAGCCTCCTGCGGGCTCAGTTCGTCGATCGCTGAGAAGTCCTTCTCCCGATGTCGAAGTCCCTCCCGGTTGGCTATCCGCGCGGCCAGTGGCGCGTCCAAACCGCTGGGCACCCGAAGGGTCATGGAGCGCAGCCCACGGCGTTGCGATGGTGGGATCGCGGCCAGAATGATTCGAGAGTCGATCCCTCCGGTGAGCTGTAGCTCGGCCTCCGGCACCTCCTCCAGATAGGCGCTCACGATCCGTCGTAGCAGGGCTGCGGCCTCGCGCGCCGAGTCTGCGGGGCCCACTTGCTCGAGGGCCGGCGGCGGGGACTCATGAACGGTCCCGTCGGCAGTGATCCGAAACGAGCCCTCGAGTTTTCGCACGCCCGAGAAGAGGGTGGCGCCGTCCAATTGCCAACCCAGTTGAGACTGCAGGGCGAGGGTGCCTTCGTCGAAGCCGGGATCGGGCGAGGCGTGGTGCAGTGCCCGGGCCGATGTCGATAGCAGGGTCGCGCCAGGCGCCTCGCGCACGAAGACGTGTCGGAATCCGAGCCAGTCCACGCTCCCCGACACGCCGCCTCGGGCATCCAGCTGCACACGCGCGAACGGCGGCAGATACGCCACCCCCGACTGGTCGACCGGTTCGGCGACGGCCTGTTCAGGGGATTGCCCGGAGTCCTTCCGCCAGATCAAGGACGTGAGGGCGGCACCCTTGGTGGTGACCAAGCTGTCAGGGAAATTCCAGGTCGCACCGCCGTTTCCGAACGGGGCCACCTCGGTGTGTGCGGCAAAACGCATCCGCTCCACCCAGTCGTTGTCGACGGGTGGTTCGGCAGTACGGGGCACCGAGAGCATCAAGCCGCGTTCAAGGTATCCGTTCATGTGCCTCATAGCGGAACCTCGCTCCCGTCCTCGTCCCAGATGTTGCCGGAGAAGGTGTTGCCCGGGTCCGTGGACGTGAACATCGCCACGACCCCGAAGCTGCCGCAGTTGGGAAAGTAGTGTCGGCTCAGCCGATTACCCACGAAACGGATGTTTCGAGTGCCCCCCTTGGGCCCCTGCCCACCGTAGAAACAGTATCCGCCGCCGGCGAGGAGGTTCTGGGTGATGAGGTTGTCGCGCTGGGTGCCGAAGTCTTGATACAGAGCCACGGTCGCGGTCTGCGGAAACCGGTTCAGGATCGTGTTGTGTCGAACTGTGATCCCACCCCCGCCGTTGGATGCCACCCCGACGATGTGGGACTGGCCGGGAACCTCACTGAGGTCGTGGATGTAGGAGTCCTCCACGACTCCGCCTCCCGAAGACACCCCGGCGCTGCAGCCGTGAATGTTCAACCGGCGCAAGGTCGGTTTCGTGTCGCCGATATTGAGGACGCAGGCTATGTCCTGCGGTGTACCGGCCGGAGTTTGTAGCTCTGAATCGGTGATCGTCAGACCCTCGGCCCCCGGACGGATCACCACGACCCAGTCCGCATTGCCGACGCCCCTGCCTCCGATTACGCGGACATTGCGGATCGTCACATTGCTGGCGGTCACGTTGATTTCGCCCGTGATCTCCAGCCCCTCGATGACCTGCCCTGACTGCGACGCGGTGATCGAGCCCGATTTCGTCAAGGCAGTGCCGGCGGGAACGCCAGTGTTGGTGTCATCGGGGTAACCGCAAGAGCTTGGCCTGGTGATGCAGCCAGTCGGCGGCGAGGTGGTACGCGGCGGGGCCGGCGTCGATGTGGCCGGTCCCGAGCAGGCGCCCAGGGTGAGCGAAGCCAATACCATTGCGGTTGCGAGTGGGTAGCGATTCATTGCCTTCTCCACTTAGGTGGTAACGACGCGGGGGCCTAGATGTCTGATGAAACCGGGGACGATGTGGCGGTGAGTGTCGTCGTGCCGGCTCACAACGAGGGTCGCGGCATCGAACGCCTCTTGACCCGGCTGGGTGCCGCCGAATGGCTCGAGGTGCTGGTCGTCTGCAACGGGTGCACCGACAACACCGCCGACGTTGCGCGACGCTTCCCGGTGACCGTCATCGAGATTACCGAGCCGTCCAAGGCTCAGGCCCTGGAGGTAGGAGACGCCGCAGCCACGCACGCCATTCGCGCCTACATCGACGCCGACATCGACATCGACGCGGCCGCTGTGCAGTCTTGCGCGAGGCGCCTGGGTGGTGGAGTGATGGTCTCGTCCCCTGCCCGCGACCTGCGGCTGGCGCGTTCTTCGCCGATCGTGCGCTGGTACTACGACGTCTGGGTTCGGCTGCCACAGGTCCGCGATGGGGTATTCGGTCGGGGAGTGATCGTTTTGTCCGCCGGGGGAGTGGAGCGCATCCGTGGTTTGCCGCGCATGATGTCCGACGACCTGGTGGTGTCCGAGGCTTTCGCCCTGGACGAGCGGGCGGTGGTGGAGGAGGCCCGCGCCGGCATCGAAGCGCCGCGGACGGTCAAGGATCTGTTGAGGCGGCGAATCAGGGTCGCGACGGGCAATGTCCAAGCCGACGCGGCGGGGCTGCGCACCAGTTCCGCCCGCACCAGCTTTCAGGATCTGATCGCGCTTGCCTCCCGCGAGCCCCGACTGGTCGGGAAGGTGATCGTGTTCGTTGCGGTCACCCTGGTCGCCCGCTTCGGCGCTCGACGCCGGATCAAATCCGGCGACTACGTCACGTGGCTGCGCGACGAGAGTAGTCGGCAGCACTGACCCGAGCGGCGGAGTCATCCGAAGATCCGTTCCCGCAATCTCGAGGCGATGTCGTCCCAGTCAAACCCTGCCAAGGTCGCTCTGACCCGGTCGGGTTCGGGCGCCGGATCAGCCGACACCGCTGCTACCACCAAGTCCGCGAACTCACCGGGTGACCTAGCCGCGCGCACGAAGCGTTCGTCCAGCCCGCCCAGCGGCGGCACGGCGGAGGTGACGACGGGTTTCCCGGCGGAGAGGTATTCCAGGGTCTTGAGTGGGAAACTGCGGCGGTTGAACGCCGTATCGGCGTACGGTGTCAACCCCACCCGCATGGCGGCAAGGTAGGGAGGCAGCGCGTCCGGAGGCACTCTGTCGACCCACTGGACCCCAGGGCTGTCGACGAGTTCGGCGAACAACTCGTCGTTGCGGGCCTTGGCGAAGTAGCGCGGACCCACCAGCAGAAGGCTGATGCCACGCCGCTGAACGGCGTGCAGCAGCGCGAGATCCAGCCGTTCATTGAACTGCCCCACCACGCCCGCGATCGGCTGTGTCAAGTGAACGTCGGCGGCCGGGGCGGCATCACGGGGGTGCGCGAACCGGCGAAGGTCTGCTCCGTTCGGCCAGACTTCCACGGGACGTCCCTCGCGGGTGAGCAAATCCGCCAAGGGCCTGCTCACCGCGATCGTGACGTCGGCCTTGCCGAGGTTGGCCTCCCGGGCGCGGTGCAGGTAACGAGCCGACATGCCCCACAGGCTCGCGCCGGCGACGGAGTCGTCGGTGGCGAGGAAGATCCTCAACCCGGGCAGGTCGCCGATCGAGTCAAGTACCGGCTCGACGGTTGCGGCGATCACGGCCGCGGGAGTCTGTCTCCCAAGATTGGCCCGGACCCGGTGGACCACCTGCGCCAGCGCGACCCTCCGCAGTAGCGGACGGGAGACCCCAGGAACAACAGGCACGCTCAGACGCGTCAATCCTGGGGCGACCTCGGTCGATTCGGGGAGGGAGATCCCGCGCCGAACCCTTGAAACAACGGACATCGGGGGGTCTACCCAGATCACGGGGCCCAGACGCGACAGAGCCGTCGCCAGTTGGTGATCCGTCCCGGGCACAGCGTTCCAGCTCACTCCGGGGAAGTACACGATTGGATCCGCGGACCGCGGCGATCTGCTCTTCGGTTCGACCCAACTCGGCTTCGTCCTCGCCGCCAACGGTTTGGCGTTGAAGTCGTCGGACGCGCTCCGTCCGCGCAGCCGGTTGACCCGTTTGCCTACCTGGTACGCGCCGAAGCCCGCCATCGAGCTGACCGCGTCAAGCCCTTGCTCGGCCAGGCCGGGGCGGTCGGTGAGGGCGGATCGATAAACCTCCAACTGCAGTTTCGCCGCGTTGCTCAAGGAGAACTCCTCGACGGTCGCTCGCGAGAACGCCCCGCGCTCGGCTCGAAGCGCCGCGTCCCGGAGCAGCGGACGCAGCTGGCCGAGCAGCCGGTCCCCGCCGGTTTCGGGCCCAGCCCCGCCCCCGTACCAGCCCTGCCATTTGAACGTGGGCAGCGACTGGGGCGTGAGCGCCTCGAAGAAGCCTCGTTCGCCCTGCACGATCAAGGCGGTGCCGTAGGCCAGTGATCGCAGCGCCGAGCCGCCCATGCCGATGGACACGTCGGCCAGCGCGTAGGCGGGCCGGGGATCCATCAGCTCGCCCGTGAGGACGACGGTGGCGGGCTGAGCGGCGTTGACTCGCTCGGCCGCCTCCCGGACGCGGGTCATGGCCGGACCGTCGCCGACGATCAGCAACTGCACCGGATCGTCCGGGTTGAGCCTGCCGGCGACATCGATCGCGGTCAGGATCCCCTCGGCCTTCATCTGCTCGGCCAGGCGGCTCACGATGACGACGAGCGGACGGCCGCCGATGCCCCAGCGGCTGCGAAAGTCGTCCAGTACCGGTTGCGGCGGGCGGACGTTTTCCCGTAGGTCCACCGGTGGCTCGATCAGGTGGACGCGCGGGCGTCCGATCGCCATCTCGGCGGCGGCGATCTGTTGGGTGCCCACCACCAGTGGCAGCCACTTCGGGATAAAGGGCGCCACCGCCATCGACATGACCGTGGCGACGGGGGCGACCCCCGAAAGGCCGCCGGTCGCCAGTACGCCCTCCAGTGCAGGCGGCCATTCGTAGCCGTGGACGACGTCGATGGCACGCTCGGCGATCAACCCTCGGATCGCCCGGGCCACCCGCACGGACGGACGGCGCCCAGGCTCGGGGGATGCAACGAACTCGAGGCCCAACTCGTCGATCCGCGCATTGAGCGCGCCGGGCCGTCCGAACACGATGCACTCCACATCGTGATCGCGAAGCGCCGCGGCCAGTTCGATCGCGTTGGTTTGGCTGCCGCCCATGCCGAGGTCATGGGGATACACCAGGACTTTCACGCCGGTTCCTCCGTCCCCCGGCCGCGAACCAGCGCCAGCGTGTGCCGCCGCCGATAGGCCAGGCCCGCGATGATCGCCAGGGACGCCACTCCGGCCAGAGCGCTGGCCATGAACTGATTGGCGACCGCGACCGAGATCCCCCAACCCAACAATCCCGCGGCCACCCCGGCCAGCGCCGGGACGACGACGGCGCGGCCCATTCCGGCAGCGCTCACGCCGGCGCGAATCAGTTGGTGCGCGTACAACGGCAGGGCCACCAGGACAGCGACCGCGAACTGGGCGCCCGCAATACCGGCGATGCCGAATTGCTGGCCACCGATGATCATGGCCGGAACGCTAACCGCGAACCAGATCAACTGGACGATCAGCAGCGCCCCCGACCTCCCCAGCACCACGAGGTAGTCGTAGGCGAGCTCGAACCAGATGCGGCAGGCCGCCTGGGCGGCCAACCAGACGAGAGCCGCGGCCGCCGGCGCCCACGGTGCCCCATAAACGAACCCGACCACAGGCGTCGCCGCGCCGGCGATCGCCCAGCAAGCGGGCAGGGCGACCGCCGAAAGCAGCCCGAGCACGAGGACGAAGTTGTGGCCCATGCGCACGGGGTCGTGCTGGAGGCGGGCGAACGCCGCCGGTGCGACCGCCCGCAGCGGCTGGGAGAAGATCGACACCGGCCAGCTGGCCAGGTTGAACGCAAGCGCGTAGAAGCCGAGTTGCTGCGCACCGAGCATCGACCCGGTCACCACCTGGTCGGCGTAGCCCGACGCGAAGACGACGATGCTGGCCGCCGCCAGCGGCATCCCGAACGCGAACAGCTTGCGAGCGACCCTACGGTCCCAGCCGAAGCGATAGGGCAGTGGCGACCAGATCCAGAACAGCACCGCCGAGCCGAGGCTGCCGGCGATCCGTCCGACGGCCAGGCTCATCGCCCCCATCCCCGCCAGTGCGCAACCCAGTGAAACCAGAGCGCCGAGCCAGGTGTTCACCTGGTCGGCGACCATGCGCCGGCCCTGCCGGAATTCCCGCTGCAACAGTGCCGCCGGCGCCGCGACCAGGCCATTGATCAAGATGCTGACCCCGAGAACCTGGACGACCGGGGTCGCGCGGACATCCCCCAGTGCGGTCGAAATGAGAGGGGCGCCGAACACGATGGCGGCGGTCAGCAGGGCCGACGAACCGACGCTGATCGTGTTCACCGTGGGGGTGATGCTCGCCGGCTCGTCCTCCCAGCGGACGATGGCCAGGCTCACGCCGAGCTCGTTGAAACTCAGGACCGCCAGCAAGGTGACCATGGCGATCGCGAATACGCCGAACTCGTGGGGTCCCAGGACGCGAGCGAGCACGATCCCGATCGCCAGCGTCCCGAGGCGTCCGACGATCGCGTTGACGAAGCTCCAGCCGAACGCCCTGGTGGCTCGATTTGCGAGGGACGGAGCGGGAGCGTCCGGTTCGCTCACTTGCCGACGGCGTCGGTGAGCCGGTCGGCGACGAAGCGCTGCTGCTCGTCGGTCAGATGCGGGTACATCGGCAACGACAAGATCTCGCCCGCCGCGCGCTCGGCCACCGGGCACGTCCCGGCCGCGTAGCCCAGGGACGCGTAGGCGGGCGTCAGATGCCAAGGATCGGGGTAGTGCAGGCCCGCGCCCACCCCGGCGGCGTTCAACTGCGCCAACACGCGGTCGCGGTCGGCGACCCGGACGACGTAGAGGTGCCAGACGTCGGAGTTGCCGGGCATCGAGGCGGGCACGCGGACGCCGGCCACGTCGCCGAGCAGTTCGGCGTACCGAGCGGCGGCGGCCTGGCGTCGGGCGTTCCACTCGGGCAGCCTGCGCAGCTTCGCCGCGAGCGTGACCGCATGCACGGCGTCCAGTCGGGAGTTCACGCCGACAACATCGTGGCGATACTTCACCGCCGAACCGTGGGCGCCCATCAGGCGCACGCTGTTGGCCAACTCCGCGTCGGACGTGGTCACCGCCCCGGCGTCCCCGGACGCGCCGAGGTTCTTGCCCGGGTAGAAGGACGTCCCCGCGATCGCGCCCAGCGATCCCGCGGCCCGGCCGTGACGGGTCGCGCCCTGAGACTGGGCGGCGTCCTCGACGATCGGGACGCCCGCATCGGCGGCCATCTGGGTGAGCAGATCGACCGGAGCGACCTGCCCGTACAGATGCACCGGGACGATCGCCTGCGTCCGCGGCGTAATGGCCTGCGCCACCTTCGCGGGATCGATCAGCAGGTACTGCTCGTCCACGTCCACCGGGACGGGGATCGCGCCGATGCGTGAGGCCGCCTCCGCGGTGGCGATGAACGTGTTCGCGGGCATGATCACCTCACCGCCAGGCTTCACCCCCACCGCGCGCAGGGCCAGCTCGACCGCGTCCGTGCCGTTGGCGACGCCGACGCAGTGCCGCACGCCGCAAAAAGCGGCGTAGTCGGCCTCGAAGGCGGCCACGTGCGGGCCGCCGATGAACCAGGCGCTGCGCAGGACGTCGAGGATCAGCGGTTCGGTCTCAGCGGCGATCTCCGCCTGCTGAGCCTTCAGATCTACGAGTGGAATGTTCATCGCACTTCCTTGTCGGGGGTGAGCGGACGGGCCGGAACCCCGGCCCAGACCGAGTTGGCCGGCTGGTCGGTGAGCAACGCCGCACCCATGCCCAGGGTGGCCCCGGCGCCGACGACGACCCGCTCACGGACCGTCGC
Organism: Propionicicella sp.; assembly: GCA_039811865.1. Taxonomy (GTDB): domain Bacteria; phylum Actinomycetota; class Actinomycetes; order Propionibacteriales; family Propionibacteriaceae; genus JBDHZK01. The sequence goes on along the minus strand of JBDHZK010000094.1, from coordinate 2,397 downwards.
ATTCATCCCTAGATAGGCGGCTTCGCCGACGCGGACGCCGCCGGCCAGGCTTACCCCGGCGGTCAGGGTGGCGAAGTCGTCGAGCACATCATCGTGGGTCAGCGTGACGTTGGGCATGCACACCACGTGCCTACCGATGGCCACATCGGCGGTCAGGACCGTGCCCGCAAGCAGGATCGTGCCGGCACCGACTCGGCACCCGGGCGGCACGAAGACGCTCGGGTCGATCACGCTCGCGTAACGGTCCTCCGCAACGCCCAACTCGGCGAGCCGGGCGGCGATGGCGCGGCGGGACGTCCCCTTTCCCGCGCACAGGACCAGGGCCGTCCCCGGGTGTGCGCCGACTGCGTCCAGGGCACCCAGGACGGGGACGCCGCCGACGCGCTTCCGGGTGAGCTCCGGATCGTCGTCCAGGATGCCGCGGACGGTGCGCCCCGACCGGGTCAGGGCGGTCAACGTCTCCCGAGCCAGGCCGCTGGCGGCGACGAGAAGGAGCGGGCGGTGGGTCATGGGCGGGCGAGCACCTCGATGACGCGGTCCTGATCGTCGTGCCGCAACTGATGGAACAGCGGGAGGATCAGCGTGTTGTCGTTCAACCGCTCGGTGACCGGCAGTTCGCCCGGCTGGACGAGGTGGGCGTAGGGCGGCTGCCGATGGGCCGCCATGATGCCCCGGCGCCCCGAGATCTCGTGCTCGGCCAGCGCCGCCAGCAGCCCGTCCCGGTCCAACGGGTATTCCGGCAGCACCTCCACCCAGTAGGACTGGAAGTTGCAGGTGCCGTAGTCGGGATCGGCGACCGCCCGCAGCCCGGCGATGCTGGCGATGGCGTCCCCATAGCGGGCGGCGAGCTCGCGGCGTCGGGCGACGACCTCGTCCAGGCGCTGCAACTGCACGATCCCGACCGCCGCCTGCAGGTCGGTCATCCGGTAGTTGAAGCCCACCTCGGAGTAGCTCTCGGCCGGGGCCAGAACGCTGCCGTGGCGGTCGGCGGCCGAGATCGTCATGGCGTGCTCGCGCAGTGTGCGCGCCCGGCCGGCCCAGTCGGCCCGGCTGGTGGTCAGCATGCCCCCCTCGCCGGTGGTGAGGATCTTGCGCGGGTGGAACGACCAGGCCGCGACCTCGGCTCCGGCAGCGACCGGACGGCCGTGGTAAGTGGACCCGGCTCCGCAAGCAGCGTCCTCGACGACCGTGATCTGGAGCGGGTCGCACAACGCCCGGATCGGGTCCAGGTCGACCGGCACGCCACCTTGGTCGACCGCGATCACCGCCTTGGTGTTGGGGGTCAGGACGGCCTTGATGGTGGCCTGGCTCACATTCCCGGTCTCGAGCTCGACATCGGCGAAGACCGGGGTCGCACCGACGTAGCGGACGGCGTTGGTCGTCGCGATGAACGAGAAGGACGGGATGATCACCTCGTCCCCGGGACGAACCCCGGCGACGACCAACGCGAGGTGCAGCCCGGTGGTGCAAGAGGAGACCGCCACGGCGTGCTGCGCCTGCTGGTGCGCGGCGAACGCCTCCTCGAACGCCTTGACGCGCGGCCCCTGGGCGACCCAGCCCGAGCGCAGGACCTCGGTTACCGCCTCGATCTCGGCCTCGCCCAGCCACGGCTGCATGACGTTGATGCGGCTCACGACGGCGTCCCGGCCAGCTCGGCGTCAGCGTGGCGCTCGATCTGCCACCAATCGACCAACTGCCGGAGCCCAGCGTCCAACCCGATGGTGGCCCGGAAGCCCAGGTCGCGCTCGGCGGCCGTGATATCGGCGAGGCGGCGAGTCACCCCGTTGACCTGCCGCTCCGGCCCGTGCTCGACGCCCAGGTCGGAGTCCATGGCCCGGAGCAAACCCTCGGCGAGCTCCTTCAGCGACGTCTCGACGCCGCTGGCGACGTTGTAGACGCCCGCGGTGACGTCGCTGGTGGCAGCAAGGAGGTTCGCCCGGGCGATGTCGGTGGTGTAGACGAAGTCCATCGTCTGCCGCCCGTCGCCGAAGATCAGGGGACGTTGCCCGGCCACGATTCGCTGCATCCACCGGATCAGGACCTCGGTGTACAGGCCGTGAATGTCCATCCGTGGCCCGTAGACGTTGAAGTAGCGCAGCGCGACGTAGTCCAGCCCTCGCATGGCGCGGAAGCTGGAGAGCATCCCCTCGTTGAAGACCTTCGCCGCCCCGTAGAACGTGTCGTTGGCCCACGGGTGGTGGTTCTCCGCAGTGGGGAACTCCTCGGCCAGCCCGTAGATCGAGGCGGACGACGCCGCCACGAGCTTGCCGACCTTATGGTCGGCGGCGGCCTCGATCACGTTGTAGCTGCCGTCGACCAGCACCTCCAGCGCCAGCCGCGGCTCCTCGGCGCACTGCGTGATCCGAATGGCGGCCTGGTGGAAGACGACATCGCAGC
>JBDHZK010000093.1:0-10861 GCA_039811865.1 Propionicicella sp. | reverse complement strand
CCCCTATCGTCGAGAACAAACGTCTCCAGGAGGACCCATGCGCATCGCAATCGCCAGCGACCACTCCGGCTTCGCGCTGAAGGGGGAGGTGGCCCAGTACCTGGCCTCGCTCGGTCACGAGGTCGAAGACTTCGGCACCGACAGCGAGGCCGCGTGCGACCTGTCGGACTTCATCTACCCGGCTTCACTGGCTGTGGCTTCGGGCGAGTGCGAGCGTGGCATCTTCATCGACGGGGTGGGCTACGGCAGCGCCCTCACCGCGAACCGCATTCTCGGCATCACCGCGGCGATCTGCCAGGACCCCTTCTGCGCGAAGCTCGCCCGCGAACACTCCGACTCAAACGTGTTGTGCATCGGCGGCAAGATCATCGGCTCGGCGATCGCGATCGAGATCATCCGGGTTTGGCTGACCACGGACTTCGCTGGGGACGTGGAGAAGTACCGCCGCCGCGTCGACAAGGTGAACGCCATCTGCGAGCGGCACCTGCGCCCGCTCAGCGAGATCAGCTCGCCAGTCTGAGCGACCATCCGGGCGTACCGGTCGCGCCAGTTCACCGGCTAAAGGCGGCCCCGGGACTCACCACCGGCCTGCCTGGCACGAAAGCATGAAGCGGGCGTCCTTTCGACTGGCCAAGGAAGCGGCCCCGGACGACCCAGCCGCGGAAGCCCTCGCTGGCCTTGAGCAGTGAGCCTTGTCACGCCCCGATCCGGTCGAAGACTCCAGGCTCCGGCGCAGCCCGTTGCGCTCTAGACCCCCGAGCCCGTCGGAGTGTTGGCCCATGCTCGGATCCCGAGGCTCATCGAAGAGTCAGAAGAGCAGTCCCAGCCCCGGATCGGTAAGGATCGTCGCCACGTCGGCCAGGAACTTCGAGCCCATCTCGCCGTCGACGAGGCGGTGGTCGAAGGTCAGGCAAAGGGTGCAGACCCAACGCGGCTCGATCCGCTCGTCTGCGCCCGTGCCGATCACCCAAGGCTTGCGCGAGATCGTGCCCAAGCACAGGATCGCGGCCTCCCCCGGATTGAGAATCGGGGTGCCGGCGTCGACCCCGAAGATGCCCACGTTGGTGATCGTGAACGTCCCCCGCGTCATGTCGGCGGGCTGGATGCGACCCTCCTTGGCGACGGCTACCATCTGGTTCAGCGCCTGCGCCAACTCCAGCAGGTTCATCTTGTCGGCCCGTTTGATGTTGGGCACCATCAGCCCGCGCGGCGTCGCCGCGGCGATACCCAGATTCACATCCCCGTGCTGGACGATCTCGCCGGCCGCCTCATCCAGGCTGGAGTTGATGTCCGGATTGCGGGCGATGGCTAGGCAGGACGCCTTGGCGAACACCAGCAGGGGCGAGATCCTGAGCCCAGTGAACTCTCGCCGGGCGCGCAACGCCTCCACCAGCGCCATCGTCTCGGTCACGTCGACGGTCATCCAGGCGGTCGCCTGTGGCACCTTGATCGACTCCGTCATCGACTGCGCCATCGCACGGCGGACGCCCCGCAGCGGGATCCTCCGGTCGCCCGAATCATCCGCCAGCACCGTGTTCCGGGACGCTGCGGCCGCCTCGACGTCGGCTCGGGTGATCACGCCGCCTGGTCCCGTCGGGTTGACGCGGTCGAGGTTCACGCCGAGGTCCCGCGCAAGCTTACGGACCGGAGGCTTGGCCAGCTGCGGACGCGGTACCACGCCATGCGACGGCTCCCGACCGGGCGAAGGAAGCGGATCACCCTGCGGTGCGGCTTCCACCCGCCCCCCCGGACGGACCTCGTCGACGCGGCGCGACACCGGGGCGTCCTTGCCGTACGAATCGTGGACCTGGTCGGCCTGAGGCCCGCTCCCGGTCACTTGAGCGGCCACACCCTTGCGCGGACGACGGCTCACCGACCCGGACTTGGCGCCGTAGCCCACCAGCATCGCCCCGCTGGTCGCCGGCGCGGGCTCGGGCTCGGGCGAATCGGTCGGGGCCGTTGCGTCCATTACCGCGCCCTGAACGACCTCAACCTCGCCCGAGCCGCCGTCGTCGATCTGAATGATCGGCGAGCCGACCTCGACGATCTGCCCCTGCTCGGCGAGCAGGGCCTTGACCTTGCCGGCGTAGGGCGAGGGCAGTTCGACCAGCGACTTACTGGTCTCGATCTCGAGCAGGACGTCGTTCACCGCGACCTCGTCGCCGACGGCCACGCGCCAACTGATGATCTCGGCCTCGACCAGGCCCTCGCCCGGGTCGGGCAGTCGGAATTCCTTCATCACCGGCTCCTTGTGGTCATGCCCAGCTTTTGCGGGGGCGATCGATCAGTAGGCGAGGGTCTTGTCGACGGCGTCCAAGACGCGATCGAGATCGGGCAGAAACTCGTCCTCGACGTGGCTGGGCGGGTACGGGATGTCGTAGCCCGTCACTCGCAGCACCGGGGCCTGCAGGGCGTAGAAGCAGTCCTCGGTGATTCTGGCCGACAACTCCGCGCCGATGCCGAGCGTGCGCGCCGCCTCGTGGACGACCACCGCGCGCCCGGTCCGCATCACCGACGCGTTCACAGTGACTTGGTCTATGGGCGACAGCGATCGCAAGTCGATCACCTCTAGGTTCTTGCCCTCGTCGGCGGCGGCCACGGCTGCCTCCAGGCACGTCCGCACCATCGGACCGTACGTCAGCACGGTGACGTCCGAGCCCGCCTTGACGATTCGGGCGCCGTGCAGCGGCATGGGGGCTGCGGACGTGTCCACGGCCCCCTTCTCGTGGTAGCGCCGTTTGGGTTCGAAGAAGATCACGGGATCGTCGCTGGCAATCGCCTGCTGGATCATCCAGTAGGCGTCCAGTGGGTTGGACGGGGTGACGACCTTCAGACCTGGGGTGTGCGCGAAATAGGCCTCCGGTGACTCGGAGTGGTGCTCGATGGCGCCGATCCCGCCGCCGAAGGGAATCCGAACGACGATCGGCAGCCGCAAGCGGCCGTGCGAGCGGAAGTGCATCCGGCTGACTTGGCTGACGATCTGGTCGAAGGCGGGATAGACGAACCCGTCGAACTGGATTTCGCAGACCGGCCGGTAGCCGCGCAGAGCCAGGCCGACGGCCGTCCCGAGGATCCCGGACTCGGCCAGTGGCGAGTCGACCACCCGGTCCTCGCCGAAGTCGGCCTGCAGACCCTCGGTGATCCGGAAAACGCCGCCCAGCTTGCCGATGTCTTCACCGGCGAGCAGCACCTTCGGGTCCGCCTCGAGCGCTCGCCGCAGACCGGCGTTCAACGCCTTGGCCAGGGTCAGGTCGGTCATCGGCCAGCCTCCTCGAAGGACGCTTGGTACGCCTGGTATTCGGCTCGCTGGCCCAGCAGCTCGTGCGGGACGTCGGCGAACGTGTGGCCCCACATCTCGGCGAGCGCCGGCTCGGGGAGCGCCCCGCAGCCTTGACGCAGCGCCACCGCAAGCTCCTCGGCCTCCTCGTCGAGCGCGTCCAGGAATGCCTTGTCCAGGGCATCGCGGCTGAGCAGGTAGCGCCGGACCCGCTCGATGGGGTCCTTCGCCTGCCACTCCTCCAGCTCGGCGGCGAGCCGGTACTTGGTGGGGTCGTCGGACGTCGTGTGCGCACCCATGCGGTAGGTGAACGCCTCGATCAGCGTCGGGCCATGCCCTGACCGTGCGCGTGCCAACGCCTGCTCGGTGACGGCATGCACGGCCAGCACGTCATTGCCGTCCACCCGGACCCCGGGAAAGCCGAAGCCGGCCGCCCGCCGGTACAAGGGAATGCGCGACTGGCGCTCGATCGGCTCCGAAATCGCCCACTGGTTGTTTTGGCAGAAGAAGACGACGGGAGCGGAGTAGCTGGCGGCGAAGACGAACGCCTCGTTGACGTCCCCCTGGCTGGTCGCGCCGTCACCGAAGTAGACGATCACCGCCGCGTTGTGATCCGGATCCGCATTGCCCACCACGCCATCGCGCTGCATCCCCATGCCGTAGCCGACCGCGTGCAGGGTATGGGTTCCGATCACGAAGGAGTACAGGTGGAAGCGCAGTGCCGCGGAGTCCCAATCCACCATGCCGGTGCCACGGAATGTCTTCAGCAGCGCCATTGGATCGACGCCCATCAGCATCGCGACAGCGTGCTCGCGGTAGGACGGGAAGCAGAAATCGCGCGGCCCCAGGGCGCGGCCCGAGCCGACCTGCGCAGCCTCTTGACCGAGCAGGGGGGGCCACAAGCCGAGTTCGCCCTTGCGCTGCAGCGCCGTCGCCTCGACGTCGAGGCGCCGGGCCAAGACCATGTCGCGCAGGTAGCCGGTCACGGTGGCGTCATCGCCGTCGAAGCTGTAGTCCTGATTCTCGACGCGCTCGCCTTGCGGATTGAGCAACTGCACGAGGTCGACTGGCAACCCTGAGGTGGCTTCGGTCACAGACGGTTCCTTCCGGGGCCGACGAAACTCTTACCTACGGTACCGTAACCGTAACTTACCGGAAACCCTTGACCCTGACCGACTCCCTTGTCGAGTCGTCTTCCACGCCTCATCTGCCATTCATCCCACCACCGCGGCCCCCTTCGTGGTCGAACGCGTGAAAACGTGCGGCGATTCGCGCGAAGCACTGCCCCGCCAGCCGTCGAAGCAGTCCCGATCCCCGACTGGCCGCACGTTTTCACGTCGTCCGCGCTGCGACCCGGTCCGACTACCGCAGCCCGGGGCCGTCCACTTGCCTACGCTGAACCCATGCTGATCGCGGAAGCCCTGCTGGTCCTGCTGACCCACCCGGACACCGGGAAACTCCTCGCCTCGGGCGGATTCGTCGACATCGCGCTGGCCGGTGGGGTCCTGAACGAACTGGCCGAAACCGGAAACGCCCGCGTCACGGAGAAGGGCGAGGACGTCCGGAAGAACCGCATCGTCGTGGTCGGGGACGCCGCGCCGCCGAGCGACCCCCTGCTCGCCGACAGCCTCGCCCGGCTCGCCACCAAGGAGCAGTGGTCACCCGAGGCCGGAGTCAACGCGCTTACCAAAGGCTTGCGCCGAGCGCTTTATGAGCGCCTCGCTCGCGCCGAACTCGTCCGCCGCGAGGACGTCGAGGTGCTCGGCTTGACCTGGGCCCATCACTGGCCGGCGGTCGATGCGAGCACCCGCGAGACCCTGCGCCGCCGGCTGCGCACGATCCTGGTGGAAGGCGTCGAGCCCGACTATCGCGACGCGGCGCTGATCGGACTACTCAGCGCCCTCGGCGTCGTGGCAAGGCTGATCGCCGACCCGGGAGAGCGGATCGACAAGTCGGCGGTGAGGCGGCGCGCCAAGACTCTGAAGGATCAGTACTGGGCCTCGAATGCCGTCGGCCGCGCGATCCAGCAGGCACAGGCCGCCGCCGCAGCCGGGGCGGCCGCCGCCGCCGGCTGAGTCCGGGGTTACTCCCCCGCCAAGGTGGCGACCAACACCGCCTTGATGGTGTGCATTCGGTTCTCGGCCTGGTCGAACACGATGGACGCGGGCGACTCGAAGACCTCGTCGCTCACCTCCATGCAGTCCAGGCCGAACCGCTGGTAGACCTCCTCGCCAAGCGAAGTACGGCGGTCGTGAAAGGCGGGGAGGCAATGCATGAACTTGACGTCCGGGTTACCCGTTCGTGCCAACAGTTCGGCGGTCACGCGGTAGGGCAGAAGCAGCCCGATCCGCTCGGACCAGACCGAGGCCGTCTCACCCATGGAGACCCAAACGTCGGTGTGCACGAAGTCGCAGTCGGCGACACCGGTGTCGAGATCGTCGGTGACCAAGACCCGCCCGCCGTTTCCCTGGGCCAATCGATGGGCGGCGGCCACCAGATCGGGCGCCGGCTGCAGCGGTTCGGGCGCGACGATGCGGACATCCATGCCCGACAAGGCGCCGGCGATCAGAAGCGAGTTGCCCATGTTGAAGCGGGCATCCCCCACGTAGGCGAAGGTCGCGTCGGGACGCCCCAGCGACTCGCGCATGGTGAAGACGTCGCACAGCGACTGGGTCGGATGCCAGGCGTCGGTCAGTCCGTTCCAGACGGGGACGCCGGCATGGGCCGCCAGTTCCTCGACCGTGCGCTGCTCGACCCCTCGAAACTGGATCCCGGCATACATCCGGCCGAGCACCCGCGCGGTATCTGCTACCGACTCCTTCTTGCCGAAATGGCTGCCGTGCGCATCGAAATGGGTCACGCGGGCGCCCTGCTCGTAGGCGGCGACCTCGAACGCCGCCCGAGTCCGGGTGGACGCCTTCTCGAAGACGAGCGCGATGGTCCGGCCGTCGAGTCGGGTGCGCTCGCGTCCCTGACGTCGCTCGTCCTTCAGGGTGCGGGCGAGGTCGAGCAACGAACCCCACTCGGCACCGGAGAAGTCCAGCTCACGTAGGAAATGCCGGCCCTTGAGGCTGCCGACAGGCACACTCGACACAGCGTCCACCCCTCTCTCGTAAAGCACGACGATACGAGAAGTTCATGACGCCATGACAGGATCGTGGCATGCGAGATCTGATCGTTGGCTTCCTGGCAAACGCCGCAGCGATCACCGCTGCCACCTTCGCTCTCCCGGGCATCATGCTGACCGCGCCCAACACCGAGGGAAAGATCGTTGCGATCCTGGTGGTGTCGGTGATCTTCGGCGTGGTCAACGCCGTCGTCAAGCCGTTCTTCAAGTTCGTCAGCGCTCCCTTGGTGCTGATCACCCTTGGCCTGTTCCTGCTCGTGGTGAACGCGGCCCTTTTGCTGCTGACCTCCTGGGTGGCTGGCCAATTCCATCTCGGGTGGCGCGTGGACGGCTTTTGGAACGCCTTTTGGGGCGCGCTGATCGTCTCGGTGGTCAGCTTCGTCGTGAACGCGTTCATCGGTCGCAAGCGGGAGGAAGAGCATCGGTGAGCCGTGACGTAGAGGTCGTCTTCGTCTGCTGGGGCAACATCTGCCGCTCGCCGATGGCCGAGCGGATCGCGCAGGGCTGGGCGCGGCGCGAGGGCGTCAGCGGCGTCCGCTTCACCAGCGCCGGGGTCAGCGCCGAGGAGCGCGGCAACCCGATCGACGCGCGCGCGGCCCGGCAGTTGCGCACGGGCGGGTACGACGCCACCGGGCATCGGGCGCACCGGATCACCGCGGCCGAGATCACCGCCGCCGACCAAGTGATCGCCATGGAGGGCCACCACGTCGAGTTGCTGCGCCGAGCCGCGCCGGAGGCGACCAACCTCGCCCTGCTGACGGACTTCGACCCGGCCGCGAAGCCCGGCACAGCCGTCCCCGACCCTTGGTACGGGGGGCAGGAGGGATTCGCCGACACTCAGGCGGCCTTGGAGGCCGCGATGCCCGCCATCATGGCGCGGGTTCTTCAGCTCGGCGCGCGCGGACCCCGGCCTTCTTCGTCGCAGGTGGCAGGCTAGGGCCATGCACATCCTGGTCGTGGACGACGATCAGGGAGTCCGCGACTCCCTGGCCCGCTCTCTGCAGTACACCGGCTACGAGGTGACCACGGCGGCCGACGGCGTGGAGGCACTGGCCAAGCTGGCCACCGCGCGTCCCGACGCCGTCATCATGGACGTGATGATGCCGCGGCTGGACGGCCTGGAGACGACGCGGATGCTGCGCGCCAACGGCAATGACGTGCCCATCCTGGTGTTGACGGCACGGGACGCCGTCAACGACCGGGTCGACGGACTGGACGCCGGCGGCGACGACTACATGGCCAAACCGTTCGCCCTGGACGAGCTGCTGGCCAGGCTGCGGGCGCTGACGCGGCGCTCGCGGCCGATCGCGGACAACCATCCGGAGACGCTCACCTTCGACAATCTGTCGCTGGACTTGCAGACCCGGGAGGTCCGCCGGGCCGGGCGGCGCATCAACCTGACGCGCACCGAGTTCGCGCTGCTGCAAACGTTCATGGAGCATCCCCGCCGGGTGCTCGAGCGCGGCTGGCTGCTGAACGAGGTGTGGGGGTTCGACTTCCCCACCACGGCCAACTCGCTCGAGGTCTACATCGGATACCTGCGGCGCAAGACCGAGTCCGACGGTGAGTCGCGTCTGATTCACACCGTGCGCGGCATCGGGTATGTGTTGCGCGAAACCGCCCCGTGATCGACTGGATCGCCTCTCGACTCAACCCCCGGGCCTGGCGCCTCCAGGACCGGCTGGCCTTCTCCATCGGCATCGCCGTCGCGGCCGCGGTCGCGCTCACCGGCGTGGCCGCGTACTTCATCACGATGTGGTCGCTGTACGACCAACTCGATCAGGAGTTGGTCGAGGTGGCCACCGTCACCAGCGGCTGGATCCAGCAAGACATCGAGCAGATGGGCGGCATCAACGGCGATGCGCTGAAGGCGGTGAACGTTTCGGTGGTCGTGCTGCGCTCGGACAACCAGACCACCACGGTCCGCGGCGAACAGGCGACCTTGGTCACCGGCGCCCGGGAACTGATGATCGCGCGCATCCAAACCGGCTACTCGGCGCGTAGCGGCGTCGCCACCGACGGCCAGCCGTACCGCATCGTCGCCGTTCCCCTGGCCACCGATACCGGGCATCACTACGCGCTCGTGCTGGGACGTCCGCTGGGCCCGACCGAGGGCATCCTGCATTCCCTGTGGCTGGTGCTGATCTTCGTCGGCCTCGCCGGCGTCCTGCTCGCCGCCGGCGCGGGCTGGCTGATCGCCCGCTCGGGCGTCCGTCCGGTTCGGCGGCTGACCGCCGCGGTGACGCACGTCACCGAGACCGACGAGCTGACCCCCATCGCCATCGTGGGCAGCGACGAACTGGCCGAGTTGACCCGTTCGTTCAACACGATGCTGAACTCGCTGGCGTCCTCTCGCGATCGTCAGCGTCGGCTGATCGCGGACGCCGGCCACGAGTTGCGCACCCCGCTGACGAGTATGCGCACCAACATCGAGTTGCTGGTCGCGGACGAGCGGTCCGGCATGCTGCCCCCGGGCGCGCGGGGGGAGATTCTGCGCGACGTGGCCGCGCAGCTCGGGGAGTTCACCACGCTGGTGGGCGACCTCGTCCAGTTGTCGCGCGAGGACGCCGTCCATCCCAACCCGGAACCGATCGACCTTCGCGACGTAGTCGGCAACGCGATCTCCCGCGCGCAGCGCCGTGGCCCGGGGATCAAGTTCGACGTGGAATTGCACCCGCTCTTCCTGGTCGGCGAGCCGGACACCCTGGAGCGGGCGTTCACCAACCTGCTCGACAACGCCGTCAAGTTCAGCCCCCCCGACGGCACGATCCAGGTCCGGCTGAAGGGGGACCGGTTGCTGATCTCCGACGAGGGACCAGGCATTGCCGACGAGGACTTGCCGCACGTCTTCGACCGCTTCTACCGCTCCGAGAAGGCGCGGACGACCCCCGGTACTGGCCTTGGCCTATCGATCGTGATGCATACCATCAAGGCCCACGGCGGGTGGGTGAGCGCTGGCCGATCGGCGAAGGGCGGCGCCGAGTTCATCGTTCAACTGCCCGGGGCGATCACTCCCGGCGGCGCTACCCCCGCCGTCGACGAGGAGACGGTACCGCTGCCTCGCCCGGCACGGTGAGGGGCTACCGCGGCCAAAGCGGCAGGTGCGTCGGCAGTGATCTGCGCGGTCCACGTCGCTCGGTGCGCACGCCGCTGAGCCCGATCAGCAACTCCACGCGGTAGCGCTGTCCCGTGAACGGGGCGAGCAGTTCGGCGGCGTCGGCGCCGCGGCGTCCGGTGAAGTAGGTCGAGATCAGATCGGGGACGTGGTAGTCGCCCACGCTCCAGGCGTCCGGGTCCCCGAAGGCGAGCTGGCGCACGTTGGCGGCCGTCCACTCCCCGACACCCGGAACCGATCGTAGGGCCGCGTCGGGACGCGGCGAGGCCAGCGTGCGTTCCAACGCCGCGGCGCGCGTCGCGGCGTGGATCAGGGGTCGCCGACGGGCCAGCTCGACTCCGGCCGCCAGGTATGTCCAGCTCGGGATGCTTGCCCAGGCGGACGGCTCGGGAGGCAGGCGCATGCCAGCGGCCGGCATCCCTGGACCGCTGGGGCCGGGGGCTGGCTCCCCGAACCCTTCGACCAGCCGACGCCAGCCGGAAATCGCCTCGTTCCCGGTCACGCGTTGACCCAGGATGATCGGTGCCAGCGCTTCGAAGACAGCGTTCGTCCGGCCGATCCGCAGCCAGGGGTGCCTGCGCGCGAGTTCGCTCAGGCCCGCGTGCCCCAGTTCGATCTCGCCCGGATCGCACTGCCCCAGTAGGTCGGGGACGCCTTGGATGGCCGTCGCTGCGCCGGGCCCCCAGGCTCGCGCGCGGACGCCGTCCGGCAAGGATTCCAGGTGGATCAACACCGCGCCGCAATCGTTGCGGGTCGCTCGCCACCAGCCGTTGCGCCGGCGATGGGTCGGATCTCCGGGCCCTAGCTGGAGGCGGCGAAGCGAGAGGTCGAGTTGTTCTCCCCGAACGCCGGGCACGAGCCGCTCGGCCGGCTCCCTCAGCGCGGCCACGGGTTGGGTCGGCACCCCTGCAGACCCTTGGTCTGCTGCAGCATCACCGGAGCGACCGCCCCTGGGCGGGGGCAGGAGACATGACCCCGGCCAAGCCAGTGCCCCACCTCGTGATTGACCATGTACCGACGATAGTTGGCCACGTCCGTCCCGTATGAGGTGGCGCCTTGGACCCACCGCAGGGCATTGAGGACGACCGCACGATCGTGCTGGCACGACAGTTGCCCACGCGTCAGCAACGGGGCGCACAACGAATCGGTGGTGGCCGGCGTGGCCAGCGTGATCACCACATCGGCCTCGGCTGGCCGGTCGGTCAAGCCGAACCGGACGCCGGCCACATGCCGCCAGCCGCGGGGATGGTTCAACGTCTGCAGGATCTCGTCGGCAAGCAGCTCCACGTCGAGGTCGAGGTTGCTTTCCATCCTGATCAGGACCCGGCGCAGCCCTTCGGCC
>JBDHZK010000092.1:0-10946 GCA_039811865.1 Propionicicella sp. | reverse complement strand
TAGCCGGCCCACCGAGCCGAGCGTCAAGAAACACAGGCTCACGGTCAGGAACAGCAGGAGCAGCGAAAGCCACCAAGTGTCGTCGCCAACCCGTTTGTCCTTGCCGGGCGAGGATTGCGGCTGCGTCACAGCAGGTCGCGCAGCATCACGACCTGCTCGCGGGACGGGCCGACACCGATGCCGCTGATCGGGGCGCGGACCAACTCCTCAAGCCGACGCACGTACGCCTGGGTGTTGCGCGGGAGCTCGCCGAAGGTGCGGCAGCCGGAGATGTCCTCGCTCCAGCCGTCCAGGTACTCATAGACGGGCACTGCGTGGTGGAACTCGCTTTGGGTCATCGGCGCGATGTCGGTGCGCTCGCCGTTGACCTCGTAGGCCACGCATACCGGGATCTTCTCCCAACCGGTCAGGATGTCGAGCTTCGTCAAGAACATGTCGGTGAAGGCGTTCGCCGTGACGGCGGTCTCGACCACCAGCGCGTCGAACCAACCACAGCGGCGCTTACGTCCCGTGGTCGTGCCGAACTCGGCGCCGTCGTGGCGCAGCTTGTCGCCGTCGGCGTTGAGCAACTCGGTGGGGAAGGGGCCCTCCCCCACCCGCGTGGTGTAGGCCTTCATGATGCCGATGGTGCGGTCGATCCTGGTCGGCCCGACGCCCGCTCCGATGCACGCGCCCGCAGCGATCGGGTTGGACGACGTCACGTAGGGGTATGTGCCGTGGTCGACGTCCAGATGATGCGCCTGCGCCCCCTCGAACAAGACGACCTGGTCGGCGTCCAGCGCGGTGTTGAGCACGCGCGCCACGTCGGCGACATGCGGGCGCAGCCGCTGGGCATGCGCCATCAGGTTCTCGGTGACCTCGACCGGATCGATCGCGCGCCGGTTGTAGACCTTCACCAGCAGATGGTTCTTCTGGTCCAAGGACGCCTCGACCTTCTGAGCGAGGATCGACTCATCGAACAGATCCTGGACGCGGATGCCGATGCGGTTCACCTTGTCGGCGTAGGCCGGGCCGACGCCGCGTCCGGTCGTACCGATCCGGCGCTTGCCGAGGAAGCGTTCGGTGACCTTGTCGATCACCTGGTGGTAGCCGGTGATGATGTGCGCGTTCGCCGAGACCAGCAGCCGGCTGGCGTCCACGCCCCGCGCCGCGAGCCCATCGATCTCGTCGAACAAGACGTCCAGGTCGATCACCACACCGTTGCCGATCACCGGCGTGCAGTTGGGGTTGAGGATCCCCGACGGCAGCAGGTGCAGCGCGTAGCGCTCGCCGTTGACCACCAGCGTGTGCCCGGCGTTGTTGCCGCCGGAGTAGCGCACGCAGTAGTCGACGCGGTCGCCCAACTGGTCGGTCGCCTTGCCCTTGCCCTCGTCCCCCCATTGGGATCCGACGATCACGATGCCCGGCACGTTTGCCTCCTCGGGTCAGGGATTGCCCGCTGCACACCGTAGCCGCACCGGGACGTCCCGGCGCGCCGAGCCCATTCGCCGCGCGCTCGCGGCCGGCTCGATCGGGCCCTGGACGGACGTCCGGAGCAACCCCGCGCGCCAAAGGCGACGACTCCCCTTGAGGCACGTCCCGCGAGCCGCGCAACGGCAACGGCCGGGTCGGAACCGACCCGGCCGCTGACCGTTAAAACCGAACTCAGCCGATCGACTTTCCGGCCGAACGCAGCTGCTGGCAGGCCTCCACGACGCGGGCGGACATGCCGGCCTCGGCCGCCTTGCCCCAAACGCGCGGGTCGTAGGCCTTCTTGTTGCCGACGTCGCCGTCAACCTTAAGGACGCCGTCGTAGTTGCTGAACATGTGGCCGGCGACCGGACGCGTGAACGCGTACTGGGTGTCGGTGTCGATGTTCATCTTGATGACGCCGAAGTCGACCGCGTCGGAGATCTCCTGAGCGGTGGAGCCCGAGCCGCCATGGAAGACGAGGTAGAAGGGGCTCTCCTTGCCGTACTTCGCGCCCACGGTCTCCTGGATCTCCTTGAGCACCTCGGGACGCAGCTTCACGTGGCCCGGCTTGTAGACGCCGTGCACGTTGCCGAAGGTGAAGGCCGTGATGTACAGCCCGTTCTCGCCGAGACCGAGCACCTCAGCGGTGCGGGTCGCGTCGTGCATGGAGGTGTACAGCTTCTCGTTGATCTCGCCGACGACGCCGTCCTCCTCGCCACCGACAGCACCGATCTCGATCTCGAGGATCATCTTGGCCTTGCTGGTGCGAGAGAGCAGCTCTTCGGCGATCTGCAGGTTCTTCTCGGTGTCATCGAGCGCCGAGCCGTCCCACATGTGCGAGTTGAACAGCGGATCCTGACCGTTCTTGACCCGCTCCTCGCTGATCGCCAGCAGCGGACGCACGTAGGAGTCCAGCTTCGGCTCGGGGCAGTGGTCGGTGTGCAGAGCGATGTTCACGCTGTAGTTCTTGGCGACGACGCGGGCGAACTCGGCAATCGCGGTGGCACCGACAACCATGTTCTTGACGGCCTGGCCGGAGGCGTACTCTGCTCCGCCCGTGGAGGCCTGGATGATGCCGTCCGAGCCGGCCTCGGCGAAGCCCGCGATCGCGGCGTTGATGGACTGGGACGAGGTGACGTTGATCGCCGGGAAGGCAAAGGAGCCCTTCTTGGCGGCGTCGAGCATCTCGGCGTACTTCTCAGGTGTCGCAATCGGCATGAGGGGCCTTTCTCCACATTGATTGACGGGCGTACGAATGATTATCGACGCCCCCCAGTCTGGCAGTCGGCCGGGGTGCCTACTGGGGATCAGGCAAATCGCCTACGGCCTTGGGCCCTACTCGTCAAGGGCGGACAGATCCACACCGAGCCGGGCCCCCGAATACGCCCGGACTGCGTTGTCCAACTGCGCGGGACTGACGCTGAGCAGGTCGAGCGGGAGCGTCAGCTCGGGCGCGCCGTGGCGCTCGACGACGAGCAGCCGCGAACCCCCCAGCTTGCCGCGTCGCGTCGTCAGCCGCCCAACTTGTGCCCAGGGCACCGTCTCGCCGGCGACGACGATCCCCGGACGTCCGACCCGCAGCGCGATCCCCTCGCGGACGAGGGCGACGTCCCGGATCGCCGCTCGCCATCTGAAGAAGGCGATGCCCACGAACACCAAGGGGACGCACATCAGCAGGATGAGGATCGTCCACGTGAACGATGTCAGGGCGGCGCCTTGCCAGATCGCGAAGACGGCCGTAATCGCGACAGAGATGCCGAACCGCCAGACCTGGCTCCAGAACCGCTGGCGTGCCGCCTGCGCCAGCGCCTGCGTGCGCGGCAGGTTGTAACCCACGACCAGCTCGTCCACGGGGACATGCTATTGGTCGGCGTCGTCTCGGGCGGGACCCCAGCGCGCCGGCGGGCTACTCCCCCGAGGGGGCCTCCGCCTTGCGCCGCCTCGCCATCACGTACTCGATGGCCATCGGGATCAGCGAGACGACCACGATCAGGATCAGCGCCAGCTCGATGTTGTGCTGCACCACAGGAATCTGGCCGAGGAAATAGCCCAGAATCGTCACGCCGAACGCCCACAGCACGCCGCCGATGGCGGTGTAGGTCATGAAGCGCCCGATCGGCATCTTGCCGACGCCGGCGACCAGCGTCACGAACGTGCGCACCATCGGGACGAACCTGGCCAGGATCAGCGCGCGGCTGCCGTACTTGTCAAAGAAGTTGTGCGTCATCGTCACGTACTTCGGATCGAAGACCTTGCCCCAAAACCCGGTCCGCGGCTTGAACAGCGGCGGGCCGATCAGGCGTCCGAGGTAGTAGCCCGACAGGTTGCCCAGTACGGCCGCGGCGGTGAGGATCACGCACACGATGCCGAGGACGGCCAACGGGGGCAGCGTGCCGAAGGTGATCGTGCCCAGCGCCACGAACATGCCGACCGTGAACAACAGCGAATCGCCCGGGAGGAGGGAGAAGAGCCCGCACTCGGCGAACACGATCAGCGCCACCCCCCACAGGGCCCAGTTGCCCATGGCTCGAATGAGGAACTCGGGGTCCAGCCAGTTGGGCAGCAGCAGCGGGGTGAGCATGAACTCGGCAAGCAGGGTCACGGGGGGAAAGGCTACCTTGAGCCGTGATGGACGAGCCTGCCGACGATCCCGCGCGACCCGCCACGCCCACGCCGGACGACACCCCGTCGGTGGGAGTCGGGCCGCATCCGCTGCCGTGGCCGGACGACCCACGCCTTGATGTCGCCCTGCTCGCCGAGGGCGATCGCCGAAACGTCGTCGACGAGTTTCGCTACCTCAGCGTCGAGGCCATCGTCGCCGAGTTGGACGCGCGCCGCTCGCCGCTGCACATCGCCATCCAGAACTGGGAGCACGACTTCAACATCGGCTCGATCGTGCGCACCGCCAACGCGTTCAACGTGGCCGGGGTGCACATCCTGGGTCGGCGTCGATGGAACCGGCGCGGGGCCATGGTGACCGACCGCTATCTGCACGTGGCGTGGCATCCCGAGGTCGCGGACTTCGTCGCCTGGGCGCGGGGCGCGGGCGTCGTCCTGGTCGGGGTGGACAATCTGCCGGGCAGCGTCCCGCTCGAGACGACGCGTCTGCCGCGCGATACCTGCCTGGTGTTCGGCTCCGAGGGGCCGGGCCTGACCGACGACGTGGTGGCTGCGTGCTCGCAACTGGTGGCGATCACGCAGCACGGGTCGACGCGCTCGCTGAACGCGGGAGCGGCTGCGGCGATCGCGATGTACCACTGGGCGCGCGACTGGCTGACCTGACGTTGTCGAACGCCTTGGCCGGACCCCGCGGTCGGCCCCTCGCCGGAGAACTACGTAGGGGGCCGACCAGGCTCGGCGACCGACGCTACTGGCCGGGAGCGCGGTACTGCTGCTCGGGCTGAGCCTGATACTGCTGCTGCGGGTACTGCTGCGGCTGCCCGTACTGGGGCTGCTCGTAGCCCTGCGGGATCTGGGCCTGCGGCTGGCTGGCGGCCTGCGGGTTGGGCAGAGCATTCGGATCCGACGGTTGGTAGGACTGCATGGAGCCGCGCGGCTCGGGGTTCCCCCCGCCGAAGCTGACCGACGGCGCCTGGCGCATCATCGGGTCGTTCGCCTCGAAGTAGATCGCCTTCTCGAACTTGAACATGTTGGCCACGATGTTCGACGGGACGCTCTCGACCTTGGTGTTGTAGTTGCGCACGTTGGCGTTGTAATAGCGACGTCCGGCGGCGATCCGGTCTTCGGTGGCCGTCAGTTCCCGCTGCAGTTCGAGGAAGTTCACGTTGGCCCGCAGTTGCGGGTACGCCTCGACGCTGACGATCAGGTTGTGCACCGCGGTGGTCAGCTGCTGCTCCACCTGGGCACGCTGTTCGTTGGGCGCTCCCTGGGACGACAGCTGCGCCGCCTGGTTGCGCAACCGGACGACGTCCTCGAGCGTCCCGCGCTCGTGGCTGGCGAAGCCCTTTACGGTCTCGACCAGATTGGGAATCAGGTCGTAGCGGCGATTGAGTTCGACGTCCACCTGCCGCCAGGACTCCTGGACCACGTTTCGTTGCCGGACCAGGCCGTTGTAGATGCTCATGGCGCCGAGCGCCAGCGCAACCACCAGGATCAGCAGCACCACGACAATGACGATCGCGTCCATCGGACCTCCTTGGATTTTGCCTCAGCGTAGCCGGGCGCCTTGGTCCCCGGTACCGGCGAGGATCGAGTTCGGGCTACAGGCCCAGGTCGGTCGCGCTGACTGCGAAGCGGTAACCCAGCCCCTGCGCCTGGATCGCCTCACGCGCGCCGGTGTCGCGATCGACGATCACCGCGACGCCGACCACCTCTGCGCCGGCGGCGCGGACGGCGTCCACGGCGGTCAGCGCCGAGCCGCCCGTGGTCGAGGTGTCCTCGACCACGAGGACCCGTCGCCCGGCGACGTCCGTCCCCTCGATCCGGCGTTGCAACCCGTGGGCCTTCTCGGCCTTGCGGACGACGAAGGCGTCCAGGCGTCCACCGGCGGCGGCGGCGGCGTGCAGCATGGACGTGGCCACCGGGTCCGCGCCGAGGGTGAGCCCACCGACCGCGTCGAAGTCCCAGTCGGCGACCAGTTCGCGCATCACCCGGCCAACGAGCACAGCGGCGCGCCCGTCCAAGGTGACGCGGCGCATGTCCACGTAGTAGTCGGCCTCGCGACCGGACGCCAGCGTCACCCGGCCCCGGACCACTGCGATGTCGGCGATGAGTTCGATCAGTTCGGTGCGGTCGGACACGGCCGACACCCTATCCGCAAACGACTTCGGCCCGGGCGAGCGTCAAGCCGGCCGCTTGGAGCGACGAACGATCATGACGCCGCTGAAGACGGCGGCCAGCGCGCTCGCCGCCAACAGCATTTCGGGCGCCGCTATGCCGACAGCGACTTCCATAACGTGGCCGACGGTCTGCGGCACCAAATCCTCGGCATGGGCCACCTGGGGCGCCCAGGCCACGACGACCAGCATCCCCAACAGACTTCCGATTCCGGCAAGCACCGGCACCAAGACCAGTGCACTTTGATTCGGTGGATCCACCTTCATGACTCGCGCCCCCCAAGCGCTCGGAACCTGCCGGAACGCTAACACCGGGCCAACCGGCGAGTAAGTAGCCCGAATGGGCGACTGGCGAGTAACCACCCTCCGGTTGCGTTCACCAGGCCCCGGGGCTGGACAGTCGACCCCAGAACCCGGTCGCGGCCGCGAGCCCCCGGCAACCATCTGAGCGGGCACCGCCAGGGACGTGGAGTGGCGGGCTAGGCCCGCAGCCAGCGACTCACCGAAGGCAGCCAGACCAACAGCATCGCGATGCCGATGTAGACGCCGGCGCAGGCGTACCACCACCACAACTGCCCAAGCCAGGCCACCGCGACCCCGATCGCCGCCAGGCCCGTGAGGGTGAAGGCGACGCGGGCCCACTGCGAGCGGGCCAGCAGGCAGAACCCGACAACGACCGCCAAAGTGGGAACCCCGAACAGGCCGTACGCCCAGCCCTCGGCAAGGGATCGGTCGAAGCGTTCCAGCGCGTGGAACACCCCGCCCTGGAGCAGGTCGTTCACCTTCAGGTCCCGGCGTCCGACCGCGGCCACCAGCCAGGATGTTCCCAACGCGGCCATCCAGAGCAACGAGGCGGTCACGCACATGTTGATCGCCAGACCGACCGGCACCGGGCGGATGAGCCGTAGCTGCACGCCCGGGGCCAGCAGTGGCGGGGAGGGATAGGCCTGGCCGAGTCCGGGCGACGCATACCCCGGGCTGGGCGCGAACTGCGGCTGGCCGGCGGGCTGCGGCGGTTGGAATCCCGGGTAACTCATGGCTGCCTCCTCGTCGGGACGACCATACGCGGCGACGCCGACGGCTAGGTGAACCAGTTAAGCCCCCCGGGCGGCCCGGGGGACGGCTCGGCGTCGGCGTCGGTGAAGGGCGTGGCGCCGCCAATGAAGCGCGTGAGGTCAGAGCCGAAGCGGACCCGGTAGGGAAAGATCGAGATTCCCGGGTCGCGCTCGTGAACCTTGGCCGGGAGCGGGCGGGATGAGGCGAACAGGACGAGGTTGCCGAAGCGTCGTCCCTTCCAGGTGCTCGGCTCCGAGCTCACCACCAGATGCCTGAACTGGTGCTGAACGCCGGCCAGGGCTCGACGGGCCCAGTCGAAGGGCGATCGGTCGGTGATGTTGCCGAACAACACTCCGCCCGGCCGCAGGGTCCGGGCGACCTCGGCGAAGAACTCCGCAGTGCCCAACTGCGCCGGGACGCTCGCGCCGGCGAAGGCGTCCAGGATCAGCGCGTCGACGTAGCCGTCCGGGAGGGAGGCGACGCCGGCGCGGCCGTCGAGTGCGCGCACTTTGATGCCGCTGTTTCGGGGCAGGGGCAGGATCCGGCGCACCTTCTCGGTCAGTTCGGCGTCCGGCTCGAAGACGATCTGGGCGGTGTGGGGCCGGATGGTCGCCACGTAGCGGGCCAACGTCAGACCGCCGCCGCCGACGTGGACAACGCGGATGCGCTCGTCTTGTGGCCGTCGCAGGACGGTGGCCAGCAGGCCCTCGACGATGCGCTGGACGTACTCGAACTCCAGTCGGAGCGGGTCGGCCGGGTCGACGTAGCTTTGGGAAGTCCGTCCCGCGACGACGCGAAATGCCCCAGGACGCTCGGGATCGGGGAGCAGGTTCGCCACTCCTCAGAGGCTAGTTGCAAAACATGGTGTGAATCCGGGCCGAATAAGCAGCCCGGAGTAACACCAGCTCTGCCGTTGGCCGATTCAGCCGCCCGTGACCACCAAACCGGCGCTTTCGGGGTCGACGTCGAAGGTGACCGTGTCGCCGTCCAGGACGTCCCCGGCGAGGACGCGGCGCGCCAACTCGTCCTCGATCGTCGTCTGGACGAGGCGACGCAGCGGACGCGCGCCGTAGACCGGGTCGAAGCCGGTCAGGGCGAGCCAGTCCTTGCCGGCCTGGGTCACGTCCACCCTGATCCGATGGTCGACCAGGCGTTTGTTCAGGCGACGCAAGGCGATGTCGACGATCCGGGTGAGGTGCTCGGTGCTCAGCGGCTCGAACATGACGATCTCGTCCAGCCGGTTCAAGAACTCCGGCTTGAACGCCTTCCGGACGACCCCCATGACCGCTTCGTCCTTTAGCTTGGCGTCCAGGTTGGGGTCGGCCAGGAACTGCGAGCCGAGGTTTGAGGTCATGATCAAGATCACGTTGCGGAAGTCGACCGTACGGCCCTGACCATCGGTGAGCCGACCGTCGTCCAACACCTGCAACAAGATGTTGAAGATCTCCGGGTTGGCCTTCTCGACCTCGTCCAGCAGGACGACCGAGTAGGGCCGGCGCCGGACGGCCTCGGTGAGTTGCCCGCCCTCTTCGTAACCGACATATCCGGGCGGCGCGCCGACCAGGCGCGAGACCGAGTGCTTCTCGGAGTACTCACTCATGTCGATGCGGACCATCGACTGCTCGTCGTCGAAGAGGAACTCGGCCAGCGACTTGGCCAGTTCGGTCTTGCCGACGCCCGTTGGGCCGAGGAACAAGAACGAGCCCGTGGGACGGTTCGGATCGGAGATGCCTGCCCGCGAGCGCCGGACGGCGTCGGCAACCGCCTTGACGGCTTGGCGCTGCCCGATCAGGCGCTCACCCAGATGCTCCTCCATTTTCAGCAGCTTCTCCGACTCCCCCTGCAGCAGCTTGCCGACGGGGATGCCGGTCCAGCTGGCGACGACCTCGGCAATGTCGGTCGCTCCGACCTCTTCGCTCACCATGGGCGCGGTCTGCGCCTGCACGGCGGAGGCGCTGGCCATCTCGTGTTCGAGGGCGGGGATCCGGCCGTAAAGAATCTCGCTGGCCTTGGTCAGGTCGCCGTCACGCTGGGCGCGGTCGGCCTCGACCCGCAGCCGGTCGATCTGTTCCTTGAGGTCGCCGACGCGGTTGAGCCCGGACTTCTCCGACTCCCATCGTTGCTCCAGGCCACGCAGCTCCTCCTTGGCGTCGGCCAGGTCGGCTTGCAGGCGCTCGAAGCGCTCCTTGGACGCCGGGTCGGCCTCCTTCTCCAGGGCGAACGCCTGCATCGTCATCCGGTCGATCTGGCGGCGCAGCTTGTCGATCTCTTCGGGGGAGGAGTCGATCTCCATTCGCAGCCGGGACGCGGCCTCGTCGATCAGGTCGATGGCCTTGTCCGGGAGCTGCCGGGAGGTGATGTACCGGTTGGACAGGCTCGCGGCGGCGACCAACGCGGCGTCGGTGATGCGGACTTTGTGGTGCGCCTCATAGCGCTCGCGCAGGCCGCGCAGGATCGCGATGGTGTCCTCGACGCTCGGCTCGCCCACGAAGACCTGCTGGAAGCGCCGCTCCAGCGCCGGGTCCTTCTCGATGCGCTCGCGGTACTCGTCGAGCGTCGTGGCTCCGATCATCCGCAGCTCGCCGCGGGCCAGCATCGGCTTGAGCATGTTGCCGGCGTCCATGGACGAGTCGCCCGAGGCGCCCGCGCCGACCACGGTATGCAGCTCGTCGATGAAGGTGATCACGCGGCCCTCCTGGTCGCGGATCTCGTTGAGGACGGCCTTCAGCCGCTCCTCGAATTCGCCGCGGTACTTGGCGCCCGCGACCATCGAGGCCAAGTCGAGGGAGACGAGGCGACGTCCCTTCAGCGAGTCGGGGACGTCGCCGTCGACCAGGCGCTGGGCCAGGCCCTCGACGACGGCGGTCTTGCCGACGCCGGGCTCGCCGATCAGGACGGGGTTGTTCTTGGTGCGCCGCGCCAGCACCTGCACGACGCGGCGGATCTCGGCGTCCCGGCCGATGACCGGGTCGAGCTTGCCCTCGCGGGCGGCGGCGGTCAGGTCGACGGAGTACTTGTCGAGCGCGGACTCGCCGCCCTCGGACTCCGCCGAGGTGACCCGCTTGTCGCCGCGGGCGGCGTTGAAGGCGTTCGCGATCGCCTCGGTGCGCACACCGAGGTCGTTGAGGATCTTGCGGGCGTCGGACTGGACGGCCGACAAGCCCAGCAGCAGGTGTTCGGTAGCGACGAACTGATCGCCCATTTGCTGGGCGCGCGTTTCGGCATCGGCGAGGACGCGGGCCAGCGAGCCGGACATCGTGGGCTGACTGACGGAACTGCCCGTCGAGGAGGGCAGCTTGGTGATGGCGCCCTGCGCGGCGGCATCGACCACCGAGGGATCGGCGCCGACGGCGGCCAGCAACGGCCCGACCGTGTTGTCGGGGACCATCAGCAGGGCGTGCAGAAGGTGGACCGGCTCCGCCTGCGGGTTGCCGTTGGTCAGCGCGTTACGCAGCGCGGCCGAGACCGCGTCCCGGCTCTTCGTGGTGAGCTTCGAGGTGTCCATGTAGTTGAGCTACTCCTGGTTTCAGGGTCAAACGAGCAAAGTTGAGTTCACCTGACTCAACTCTAGATGACCGACCGGTATTCCGACAGGGTGGCACAACCAGAAACCATTTGAAGGGCACCCTTGACCCCCTAGGG
>JBDHZK010000091.1:0-10959 GCA_039811865.1 Propionicicella sp. | reverse complement strand
CCGACCTCCTCGACGTGCCCCCGGCAGACCAGTTCGGCGTCCATGGGTGCGGGCTGTAGGTAGCGCACCTCCAGCGTGCCGGTCACGTAGCGCAGCGAATCCACCACCGACAGATCCCGCCCCTGGGCGAGGTTTCCGGCGAGCGCGGCGGTGCCGATCCCCGAGCAGTCCATGACGGAGGCGATCAGCCCGCCGTAGACGATGCCGGCATAACCGCGCTGCTCCGGCCGGGGCAGGTAGGTGGTGAGCGAATCCGTCCGGGAGTCGCCATCCCATCGGGTCAACAGGTGCATCCCGGCATCGTTGTCCCGCCCGCAGCCGTAGCACTGCGCGCCATCGGGCGGATAGTGGTACTGGACGGCGTCGTCGCGCGAGTCGCTCATGTCCCGATGAAACCACCTAGTGCCACCCGGGGGCGAGGGCAGGACGACGATCCGCCGGCCGAGGTCCGCCACGCGAATACGCTGGCCCCATGCGAATCGGTAGCACCGTCTTGGCCGCGCTCCTGCTGGGATCGATGGCGGCCTGCACCCCGCAGCCGGCCGAGCCGTCCCCGACCTCGCCCACCGGGCCGACCGCCGCCCCGACGACGCCACGACAGGAGTGCGATCGGGTCACCGGCGAGGCGACGCTGGAGTTGCTGGCCAACGCCACGCCCATGCGCCAGGTAGACGGGGGTTACATCCACCTCGACGGGGTCGTCCGCAACGACGCGAAGTGGTACGGACTGTTCCGGGTTGGGACCGACCAGGCCAAGACCAGCGTCGTGCAAGCCGCGGCCGGCGAGGCCGTCCAGGTCGGCGCGAAGACGTACAAGGTGATCTACGTCTGCTTCATCGACCCCGGGTACAACCCGCCGCCGGGCAGCGCGACGGGCTCGGCCGGTCTGGCCTGAATCGTTCAACCGCTTGCCGGGGTGGGATCTTGACGCCAGGCTGACCTCATGGCGCCGATCCCACCGGAGCTGGGCGACGAGGTCGGCCCGGCCATCGACGAGGTCCCGGAAATTCGAGACCAGCCGACGCTGCGTCGACGCCTGGAGTACTCGCTGTTCGCCTCCGGACTTCTGGTGCAGGTGGGTGCGATCGTCCTGCGCTCGAGCGGCAACGGGTTCGTCCAGGTGGTCGTCTCGAACTGGGTGGCGATGCTGTCCTACCTACTCGGGGTCGCGGGCGTGTTCGTGCGCTATCGGGGCTGGGACCGCCGCAAGAGCGACCGCCGCAACCACACCTACTACCTGCTGTTCTCGCCTTTGGCCGGGATCGCGTTGGTGGGGATCGTCGGCCGGGACGAGGTGCGTGGGTTCATCGACACTGCCGCGCTGGTGCCGGGCATGATCGCGTCCAGCCTGGCGTGGGGATGGGCGCACAACAGCCGGATGGCGCCGCGCGCGGAGTTCGTCGAGGCCACCGAGACTGCCCGCGGCATCTTCTGGGGCTGGGCCGGAATCATCCTCCTTACCGGGATTCAACTCGTCTCCGAGCGAATCGGCGAGCGCTACCAGATCCCCGACCTGCTACTTTCCATGATCTCGATCGGCGCGTTCTTGCTGCTCGTCTCGACGGGGTACACCCAATACATCCGCGCCCAGGACTCCCTGCAGCGTGCCGAGATCGAGGCCACGCTGCGAGGCCGGAGAAGCTGAGGATCGGCATGGTCGTGGGCGCCTTCGGCCCGGACGCGCGGGCGGGCTAGGGGCGCTGTCCAGCGGACGCGCCCCGTCTAGGTGGGGCGCTAGAATCACAGCGTTGTCATTCGCTAGTTAACGGAAGGTTCCAACGTGCTCAAGACGTCCCGTGCCCCGAAGTCCACTGCCAAGCGAATCACGTTCGTTCTGCCCTCGGATCACCCGGCCGGCACGGTCAGCGTTGTCGGTGACTTCAACGATTGGACCCCGGGCGCCAACGTGCTGCGCAAGCGCAGCAACGGCACCATGAGCACGTCGGTCGACGTGGCCCCGGGCTCGGAGCTGCGCTTCCGCTTCCTTGGCGAGAACGGCTACTGGTTCGACGACGCCGACGCAGACCTCGTCGACGCCCAAGGTTCGATCGTCAAGGTCGCCTGAGGCCAGCCGCTCGCTGAATCGCTCGCCGGCGGAAGTCGGCGGCGGCGGTTGGCGTCGTCCTCTGCTCGGGCACTCACCCGTCCTCACGGGCGCTGCCCGAGACGACCGCGTACCAGCGATTCGGGTGGGCCGCCCGCGAGCAGGGCTTCGCAGGCACCGACCGCGTTGCTGTGATCGATCCGACCCAGCACCGTCCCCGACGGGAGCGCCGCGAGCGTGCCGGCGAAGCGGTGGCCGCCGAGATGGGACGTCTCCCAGGTTTGGTCGGGCCAGCGGTCGTTGAGCGCTGCGTAGACTCCACGGCCGTAGCGAGCGCAACAGACGTCGCGGGCGGCGTTGGTGCACACCAGCCACGTCGGCTTGGTGAGCTCGGCCCAACCGGTTGGCGGTGTGCCGGCGGCGAGGGCGTCCAGATCGATGGACTCGAGTTCGGCGTAGCCAGCCAGTTCCGTCACTCGAACCCAGCGTTGGCCGGAGCCGAACCAGGCCGCGAACGCCATCAGGCGCGCCGGGCGGCGCCGATCGGGCCGCCGCAGGAGTTGCCCCCGTAGATCTGGGAGCGCAGCGACCCGGTCCCGAACCCGCTCGGGAAGCCGCGATGCCTCGAACGCCTTCGCCGCCCACGCGCCCGGGTGTTCGACGAACAGGTATCCGGTTTCGGACGGTGCCGTGCCCGCAAGCGGTTCGTTCTCGGCTCGGCTGACGTCGGCACAGTGGCGCGGGGTGGCGCCGGCCGCGCTTAGATGTTGATTCGGCCCGCTTAAGCGGCCCAAATCAACACCTAGTGGCGAGTTCGGCACGGCCGCCCCCCGATCCAGGTCTGCGCGACCAGCGGGACGCCCGGCCGATACGCCAGATGGACGTGGCTGGGCGCGTCCAGGACGACCAGGTCGGCGCGCATCCCCGCACGGAGGGCGCCGACGTCGGTTCGCCGCAGGGCCGCGGCCCCGGCAGCGGTCGCGGCGTGGACGGCCTCGCCGGGAGAGAGCCCGCACTCACGCACCGCCAACGCAATGCAAAACGGCATCGATGAGGTGTAGCACGAGCCGGGGTTGCAGTCGCTGGCCAGCGCGAGCCGGACGCCCGCGTCCAGTAACGCCCGCCCATCCGGGTAGGGGTGGCGGGTCGAGAACTCCACGCCGGGGAGCAAGGTGGCGACCGTTCCGGAATCGGCGAGCGCGGACACGTCGTCCGGGCTCAGATAGGTGCAGTGATCGACGGCCGCCAAACCTAGCTCGCAGGCCAGTTGGACGCCGCCGCCGTAAGTCAACTGGTTGGCGTGCAGGCGTCCGTCGAGCCCCGCGGCGGCTCCGGCCGCGAGAATCGTGCGTGCCTGGTCGACGCTGAACGCGCCCTCCTCGCAGAAGACATCGATCCAGCGCGCATGAGGTGCCGCTGCGGCCAGCATCGGCCCGGTCACCAGTTCTACGTAGGTGTCGGCGTCCCCTTCGGGCACGACATGCGCTCCCAGGAACGTGGTCTCGGTGGTGAACTCCCGCGCGATCGCCAGGCTGCGCGCCTCATCGGCCACGCTCAGCCCGTAGCCGGACTTGATCTCGACCGTTGTCGTACCCTGTCGCCGCATCTCGGCCACGAGCCGTGCGACGTTGGCGCGCAGCGTGGCGTCGTCGGCAGCGCGAGTGGCCGCCACCGTCGTCCTGATGCCGCCGGCGGAGTAGGGACGACCGGTCATCCGGGCCTCGAACTCGGCGGCGCGTTCGCCGGCGAAGACCAGGTGGCTGTGGGAGTCCACGAAGCCGGGCAGGACGGCGCGCCCGCCCAGGTCGATGCGCTCGTCGGCGGCCGGTGCCTCCCCGGCGGGTCCGATCCAGGCGATTCGTTCCCCGCAGACGACGAGCGCGGCGTCCTGGATCACGCCGAGCGGGTAGGGCCAGTTGGCTGGATCGTTGGTGACCAGCTCACCGATCCCGGTCAGCAGCACCGCAGCAGGCATTCGCACTCCCTCAAGCTAGCTTCGAGGAGCCGGTCAGGCGTTCGCCCACACCGCCCCGATCGCCGCGGTCAGCTCTTCCGCGATCCGGGGACGGTCGTCGGCTCGGGCGATCCAGCGGCCATCGATCATCACGGCGGCGACGTCCGCGGCGGTCGCGGCGAACACCGCTGCCGCTTCGTCCGCGCCCGCGCCGGCCAGGCGGGGCGAGTCCGGATCGAGGACGACCAGGTCGGCCCGGTAGGCGGGCGCGATCCGGCCGGCGTCGCCGAACCCGAGGCTGGCTTGGCCGTTCTCGGCGGCCGTGGTCAGCAGGTCGGCCGCCCGCCAGATGCCGCGGCGTCCGGACGCGAGCCGCTCGTGCCACTCCAGCGAGCGGAGTTCGGTGAACGGATCAATGACGGCCTGGCTGTCCGAGCCGAAGGTGATCCGCGCCCCCGCCGCCGCCAGCGCGGACGCCGGTCCGATCCCGTCGCCCAAGTCGGCCTCGGTGGTGGGGCACAGGCTGACGAATGTCCCGGCGGCTCCGATGGCGTCGATATCTGCACGGGTCAGATGCGTGGCGTGGACGAGCGTCGTCAGTTCGCCCAGGACGCCGTTCGCAACCAGCAGGGACGTTGGCGTCACCGCGTGGGCGGCCAGGCAAGCCTCGTTCTCCGCCGGCTGTTCGGATACGTGCGCGTGCAGCGGACGCCCGCGCGCCGCATCGGCAATCACGCCCAGCGCCGGCGCGGGCACCGCCCGCACGGAATGGATCGCCGCGCCGACGACGGTGCCGGCTCCCACCTGGCGGACCTTGTCCGGCGCCCAGGTTGGCGGTTCGTCGGCCTCGTCCGGGTCTGAACCTTGGCTCCCTGGGCTTGACGAGGGGACCGAATCTCGGTCCGCCGCCAAATCGGCCAAGTCCGGGTGCTCAACGAGCGCGGCGAAACGCTCGGCCCAGCGCCCGGCCGAGCCGTCGCTGAACCGCTCCTGCACCCCCTCGACCCCCACGCCGAACCCGCCGGCGAGGTATGCGGTATCCAGGAGCGCGATGCGCAGGCCCACGTCCCGAGCGGCGCGAACAACCGCCAGCCCCATTGCGTTGGCTTCGGCATAGGGCCGTCCGCCCGGGCCGTGATGCAGGTAGTGGAACTCGCCGACGCTGGTGTAGCCGCAGGCCGCCATCTCGGCGAAGGTGGCGCGCGCCAAGCGGTAGTACGAGTCTGGATTCAGTCGCGCGGCAAGGGCATACATCTGTTCGCGCCAGGTCCAAAACGAGCCGGTGCCACGCTGCGTCCGGCCGCGCAAACCGCGATGGAAAGCGTGCGAGTGCGTGTTCGCGATGCCGGGCACGACGAGCCCGGGGACGTCCGTCGCACCCTGCGTCGACCCGCCCACCTCCACCTGGACGAACCGACCGTCCGCGATCGTCACGACCACGCCCGGACGGACCGCGCCGTCCACGAAGGCCCGCTCCAAGCGCAGCCGCAGCGTGCCCACGACCTCACCCCGCCAGGTGCCGTAGGACGTCGGTCAGCGCGGCCACGCCGGCCAGGCAGTCGGCCAGCTCGGCGTGCTCAGCCGGCGCGTGCGAGACGCCGGTCGGGTTGCGGACGAACAGCATCCCCGACGCCACTCCCGCCTCGGCGAGGATGCCCGCGTCATGCCCGGCCTGCGTTGGGACGACCGGCCAGCCCCGCCCGTGGACCATCCGGGAGGCCAGACCGGCGTCAAATAGCACGCGCCGGGTCAGCGATTCGCGCGACACCTCGACGGTCGTGCCGTCCTTATCGGCCCGGGTATGCGCGTAACGCGAGATCTCCGCCACCAGCGCGGTCAGCCCCGGCTCGTGGGGGCACCGCGCGTCCAGCCAGGCGCGCACCAACGACGGGACGGCGTTGGTGCCGTTGGGCGTCACCGCGACCCGTCCGAAGGTCGCCCGCTGGCCACCCTCGCGCGCGAGCTTCGCCGCCGCCAGAGCCGTGACCGCGTAGGTCAGCATCGGATCGTGGCGGTCGACCATGGCCGTCGTCCCGGCGTGATTGGCCTGGCCAGCGAAGTCGAACCGGTAGCGCCCGTGCGGCCAGATCTCGCTGGCGAGCCCGACGGGGGCGTCCAGTACGGCCAACTGGCGGCCCTGCTCGACGTGTAACTCCACGAACGTCGAGATTTCCAGCGAGGGCGCCTGGCCGCCCTCGACCAGGTCGCCCAGTGCGACCCCGTCGGCGCCACGCAACTCGCGCGCGGACGTCCAGGCCAGTGCTCCGCAGGCCAGCCGCGACCCCAGGCAGGCGACCGGAAACCGCGACCCCTCCTCGGCGACGAACACCCCGACGCCGAGTGGCCGGGACGGCCGAAAACCCTCCGCTTGCAGGGCGTCGACGGCGGCCAGTGCGCTCACCACTCCCAGCGGCCCGTCGAAGGCGCCGCCGTCGCTGACCGAATCCAGGTGCGAACCTGCCACGACCGCGTCGCCGACGGCGTCCCCGGGCCACCAGGCGATCCGGTTGCCGAAGCGGTCGGTGACGACCGCCAGCCCGCGTTCGACCGCCGCGGCCACGAACCAGGCGTCCAGCTCGCGTTCGGCGGGCGTGAACGGCAGCCGGTCGTAGCCGCCGGAGGCCAGCCGTCCGATCGGCAGCGTCTGCTCCCAGAGCTCTTCGAAGCTCATCGCGTCCCCATCGGAATCCGGACGCCAGTGGCCCGCGCCACGCGGACGGCCTCGGGATAGCCGGCGTCCACGTGCCGGATGATGCCCATCGCCGGATCGTTGGTCAGCACACGTTCGATCTTGGCCGCGGCCAGGGGCGTCCCGTCGGCGACGCAGACCTGGCCGGCATGAATCGAGCGGCCCATGCCTACTCCGCCGCCGTGGTGGATGGACACCCAGGTCGCCCCAGAGGCCGTGTTGACCAGCGCATTCAGCAGCGCCCAGTCGGCGATGGCGTCCGATCCGTCGGCCATGGCTTCGGTCTCGCGGTAGGGCGAGGCGACCGATCCGCAGTCGAGGTGATCGCGCCCGATCACGATTGGGGCGCTGATCTGTCCGGACGCCACCAGCTCGTTGAACCGCAGTCCGGCGAGGTGGCGTTCGCCGTAGCCGAGCCAGCAGATCCGGGCCGGGAGGCCCTGGAACTCGACGCGCTCCTGGGCCAGCGTGATCCAGCGGCGCAGGTGCTCGTTGTCGGGAAACAGCTCCAGGATCGCCTGATCGGTGACGGCGATGTCGGCCGGGTCCCCCGACAGCGCCGCCCACCGGAACGGCCCCTTGCCCTCGCAGAACAGCGGCCGAATGTAGGCAGGAACGAATCCTGGGAACGCGAACGCCCGCTCGAAACCGCCGCGGCGGGCCTCGTCGCGAATGGAGTTGCCGTAGTCGAAGACCTCGGCCCCGCGGTCGGCGAAGCCGACCATCGCCGCTACATGTGCGGCCATGGACGCCCGCGCGCGGTCGGTGAGACCAGCCGGGTCGGACGTCCGCAACCGCGCCCAATCGGCGAAGTCGACGTCGGCGGGCAGGTAGTACAGCGGATCGTGCGCCGACGTTTGGTCGGTGACCACGTCGATCGGCGCGCCCCGGCGGAGCAACTCCGGCACGAGCACCGCGGCGTTGCCCAGCACCCCGATGGACAACGGCCGCCGGGCGTCGCGCGCCTGCCCGGCCAGCGCCAGTGCGTCGTCCAGATCGGTGGCCTGGACGTCGAGGTAGCGGGTCTCGAGGCGGCGTTGGATGCGGTGGGCGTCGCACTCGATGCAGATCGCGACGCCCTCGTTCATCGTGACGGCCAGCGGTTGAGCGCCGCCCATGCCGCCCAGGCCCGCGGTCAGCGTGATCGTGCCGGCGAGCGTCCCGCCGAAGCGCTTGGCGGCGACCGCGGCGAACGTTTCGAACGTGCCCTGGAGGATGCCCTGGGTGCCGATGTAGATCCACGATCCGGCGGTCATCTGGCCGTACATGATCAGGCCCAAGGCCTCAAGGCGGCGAAACTCCTCCCAGTTGGCCCAGTCGCCGACCAGGTTGGAGTTGGCGATCAGGACGCGCGGGGCCCACTCGTGCGTCCGCATCACCCCGACCGGCTTGCCCGACTGGACGAGCAGCGTTTCGTCGTCGCGAAGCGTCCGCAGCGTGGCCACGATGGCGTCGTAGGCGGGCCAAGTGCGCGCGGCCTTGCCAGAGCCGCCGTACACGACTAGGTCCTCGGGGCGCTCGGCGACGTCCGGGTCGAGGTTGTTCATCAGCATCCGCAGCGGCGCCTCGGTCTGCCAGGAGCCACAACTCAAGGTGGTCCCGCGGGGGGCGTGAATGGGTAGGCGCGGGTTGGTCATTCGAGGGCTCCAATCGTGGCTTCCACGGCGTTCAGGACGGCGCCATCGGCGACCAGCCCGACGCAGGTTTCGATCTGGGGGGACAGGTGGGCGTCGGGCCCTGCCCCAGGGACCCCGGCGCCGCGCAACAGCTCGACGACCGCGTCCGCGGCCGGGGACGGCGTCAGCGGCGTCCGCAGCTCGACCCCCCGCGCCGCGGCCAGCACCTCGATGGCCAGGACGCGAGTCAGGGAATCGATCGCTCGGCGCAGCTTGCGGGCCGCGGACCAGCCCATCGAGACGTGGTCCTCCTGCATCGCCGAGGACGGGATCGAGTCCACGCTGGCGGGGACGGCCAGCCGCTTGAGTTCGCTGACGATGGCCGCCTGGGTGTACTGCGCGATCATCAGCCCGGAATCGACGCCCGGGTCGTCGGCGAGGAAGGGCGGCAGCCCGGCGTTGCGGGCGGGGTCGAGAAGGCGGTCGGTACGGCGCTCGGCGATGCCGGCGACGTCCGCGACGGCGATGGCACAAAAGTCCAGGACGTAGGCCAGCGGGGCGCCGTGGAAGTTGCCGTTGGACTCCACCCGGCCGGCCTGCGTCAGCACAACCGGGTTGTCGATGGCTGCGGCCAGTTCGCGCTCGGCGACCGTGGCGGCATGCTCGACCGTGTCGCGCGCCGCCCCGTGGACCTGCGGCGAGCACCGCAGCGAGTAGGCGTCCTGGACGCGGTTGCAGTCGGGGGTGCGGTGCGAGGCGACGATCCCCGAGCCGGTGAGCAGGCGGGTCAGGTTGCGCGCGGACGCCGCCTGGCCCGGGTGGGGCCGCAGTGCGAGCAGCTCGGCAGCGAACACCCGATCGGTGCCCAGCAGCCCCTCGACGGACATCGCCGCCGCGACGTCCGCGACCGCGAGCAAGCGGCGCAGGTCGGTGATCGCCAAGACGAGCATGGCGAGCATGCCGTCCGTGCCGTTGATCAGCGCAAGGCCCTCCTTGGCCTGGAGCTCGACGGGCCGTAATCCGGCCGCGGCGAGGGCGTCCGCAGCCGGCATCAGGACGCCGGCGGTGTCCCGGACGTCCCCCTCACCGACCAGGGTCAGAGCGCACTGGGCCAAGGGAGCCAGATCGCCGGAGCAGCCGAGCGAGCCGTACTCGCGGACCACCGGCGTGATGCCGTGGCTGAGCAGGGACGCCAGCAGCTCGGCCGTTTCGCGACGGATGCCGGTGCGTCCGGTGGCCAGGGTGGACAGGCGCAGCAGCATCAGCCCACGAACTACCTCGCGCTCCACCTCGGGCCCGGACCCGGCCGCGTGGGAGCGGACCAGGCTGAGCTGCAGGCGGCGCCGGTCGGCGGGCGGGATGTGCCTGGTGGCCAGCGCACCGAACCCGGTGGAGATGCCGTAGGCGGGGGTCGGGCTGGCGGCGAGCCTGTCGACGACCGCTCGGGCGGCGTCGATGGCGGCCAGCGCGTCCGGGGCGAGACGGACGGCGGCGCCGTGTCGGGCGACCGCGATGACGTCCTCGAACGTCACCGCTCCCGTGTCAACCGCTACCTCCATGGATCAATGGAACGCCGGGGCGGCCCGCGGCGGAAGGGGCGCCCACGAGGCCCTGTCTGAAATCTCAGACGCAGGTCCGGGCCTGAGATCGTCGGTGGGTGTGACGGCGGATGCCTGTCGCAGGCCTACCAATCAGCCGCATGAACGAACTCGGCGGCGGGCCTGCCCAGCCACTGGGTGAGGCGCATCACGAGTTCCATGTCGGCCTGACGGGCGGTTCGCAGGTTGGTCAGGCGATTCGGGGTGCAGGCCAGTTCGCGGCCGAGGGCGGCCCAGGTTAGGCCTCGTTCTTGCCGGGTGGCATTCGCCGCGGCGTGGAGTTCCGGCAGGTCGAAGCGCAACCGGCTGCCCGCCCCCGGCTCCGGCAGGGGGGTCGGGCCGACTCCCGCGGGGTGAGTGAGGAAGTCCTCGGGGGAGCGTCCCAGCCAGCGAAGCATGAACAGCACGTACTGGCAGGACGCCTCACCGCGCGCCGCGAGCCGAGAGACGGCACCGCCGCACAGTGGGTGGTCCTGCAACTGCGCATTCAATTCCGCGGACTGGTTCCAAAGTTCGTCCGCGCACTCGTACCAGCCCAGTCCCCGGTGGCGTCGCTGCGCATCCAGCGCCGCCGTGAACGCGCCGAAGTCAAAGACCGGGGCGGCGATGACATGTGGTGTCGACATTCGCTCACGCTAGCGAGGACTCGGCGGCGGGGCCTCGTTCCGATGCGATGCACTCTTCAGGAGAAGCAGTGCTACACCAGCGCGGGCGATCCGAGCGAGCGTTGCGATCTCGCTCATCGGCACGTGCTCGTAGCCTCGGCGGGCGAAGTGTCCGGACGACCCCGCAAAGATCGGTTGCCCCGGAGACTCGTCGGGCGCCAGCGAACATTCGGACTCTGGCCGGAGAGCTCTGTAGAGGCAGAGTGGCTCATTGCGCGGCCACGATCGTCGGCCGGGCGCTGCCTCGGCTCGGCTACGGGGCAGGATTGGCGCATGCCCAGCAGCGTCCCCGCGGCCACCCGCGCGCTTAGAGTGCTGCGCTACCTCGCGGGCCGAAGCGAGCCTGTCCCGCTCGAACGGATCGCGGCGGCGGTCGGCCTGCCTCGCTCCAGT
>JBDHZK010000090.1:0-11018 GCA_039811865.1 Propionicicella sp. | reverse complement strand
ACTACAACCTGTTCCTGGGCATCATCGCCGCCGCCGGCGCCGTATGCGTCCTGTTGGGCCGCCCAGAGGTGGGGCTGGCGCTGATCGGCGCGGGCACGGGTTCGATGCTCGCGGCCTCGCTCGTTCTCGCGTTGGGTTCGCCGGACAAGCGCGGCGCCGCCGCGAAACAAGGCATCCTCCCCGCGCTCACGCTGATCACGCTCCTGGTGGCCGGCTTTTGGGGATGAGACCCCAAACGTCCCGAAGCCCTCAGTCGCCGAGGGGACGCCGCGGCTGCTTGACGATAGCGGCGACGAGTTCGGGGGAGCAGCCGAGGATCTCGGCGATGGCCGGGTAGGTCCAACGCTTTGGGTCCTCGGCCCGGAGTTGGCGGACGATGCGGTCGCGCTGGTGCCTCAGCACGGACGCGCGCCCGTCCAGGTCCTGCGCCTCCTGCTGGAAGCGCCTGGCCATGGACGGGCGCGGGTCGTGAGCCATCACAGGCCCTTGGTGAACTCGCTGATCAGGGCGGGCACACTCGGGTCGAACCCGGCGACGTTGAGCGTCCCCGGATCGGTCGGGTCGCCCACCGTGTACCGGGTGGCCGTGAGGCCGACCGCGATCAGCCGAGCGGGGATGCCCGTGGCGTCCCGGTAACGCCGCAGCGCCTCGTGGACGTGGATCGGTCCGGCCCAGGTCTCGTTGTCGGTGTAGGTGACGAACGCGTCCACCGCCAAACCCTTCTCCAACGCCCACATGATCGGCGCCGCGACATCGGTCGGTCCGAAGGGGAGTCCGGAGACGACGCCAGCCGCGTCTGTGAGCCGCTGCCGCGGGCTGATCGCCAACCGCCGGATCACCGGGCCCCGGTTCCACGACGACCAGTCGCTGAACTCGGCCGCGGCGGTGAAACCGACGATCTCGTACGCCGGCTCCTTGGCGGCGGTGACCAATGCCATCGCGGCCGCCGCCTCGCGGGCGGACAGGTTCATCCCGCCGATCGACGCGGTCATCGAGCCCGAGACGTCCAACGCGAGCAACTGGCGAGCCCCGGATGGCTCCCACGACTCGAACGCGGTGTAGAACGCCTCGTCCAGCGCGTCGACGATCCGCTGGTTCGGTACCCACGCCGACTTGCCCCGGACGGATCGGCCCGAGCCGTACGTCCGCCCCGCGATGAGCAGCGTGGCCGGGTGGACCCGGGCTCGCGCGAGGTTCTCCCCAGCCGTCAGCCGTGCGATGACGTCCTGCGTGCGGCCGCCGAAGGACGGCAACAGGCCGAGGTTCGTCAGGCGCGGCAACTGGCGGATCAAGGCGTGCATCGGCATGCCCAGGTCGAGGATCGCCTCCCAGGTCGCCGGCAGGGTGAGCGCGGAATCGGGCAGCGCCTCCCAGGGCAACCGGTACTCGCGGACGAGCGCCGGGACGTCCTGCGGCGCGGCCGCCTGGACCTTCATGAAGCCCTGCACGAACCGGGGCAACTCCACCTCGGGCGTCCGGCCGACCGCCCAGTCGAACAGTGCCGCGCGCTCCGGGTCGGCGGTCACCGGGTGAGCCTTGCGCAGGACGTCGCGATGGGTCCAGCCGTTGCGCTGGCGATACTTGATCAACTGGTAGGCCAGCGCGTCCACTTCGGACGCGGTGTACCAGTTCGCGAACGCCCGGCGCAGGCCCCGTCCCCAACCGCGGAACTGCTGCGCATACCCGGCGAGCAGGAACAGGTCGGTGCCCGTTCGGACGAGCTGGGGGAGTGCGCGTGCGGCGTCGGCGCGGACATCGGCGTCGGGCACGGCCAGTAGTGCGGCGAGCGCGAACAGGGTCGCGTTTCGGCGGACGGCCGCCCCCTTGAGGTTCACGTCGGTGACGACCTGCAGCACCGTGCGCGGCTGCTCGGCGAGCATGCGCATCAGCAACTTGGCGTTGTCCTTGGTGAGTTCGGCCGGCGAGGCGTAGTAGGTGCCACCGTCGACGCCCAGAACCAGGAAGCGGCGCAGCGCCGCCGCGTCGTCCAGGGCGAACACGTAGCCGCCGGCGGCGTTACGGACCTGCTCCGGGCGGGCTGGCTCGGTTTGCCGCGTGGCCGGTCGTCGCGGAGTGAAGGCGGTCAGGGGATCCATCGGTGGTCACTTCTCGGTTGGTCGTTGGTCTGGGCGGCCGGGCACAACGAGATGGAAGCGGGCGTGGTGGTGCCCACCGGTTGTTTGAGCTACACGCCAGGCGTGGCGGGGGATTCAGCCCCGCATCTCCCCTTTCGGGGCGCTCTGTATCTGAGAGGTAACCGATTTGCTTCGGCCCGCTTCGTCTCGTTTTGGGTGCGATCGTGATTGAGGCCCGGAACTCGCATCTGGCACCCCACGAGCATCGGACCAGCGTGCGACCACGGAAATCGGACCCGCGCCCTGGCCCCGTGATCGCCGCCACCGCTCGCACCTTTGGTAGTGGCTTCAACGAGCTTGGGCTGGCGAAAGCAGCCATGGTTCAGGCATGTGGGCGCCACCGGGATTTGCCGCTCTGCCGCTGAGCTACGGGATGCTTCCCGCCGGGACTCGAACCCGGGACCTGCCCATGTGCATTGGATAACCGATGAACTTCGGCCCGAAGCCGCCGGACAACTCTCGACTGTCGCGCTGCTCGTTGGATTCT
Organism: Propionicicella sp.; assembly: GCA_039811865.1. Lineage (GTDB taxonomy): Bacteria > Actinomycetota > Actinomycetes > Propionibacteriales > Propionibacteriaceae > JBDHZK01. The sequence goes on along the minus strand of JBDHZK010000090.1, from coordinate 8,396 downwards.
GTTGTGCTCCAACCGTAACGCGTTACAGTCCCGGCTCGCCAACCACTTTTCGCCGTCCGGGAGGTAAGCGAGCATTCCCTGACTTTGGTTGGCTGGTGGTCGCTGACCCTTCGACCGGCTCGGGGCCGATGACCGCCGGGTTGCGGGGCCGAGGTCGACCCACGCCTTGGCGGCTGGTACGAAGGTGGCGTGGATACCGTCTTGTTCGTCCAGGCGCTGGGCGCCTTCTTCGCGATCATGAACCCGTTCGTGGCGCTGCCGATGTTCTTGGCGCTGACCGCGAACTTCGACGCCGCAAGGCAGCACAGGACGGCCATCCGGGTCACGCTGTACAGCCTGGTCCTGTCCGCGGTGATCGCCGCCGGAGGCAGCGCCGTCCTCGCATTCTTCGGCGTCAGCGTGGACGACTTCCGCGTCGCCGGCGGCGTTGTGCTGCTGATGATCGCGCTGGGGATGCTGAACGGCAGCAGTGCGGCCCACTCCGGTTCGGCATCGGAGCAGCAGCATCAGGCCGACCAGGCGGCCACTGCAGACGTTGCGTTCTATCCGCTGACCTTCCCCATGATCATGGGGCCCGGCACGATCACGACGATCGTGGTGCTGACCAGTCATGCCAAGGGATGGCCGGGTTACACGGCCATCGAGGTGGCCCTCCTGCTGGTCTTGGCACTGCTGTTCGCAGTGTTGTGGTTCGCGCCGGTGATCGGCCAGCACCTCGGCACCACGCTGCGGGTGATCATGACGCGCCTGATGGGCATGATCCTCGCCAGCATTGCCGTCTCGATGATCGTCGCCGGACTGGCGGTCCTGCTCCCGGGGTTGGGGAAGTAGCCCGGCCGATCACCAGCCGGCGGTGTAGGGCTGAGTCCACAGCGCCGCTGTCAGCGTGACCGCCTTGAACCAGGCACCAAGCATCGCGGCGACGTCGTCGTCCGGGGACGCCGCCCGGCGCAGGAAGTCCTCTACCGTGACCGTGATCGGGACGATGAGCGCGATCAGGTAGCGCATCGGCACCTCGGCCGAGGTGGATTGGACGCCATCGGTGAGGTTCTTCTTGGCGCGCGTGTGCCGAAGTGCGATCTCGTTCTGCTGGTCGAGGAAGGCCTGGTCGTGCGGTCGGGTGCAGACGTCCTCGATCCACTTGCCGAACCGCCGGCGCACGGCCCCCAGGTAGGCGCCGTCAGGCGCCCCGTCGGGTCCGGCGAAAGTCGCGACCAGCGCAGGCTGGGACGCCACGAAGCCGTACCAAACGTCCAGGATCGCCTCTGTCTGCGGCACGAGCAGTTCGCCCGCCCGGCGCAGCGCCCGCTCGTCGTCGTCATTCCAGAGCAGCGCCGCCTTCAGGGTCGTCAAGTCGGCGGCGGAGACCGGGCTTTGATCCAAGTCCGGCGAGCCGTAGGAGTAGCCGTTCATGTCAGCTCCAAGATAGTTAGGAATCCTTAGGAACAAGCTATGATCATAAGGAGTCCTAGTCAATGGTTATGATGGCCGTCATGGCTGCGAACGCGGACCGCCCCGACTCGGACATCGGCGGGAAGACAGCGGCCGTCCTTGAGCGGATTGGGGCGGTGCGCCGGCAGGTGGTGCAGGCGTCCGCGACCCGCGCTGGCCTCAGCGTTCTCCAGGCGGAGATCGTGCGCCTGTTGGCCAGCGGCGCTGTGCGGCCGCGGGGGACGGACCTGGCGGTTGAGTTGGCCGTAAGCCTTCCGACCGTGTCGGACGCCGTGTCGGCCCTGCGTCGCAAGGGGTTGGTGACGCACCGGCCCGGCGCCGATGCCCGGTCCAAGGAGCTGCGCCTGACCGCGGTCGGGCGCGCGCTCGCCGCGAGCTTGGACGACGCGCTGGCCGGGTTTCGGCGCGCGGCCGGTGCGGCTGGCGATCAGGGCCTGACCGCTGCGCTCGCGGTGATCGAGGGCCTGTGGCGCGAGGGGATGATCTCCGTCGATCGCTCCTGCGTCACCTGCGCCCATCACGTCGCAGGGGAGACCCCGGCCGGACGCTGCGCCCTCCTCGGGCGCGAACTCACCCCGGCTACCCTGCGGGTCGACTGCCCCGAGCACGCCGCCGCCTGATCGCGTCCCCCGCGCAGCGACCCCACGGCGCACGCCGGACCTGATGGCAACTTGAAAATTGGCCGAGATTAGCCACCGGTTGTTCAGCTTCGCGTCACTGTCAGGCCATCCCCCTCGGCAAGGATCCTGCGGTGACGCTGGAACTGCTGATGCTCATCCTTGTGATCGTCACCGCGATCGCCTTCGACTTCACCAACGGTTTTCACGACACCGCCAATGCGATGGCCACGTCCATCGCGACCGGTGCCCTCAAACCGAAGACGGCGGTAGCGCTGTCCGCCATCCTCAACCTGATCGGGGCCTTCTTGTCCGTCGAGGTGGCTCTCACTGTGACCAACGCCGTCGTGACGATCCAGGACAAGTCCGGGGCCCCGCTGCCGGAGTTCCAGCAAAACCACGGTCATCTGTTGCTGATGATCGTCTTCTGCGGGCTGGTGGGCGGCATCTTGTGGAACCTGCTGACCTGGCTGCTCGGCCTGCCGTCCAGTTCCTCGCACGCGCTCTTCGGCGGCCTGATCGGATCCGCGATGGCCGGGCTGGGTGCCGGGGGAGTCAACTGGGTCGGCGACGGCACCAAGATGGACGGCGTCGTCGGCAAGGTGATCCTCCCCGCGGTCGCGTCGCCCGTCGTCGCGGGCGCGGTCGCCGCGGTCGGCACCTGGCTGGTCTACCGCATCGCCGCCAACGTCACGCACAACTACATGGACCACGGGTTCCGCTGGGGCCAGATCGGGACGGCCTCCCTGGTCTCCCTTGCCCACGGCACCAACGACGCGCAGAAGACGATGGGTGTGATCACCCTCGCGTTGATCGCCTACGGCGCCTGGACGGACCACACCCAGGTGCCGCTGTGGGTGAAGTTCGTGTGCGCCGGCGCCATCGCCCTGGGCACTTACACCGGCGGTTGGCGGATCATCCGCACCTTGGGCAAGGGCCTGGTCGAGATCGAACCGCCGCAGGGAATGGCGGCCGAGGCGTCCAGCGCGGCCGTCATCCTCACCTCGAGCCACCTCGGCTTCGCTTTGTCGACCACGCACGTGGCCACCGGCTCCATCATGGGCACGGGCATCGGCAAGCGTGGCGCGGAGGTGCGCTGGGGCGTCGCCGGGCGGATGGCCGTCGCGTGGCTGATCACGCTTCCTGCTGCCGGAATCGTCGGGGCGGTCACCTACTTCATCGGTAACGGCCTGGGTGGCTACCTGGGCGTCGGCACGGTTTTCGTGATTCTCGCCGGACTGGCCGGCTACATCTTCGTCCACTCCCGCCGCAAGCCCGTGCACGCCGACAACGTCAACGCCGAATGGGAAGAGTCGAAGCCGCGCGTCGGCGAGCGCGTCCCGGCGCAGAGCAAGTGAGGAGAGCACCGATATGTGGCAATCATTTGGCATCGCGTTCGTGCAGGTACTGGGTCTGGGACTGGTCGTCGGAGCCGGCTTGCCGGCCATCTTCGCCATCGGCGTCCGGGCGCTCGCCTACGGAGCCGGCGGGGACGCCGAGGTGGACCACGCGCCCGGCAAGCCCATCGGCACGGTCCTGGCCTACACCCTGTTCGCCATCGTCGCGCTCGTGATCCTTACTGGGCTGGCCATCATCATCTCGTCCGGCTTCGGCTACACGGTGTCCTTCGAGCACATCTTCCCGACCTTCATCAAGAAGGGGCACTGACATGACCTCGGCTCGTCCCAACGTGCTGTCCCGGATGGTCAACTGGCTTCGCGCCGGCTACCCGGAGGGGATTCCCGACCACGACTACGTGGTGCTGTTCGGCATCCTGCACCGCTCGCTCACCGAAGCCGAGGTCGACCAGGTCGCCCAGCAGCTCATCGCCGGCCCGGGCGGAATCGAGCGTCCCCTGACCCACGACGACATCCGCCGCCTGATTCAGGAGACGGTTTTGGAGAAGCCAGGGGACGCCGACGTGCGTCGCGTGGCCGGTAAGCTGGCCGAGGGCGGCTGGCCGTTGGCGGGCATCGATCAGCTGGCCGACAAGCAGTAATGGCTCAAGCCCTAGGGGGTGACGTGTTCCGGCAGTTGGAGCGCATCCTCGCCTGGCTCAAGAAGGGATACCCCAGCGGCATCCCCGAGGCCGACTACCTGCCTTTGCTCGCGATCTTGCGCCGTCGGCTCAGCGACGACGAGATCAAAGAGGTCGGCGACGAGTTGTCCCGCCAGGGCCTCCTACCCGCCGATCGCGTGGACGTCGGCGTGGTGTACCTGCGCAAGACCGACGAGTTGGCCTCGCCCAACGAACTTGAGCGGGTGGGCCGCAAGCTGAGTGAGGCCGGCTGGCCGCTGGCGACGCAAACGTGGCCGGGGCCCGGCGGAGCGAACGCGGGGGAGTGATCGCGAGCGTGGGCGAGTAATCCGGCGCGCCCGGAGGTCAGGTACCGCCGTGGCTTCAGATCCCGAGGTCGCGGCGCAGCTTCGCCACGTGGCCAGTTGCCTTGACGTTGTACTGGGCGAGGCTGATCGTGCCCACCCCGGCGGAGTCCACATCGACCACGAACGTGGAGCGAATCACTCCGGTGATCTCCTTGCCGTACAGCATCTTCGAGCCGAAGGCGCCGTAGGCGATCAGGACGTCCTTGGCCGGGTCGGCCAGCAGGGGGAACGTCAGCGACTGCGCCTGCTTGAACCGCGCCAGCTTCGCCACCGGATCGGGCGAGATCCCGACCACCGCGAAACCGGCGGCCGAGATCTCGGCCAACGCCGCTGTGAAATCAACCGCCTGGGTCGTGCACCCCGGCGTCATTGCCGCGGGATAGAAGTAGACGATCACCCGCTCGCCGGCGAAGTCGGACAGGGCAACGCTTCGGCCGTCGGCGTCCGGCAACGAGAATGCCGGTGCGGGATCGCCAACCTGCAGCTTCGTCATGGAGACAACATAGCCGCCGCTGCCCCGATCACCTGTCGGGAGTCGGCCGGCTGGCATAGGCTGACGGTCGCAACCGCTGCTACAACTGGGAGGCGCCGTGGCCGAGATCAAGAGCAAGCTGCAGATCGAAGAAGAGATCGCGGCTGCCCGGGCCCGGCTGAGCAGCAACATCGAGGGCCTGATCGGACAGGGACACCCCAAAGCAATCGCAGCGCGCGGCATCGACCAGGCAAAGACGTTCGCCGAGGCGGAGTTCGTCAACGCCAAGGCCCAGGTCATGGACGAGGACGGCGGCTGGCGCTACGACCGGCTGGCCATCATCGGCGGCGCGATCGCCGGCGTCATCGGACTGCTGGTGGCTATCCGGGCGATCGTCCGCAAGGCTCGCAAGTCTTGACCAACGCCAAGCCGCGAACGGCCGAACCTTTGCCGATCCGCATGCTCAACGATCGCGTGCTGGTGGCGACCGACAGCGAGACCGCCGAGCGCCGCAGCGGCGGCGGCATCCTGATTCCGGCCACCGTCCAGATGGGACGACGCCTCGCCTGGGCGTCCGTCGTGGCCGCCGGGTCGAACGTCCGTTCGGTGAAGGTGGACGACCGCGTCCTGTTCGATCCCGAGGACCGCGCCGAGGTCGAGTTGCGTGGCCAGACCTACCTGCTGCTGCGCGAGAGGGATCTGCATGCGGTCGCCGCGGAGCGGCTGCAGGACGGCGCGACCGGGCTTTATCTATAGACCGCGATCTGGGTAGGCCGCACGCCAGGGTCCGTCCGGTCCGCGCGGAGTGGGCGGGTGGACCCGCCCGAAGCGGGGTCCGGTGCGGGTCATTTCGGCGCGGGCGGCACCGAAAAGGTGGACGTTCCGGGAATCACCGCCGCGAGCAGTTCGACCACTACCACCACGATCTTGATGATGGCCTGCATCGTCTTGGCAACCTGGTTGTGTTTGACGACGAAGGCAGCCAAGGGGAAGGCGATCGCGCGCGCCACCGTCCAGAAGTTCTTCTGGTCATCGCCGAGCGCAACGGCGATCGTGATGATCGTGCCCAAGATCCCGGTCAGGTCGTCGATCTCCGAGATCGCTTGGTTCACTAGGAACAGCAGGGCTTCGCTGTTGCGGGAAATCTCACTTCCCGCGTGACCGATCGTCGCCCCCAGCCCGCTGCCGAACCAGTAGTTCACCTTGGTCAGATAGGAAACGGCGTTCCACGCCGCCGGACCCTGCCAGGCATAGGCGAGTCCATCGATGTCCTTACCGATGCTTGCGCCGACGGCGCGGTAGCCCATGCCGATCCGCTCATAGGCGTCGGCCGCTTGAGTCACGGGGGCGAACGCGCCGTTCATCTTCTCGGTGATGTCGGGCACGGGCATCCAGGTCACCATGCCGATCATGGTGAGCACGATCGGTGGGCATTTCGACCAGGTGTCGCTCAGGTTGATCACCGCTCGCAGCAGCTTTTGGTCGTCGATCTCGGTGCGAAGCTCGCGGTTGAAGCCCACCATCTCGGCCGGGTCACCGGACGACGCGGTGAAGGGCCGCTGTCCGTATGGGTAGTTGCGATCGCCACGATCCGGGTAATCGTTGCCGTCGCTGCCCCAGATCCTGCGGGAGGCCTCGAGATTCTCCGCCTCCGTCTGGGCGTACAGGTCGTGAGTCTGCGCGAAGCCGCTGGACATCTTGGCCAGCACACCCTTCGCCTCGCGGACGACGGCGTCCAACTGGTCGAGCCCCTGCGGGAGGTTCCGGACCGCCATACCGGCGTAGGAGTTGGGCGGCGGCATCGATAGCGCCCGGGCGCGCGAAACCAGGGTGGTGAAGGCGGCCTGTCCGCCATCGAGCTCGTCATACCGCTTGGAGCAGGCGGCCAGGGCGGAGCGAACGATTAAGTAGTCGACCATTTCACTTCTTCTTGTTCTTGTTCTTCTTCTCGCCCTTGCCTACCTTTACGGCTTGGGCCTCTTCGGCTCGACGCTGCGTTTCGTGGGCAGCGTCCTTGGACATCTGCCAGGCGCGCATGCCGCCCGCCCTCAGATCTGGGTCGTCGGCCGCACCGACGCGGTCGGCCGCTTCCTCCCAGGCCACGCGCATCTCCATGACCGCGGCTTTCGGCAGGACCCGCAGCAGGGATTGAAGGTTGATCTCGGCCGGCTCGGGCGCCTTCACCGGCGCGCCCGCCAGGCGCGCGTCCAGATGTTGCCGGCGGTCATCGAGGAAGGGCGCCAACTCCTCCTCAGAGCAGTAGGGGGCGATCAGGGCGGCCACTTCGTTGGTCACCGCGTCATATCTCCGGGCGGCCTCGTCATCGGGTGTCGGATCGAACTGGTGCGTTGCATCCACGGTCAATTCGGGGGGGTCGCTTTCGTAAAGGAGGGATTACCCAAGGGTAGGAGACGCCGGGTCCAGCCCTGCCCGGCCAGCCCGCCCCCGGCCGCCCAAAGGCCAATCCCGCCGACCCGCTCGATTACCCGGTCCGGGAGCCGGTCCGCGGGCGAGCTTGGCGCCTGCTTTGGGTCGGGGTGGCCAACGCGGGGTCGCCGGAGCCGTCCGGCGCGAGGTGGGCGGGCGGTTGGGACGGCCCGGCCAGCCCACTTGGCCAGAATTGGCGCCAGTGTCGACGCGGGATCGCCATCGGGTGGAACAGCTGGTGTGGATGGGACGTCCGTTAACTGACCGCTGGGTAGGTCATGACTTGATAACCATTTTGCTCAATTGCTGGCCACTAGGGCAGATGCCTCTTTACAGTGACCCTGTCGTCCGACCCCTCGGACGGTTCGTCACACAGAAGTGAGGATTCATGTCATCTACCCCCCGACCGGCGCGGCGAATCGTCACCGCGGCCGTGTCCGTGAGTGCGGTGCTCTTGGCAGCGGCGTGTAGCTCCAGTGGCACCCCGGCGGCGTCTCCGAGCACGAGCGCCGCGAACTGGGACGAGCGTGGCCCGATCGTCTATGCCCAAGGCAAGGACACCTCCGGCAACCTCAAGGCCGAGCTCGAGGAGTGGAACGCCGCTCACCCGAATGAGAAGGTCGAGCTTCGTGAACTCTCCGACTCTGCCGACGAGCAGCGTTCGGAGATGACCCGTCGCGGCCAGGCCAAGTCCGGTGAGTTCACCGTCATGTCCGTGGACGTCGTCTGGACCGCCGAGTTCGCCGCCAACGGCTGGCTCCAAGAGCTGCCCGCCGACAAGTTCCCCACCACCGGCTACCTGAAGGCCGCCGTCGATTCCGCGACGTACTTCAACAAGCTGTACGCGATGCCGTCCACCTCCGATGGTGCGCTGCTCTACTACCGCAAGGACCTGCTCGCCGAGGCCGGCATCACGACCGTTCCGACGACGTGGGCCGGGCTGAAGGAAGCCTGCGACAAGATCTTGCCGAAGCACGCCGGGATGAGCTGCTACGGCGGCCAGTTCCAGAAGTACGAGGGCCTGACCTGCAACATCGCTGAGG
>JBDHZK010000089.1:0-11044 GCA_039811865.1 Propionicicella sp. | reverse complement strand
CGTCGCGGCTCGCGCGCGAAATCGCACGCTGACCAGGGCGGCGGCTCTACGTTGGGCGCATGCGCACGCGTGTGGTGATCCAGTCCCGGCTGAACTCGTCGAGGCTGCCCGGGAAGGCTCTGCTCAGCCTGGCCGGAATGCCGCTGATCGAACTCGTGGCGCGCCGGGCCGCCCGCAGCGGACACGAGGTGATCGTGGCGACGTCCGTGGAGTCCTACGACGACCGCATCTCCGAGCACCTCGAACGGGTCGGTCTCCCGGTCTACCGCGGGTCGCTGGACGACGTGCTCGACCGGTTCGAGCAGTCCACCAGGGACCTCGATCCCGGCGACCGGGTCGTCCGCCTGACCGGTGACAATCCCGTCGCCGATGCCGACCTGGTGGACGAGCTGATCGCCGCGATGGAGGCGTCGGAGCACGACTACGCGCGCGTCGACATCGAGGAGGTGCCCGAAGGGTTGGGTGCGGAGGCGTTCACCGTCGACCTGCTCCGCGCGGCCGCGGCGACGGCCACCGCGCCCTACGACCGCGAGCACGTCACCCCCTGGATCCGCCGCCAGGGCGAGCTCTTGTTCGTCCCCGCCGCGAATCCGGGCGACCCGGTCGCCTACCGCTGCACGGTGGACTGCCTCGCCGATTACGACCGGGTCAGCCGCCTGTTCGCCCACAAGGACGACGCGATCGCCGTCCCGTGGGCCGAACTCGTCGCCGATCTGAAGCGCAAGGTGGACGCCGCGGGACCGATGGTCCCCGAGGTTTCCGGACGCGAGGGTCAGCGCTTTTCCCGCCTGCTGCTCGGCGGCAGCCAGTTGGGCGGCGACTACGGCCTGGCCAACCGGACGGGGCAGCCGGACGCCCCGACCGTCCGCGCCATGCTCGCCACCGCTGTCGCGCGCGGGGTCAGCCACGTCATGACCGGCCGGATGGACGGCCGCAGCGAGGCCGTCGTCCGCGCCGGCAGCAACCCGGCGTTGCAGCAGCGGATCGGCGTCATCACCCAACTCGCGCCGATGCCGAAGGGGGCCAGCCCCGAGGTGGCAGCGCTGAGCGTCGAGGCCAGCCTTGAGCGCAGCTTCGCCGAGCTGGGCGGACGCCGAGCGGGCGTCGTCTTGTTCGGCTCGGTCAGCGACGCGCTCGCCGGCAAGGCCGCGGCCTGGCACCGGTTGCAGGAATACCAGGCGTCCGGCGAGGTCGCCGAGATCGGGGTCGTCGTGGACGACCCGGGGGACGTCCCGGCGCTCGACGCGCTCGACGGCGTCAACATGGTGCTCGTGCGCGCCTCCATCGCCGACCGCCGGTTCACCCGGCCCGCCACCGCCGACCGGCTCGCGCACCTCGCCTCACAAGGGGCGTTGATCGCGGCCAAGGGCGTCCTCATGCAGGGTGTGCTGGTCACCGACGGGCCACTGCGTGAAGACCTACCCGGCAACGTGGACGCCGTCCGGGCCGGGGTTCGGGACGCAGCGGCCGAGCTCGGCCGCGACCCGCTCGACCTGTGCGTGTCCTGGGTGGCGTCGCTGCCCTGGGTGGACGCCGTTGTCGTCGGCGCCGAGACCGAGGCTCAACTGGAGCAGTTGATCCGCGCGGCTTCGCGGCCGGCGCTCAACTCGGTAGCGATGCTCCGCGCCGCCGATTGCGTCCCCCATGCCACGCCCGAGCTGCTCGCCGCAGCCTCCTGACGTTAGGCGCCGGCGCGCCCGCCGCCCGCGTCTCCGGATCTCAAAGCGGCGCCTCGATGGTCGGCTCACGCTGTTCCAGCGGCGTGAGCCCACCGTCGGCGACGCTGGCAGGCCCGCCGGGACGTTCGTGGGCCACCAGGTCGATGAGTTCGTGCCAGGCCTCGATCTTGGTGCGGGAGCGCCCGCGGGTGCCGCCGCGGGCGACCTCGGCGTCGTCGATGCGCTGCCAGTCCGCATAGCTGCTGTGGTTGATCCCGCGCGATTCCAAAACGGCGTCGATGTCGAGGCGGCCGGACAGGACGGGCACTGCCGCCAGGTCTGCGAGCAGGTGTCGGACGGTCTCGGCGGCGTCCGACTTGTTGGTGCCGATCACGCCGAGCGGGCCGCGCTTGATCCAGCCCACCACGTACTCGCGGGCCTGGACGGCGCCGAAGCCGTCGGTGACGCGCCCCTCGATATTCGGGATGACGCCGGCGGTCGGGTCGAACGGGACCCCCGGCAGCGGCTTGCCGCGGTACCCGATCGCACGCAGCACGAGGTCGGCGGGCAGCACTCCCGCATCCTGGGCGGGCACGACGCGACCTGAGGAGTCGAGGGTCGTCCGCTCCAGGTGCACACCGCTGACTCGGTTCTCGCCGACAACGCCGACGGGGCGTTGCCAAAAAAGGAAGCCAAGATGGGCGCGCGGATTCGGTACGACTCTTGCCGCCGCCTCTTTGAGGACATCGATGTTGGCCCTGGTCCGACGGTCCAAGGCGGCCTCGTCCACGTCGAGCGCGCCATCGGAGACCGTGACCGCAACGGTCGGATCGCTCAACAGCTCGCGCAGCTCGACGGTGGTGAAGCTCGCGTGCTGTGGTCCGCGCCGGCCCACCACCCAGACGTTGCGGATGTCGGCACCGCGCAGTTCGGCGAGCACCGCCTCGGGCATGTCCGTGGCGGCCAGTTCGGCGCGGTCGCGCAACAGGATTCGGGCGACGTCAACAGCCACGTTCCCGACCCCGACGGTGACTACGTCCTGCACGCCTTCAAGTAGCTGCGGCGTGGCGTCCGGGTGGCCGGAGTACCAGGCGACGAACTCGCGGGCCGAGCGACTGCCGGGCAGATCCTCACCGGGGACGGCCATCCGCCGATCTTCGCTGGCCCCGGCGGCGTAGATGACCGCGTCGTAGGCGTCCAGCAGTTCGGCTCGGCTGACGTCCCGGCCGAACTCGACCAGCCCGAGGAATCGGATGGCAGGGGAGTCGAACACGCCTTCCAGGCGCTCGGAGATGGCCTTGATGCTGGTGTGGTCGGGAGCGACGCCGTAGCGCAGCAACCCGAACGGCGTCGGCAAGCGGTCGTAGATGTCCACGGCGATGCCGGGGATGCGGGTCAACGCCTGCGCGGCGAACAGGCCCGAGGGCCCAGAGCCGACGATCGCGACTCGACGATCGAACAGCTCAGGCACGTTGAAAACTGTATCCGGGCTTGCCGCGTGGCCAGTAACGGCGCGACGGCACGGCAGTCAGTGGGGCCGAATCTGAACTATGTACCTCGACCACGACGACAGTGCAGTTCCAGGCGCGGTTGTTGGGTCGGTGGCGGCCAACTGACGTCTTGGCTGACCAAGCCCCAGCCGTTCGGCTCGCGAAACCGCGCGCGTCGAGGCGAGCGCGCGCGCCTGGATAGGCTGACGGCCGTGACTTTCCGCGTGGTCGTGCTGATCTCCGGGACGGGGACGCTGCTGGCGTCCCTGCTGGACGCCACCGCAGCCGGCGTCGTCCCGGCCGAGGTGGTCGCCGTCGGCGCCGACCGACCCGACGCGTACGGCCTGGTCAGGGCCGGGCAAGCGGGCATCGCGACCTTCGCCGTACCGCTCGCCAAGGGCGCCGACCGCACCGCCTGGGACGCCGAACTCACCGCCGCCGTCGCCGCCCACCGCCCCGACCTGGTGGTCAGCGCCGGCTTCATGAAGCTGGTCGGCAAGGCGTTCCTCGCCGAGTTCGGCGGTCGCATGATCAACACCCACCCGGCGCTGCTGCCGTCCTTCCCCGGCGTCCACGGTCCCCGCGACGCGCTGGCCTACGGCGTCAAGGTGACCGGCTGCACCGTCTTCGAGGTCGACGAGGGCGTCGACACGGGCCGGATCATCGCCCAAGAGCCCGTCCGCGTCGAACCGGACGACACGGTCGAATCCCTCCACGAACGCATCAAGGTCGTCGAGCGCCAACTCCTGCTCGACACCGTGACCGCCTACGCATTGGCCCACCAGAAAGGCACCGATGTCTGATCGCCAGCCGATCCGCCGCGCCCTCGTTTCCGTCTACGACAAGTCCGGGCTGGTCGAGCTCGGCCAGGCCCTCGCCGGCGCCGGCGTCGAACTGGTGTCCACCGGTTCGACAGCCAAGACGCTCGCGGCCGCCGGCGTCCCGGTCACCGGTGTCGAGGACGTCACCGGCTTCCCCGAGTGCCTGGACGGCCGGGTGAAGACGCTGCATCCGCGCATCCACGCGGGCATCCTGGCCGACCGGCGCCTGGCGTCCCACCGCGAACAACTCGACGACCTGGGGGTCGCCGCGTTCGACCTGGTGGTCAGCAACCTGTACCCGTTCGCAGCGACGGTCGCCTCCGGGGCCAGCGTCGACGAGTGCGTCGAGCAGATCGACATCGGCGGCCCATCCATGGTGCGCGCAGCCGCGAAGAACCACCCCAGCGTCGCGATCCTGACCTCGCCCGACCAATACCCCGAACTGCTCGACGCGCTAGCCAGCGGCGGCTTCACCCTCGCGCAACGCCAGGCGTTGGCGGCGGCGGCGTTCGTCCACACCGCCACCTACGACGTCGCGGTGGCGTCCTGGATGGGCAGCGTCCTGACCGACACCAGCGGCGGGGACGGCTTCCCGGCCTGGGTCGGTGCCACGTGGGACAAGGCCGGCGCCCTGCGCTACGGCGAGAACTCCCACCAGCCGGCCGCCCTTTACCGCAACGGGCACAACCCGCGCGGGTTGGCGAGCGCGACGCAGTTGCACGGCAAGGAGATGTCGTACAACAACTACACCGACGCCGACGCCGCCTATCGCGCCGCGTACGACTTCGCCGAGCCCGCTGTGGCCATCATCAAGCACGCCAATCCTTGCGGCATCGCCATCGGGGACGACATCGCCGCCGCTCACCGCGCCGCGCATGCGTGCGATCCGGTTTCGGCGTTCGGGGGCGTGATCGCGGCGAACCGCAACGTGAGTGTCGAGCTGGCCACCCAGGTCGCCGAGATCTTCACCGAGGTGATTTGCGCCCCCGGTTACGACGAAGGCGCACTGGAGATCCTGGGCCGCAAGAAGAACGTCCGCGTCCTCGTCGTCGAACCCCGGACCTCCGGTGGGGTCGAGTTGAAGCCCATCACCGGCGGGCTGCTGCTGCAGCATGCCGATGCCCTGGACGCCGCCGGCGACGACCCGGCCAACTGGACGCTGGCCGCCGGCGAGCCCGCCGACGACGCCACCCTGGCCGACCTCGGCTTCGCCTGGCGGGCCTGTCGCGCGGTGAAGTCGAACGCGATCCTGCTGGCCAGCGACGGCGCATCGGTCGGGGTGGGCATGGGCCAGGTCAACCGGGTCGACTCGTGCAAGCTGGCCGTCGCACGCGCAGGGGAGCGGGCGACCGGCTCGGTCGCGGCGTCCGACGCCTTCTTCCCGTTCGCCGACGGGCCGCAGATCCTGATCGACGCGGGGGTGCGGGCGATCGTTCAGCCCGGCGGTTCGGTGCGGGACGCCGACACCATCGCCGCCGCGCAGGCCGCGGGCGTCACCATGTACCTGACCGGCACCCGGCACTTCTTCCACTGAGACGCTCCACCGAACTGGGGAAACATGACCGCGACCAAGCTGGACGGCAAGGCGGCCGCCGCCGCCGTCAAGGCCGACCTGACCATGCGCGTGACCGCGCTGCGTGAGCGGGGCGTCGTCCCCGGGCTCGGCACCGTCCTCGTCGGGGACGACCCCGGCAGCCGCGCCTACGTCGCCGGCAAGCACCGCGACTGCGCCGAAGTCGGGATCAACTCGATCCGCGTGGATCTGCCGTCCGACGCGTCCGCCAGCCAGGTCGCCGAGGCGATCGCCGCGCTGAACGCCGACCAGAGCTGCACCGGCTTCATCGTCCAGTTGCCGCTGCCTAGGCACTTGGACGACAACTGGGCGCTCGAACTCGTCGACCCCGCCAAGGACGCCGACGGGCTGCACCCGGTCAACCTGGGACGCCTCGTCCTGGGCGTGCCCGGCGCCTTGCCGTGCACCCCGCGCGGCATCGTCGAGCTGTTGCGCCGCCACGACGTTCCGCTGAACGGCGCCGAGGTCTGCATCGTCGGGCGCGGGACGACGGTCGGGCGTCCCCTCGGTCTGCTGCTGACCCGCCGCAGCGAGAATGCCACCGTGACCATCTGCCACACCGGCACCTTGGACCTGGCTTCGCACACCCGCGCCGCGGACGTCGTGGTCGCCGCGGCTGGTTCTCCCGGGCTGATCACGGCCGACATGGTTGCGCCCGGGGCCGCGCTGCTCGACGTCGGCATCACCCGCACCGATGCCGGCCTGGTGGGCGATCTGCACCCGAGCGTCTGGGACGTCGCCGGTTACGTCGCCCCGATGCCTGGCGGGGTGGGCCCGATGACCCGCGCGATGCTGCTGCAAAACGTGGTCGACCGCGCGGAGTCGCTGGCGGGATGACCACGCCGGCCCACGATCCTCAGACCCGGCGCAGGCGCTGGCAGTTGCCGGCGCGCTCCGGGTGGACGAACCGGCCGTTCCTGGCGAAAGTCGTGGACGAGTGGCCGCTGCTCACGGTCCTTGCCGGCGTGGCGGTGGGGATAGGGGTCGTCGCCAGCGGACACTGGCGCACCGGCTCCACCCTGATCGGCGCGGCGGTGTTATTGGGCGGGGTCTACCGAGCCCTGTTGCCGCGAGTTGTGGTGAAGCTGCTGGCGGTGCGCTCTCGCTTGTTGGACGCCATCTTGATGCTCGGCGTGGGCGCCGGGATTGTGGCGCTGGCCTGGCTGGTGCCGCCGAGCCGGGGCTAGGCCACCCCCCGGCCGGCGTTCAGCGGCTGGAGGCAAGAGCCACGACGAAGATCACCGCGCCGGCGACCGCCAAGACCATGGCGAACTGGGCCATCCGCCGGTCTCGGGGCGCAAGCGGTTCGCCCCGGCTGGCCCGGCTGAGCGCGAGCAGGCTCAGCGCGAAGCCCAGGATGCTCCACCAGATTCCACCGAACACTCCGACGAACGCGAGCCCCAATCCGACGCGCGCCTGAAGCTGCGGGCTGACGGTCGCGTTTCGCGCCGGTTGCCGCGGCGGGGTGAACCCGGTGGACAAGACGGCCGGCGCGCGTCCCGGCGCCGGGGCGGGCGGTTGCAGCCGGGCGGGATAGGCGCCGGCGGGCTCCCCGTCCGGGTCACCCCAGTTGCCCGGAGTCCATTCGGGCAGGGACGGCGTCGATTGCGCCGCGGGCCCGGGTGGTCGTGCCGGCACCCGAGGAGCAGATCCTTGTCGTCCCATGAACGCTTGCCAGCGGGCGCCGGTTGAATCGGCGGCCCCCCCGTCGGGCGAGGGGGAGTTGGGCAGCGGCTTCGAAACGGGCCCGTCGACCAGGGACGAGCCCGCCGGCGCAGCATCGAACAGCGTCGACCCGAGCAGCGAGGTGCCGCCCAGGCTCGAATCGCCGAGCGCCGAGGGCTGCCAGTTGTCGCTCACCCATCACCTCCGCGGAGCCGTCGCCCAGGGACGGGCCGTGGCGCCAATTGTGCTCCAGCCCCGGACCACGGGCTGATCATGCGCGCTGACCGGGAGATCGGCGGCCTGCCGAGGCTCCGACGCCGGACGGCGACAGCCGCCCGGCATCGGAAGTGGACGATCAGATCAGGCCGAGCGCCTTGACCGCGTCGCGCTCGTCGATCAGTTCGGCCACCGAGGCGTCGATCTTGCCGCGCGAGAAGTCGTTGATCTCCAGCCCTTGGACGATCTCGTAGGCGCCGTCCTTGGTGGTGCAGGGGAAGGACGAGATCACGCCCTCGGCCACGCCGTAGGAGCCGTCGGCCGGCACCGCCATCGAAACCCAGTCGCCGGCCGGCGTCCCGGCCAGCCAGTCGCGCATGTGCTCGATCGTCGCGTTGGCCGCCGACGCCGCCGAGGACGCCCCCCGCGCCTCGATGATCGCGGCGCCGCGCTTGGCGACGGTCGGGATGAAGGTGTCCGCGATCCAGTCCTGGTCGTCCACCACCTGCGCGGCGTTCTTGCCGGCCACTTCGGCGTGGAACAGGTCCGGGTACTGGGTGGCGGAGTGGTTGCCCCAGATCGTCATGTGCTTGATGTCGGTTACGGGCGCGCCGACCTTGGCGGCGAGCTGGCTGATGGCGCGGTTGTGGTCCAGGCGCGTGAGGGCGTTGAAGCGCTCGGCGGGGATGTCGGGGGCGTTGCTCATCGCGATCAGGGCGTTCGTGTTCGCCGGGTTGCCCGTGATCAGAATGTGCACGTCGTCCGCCGCCACCTCGTTCAGGGCCTTGCCCTGAGCGGTGAAGATCGCGCCGTTGGCGCTCAACAGGTCGCCGCGCTCCATGCCCTTCGTGCGAGGACGCGCGCCCACCAGGAGCGCCACGTTGACGCCGTCGAAGACCTTCAGGGCGTCGTCGCCGGTGACCACCTTTGACAGCAGCGGGAACGCGCAGTCGTCCAGTTCCATCACGACGCCCTCGAGCGCCTTCAGGGCGGGCGTGATCTCGAGCAGCCGCAACTCGACCGGCTGATCTGGACCGAGCAGCGCGCCGCTGGCGATGCGGAACAACAGGCTGTAGCAGATCTGGCCGGCGGCGCCGGTGACGGCGACCTTTACGGGTGCTTTGCTCATGTTTCCTCCAAGACCTCGGGTACGCATCCGACGCTAGCAGCGCCGGTGCGCCGGACGCGCCCGGGGCCGTCCGGGTGGGGTTGGATCGCCTCGGAGCGTCTCCTGGGATCAGCCGAAGACGCAGGCCCCCAGGTCAGCGGAAGATGATCGTGCGGGCGCCGTCGCGCAGGACGCGGTGCTCGGCGAACAGCCGCACCGCGGCGGACAGCGTCGCCGACTCTTGGTCCTGACCGCGGGCGGTGAGCTGGGCCACCGACATCGAGTGGTCGACCCGGACGACGTTCTGCTCGATGATCGGACCCTCGTCGAGGTTCGGGGTGACGAAGTGTGCGGTCGCGCCGACGAGCTTCACACCGCGCGCATGCGCCTGACGGTAGGGGTTGGCGCCCTTGAAGCCGGGCAGGAACGAGTGATGGATGTTGATCGCGCGCCCCGCCAACTGCTCGCACAGCCAAGGCGTCAGGATCTGCATGTACCGGGCCAGAACCACCAACTCGACGTCATGGGCGACCACGGCATCCAGGATGCGCCGCTCCATGGCGTCCTTGGTCTCGGGGAAGACCGCGTGCTGCTCGAACGGCACCCCGTAGAAGCCGGCCAGCGGCGCCAACGTCTCGTGGTTGGACAAGATCAGGGGGATCCGGATCGGCAGTTGCCCCGAGCGCTGGCGAAAGAGCAGGTCGTTCAGGCAGTGCCCCGCCTTCGAGACGAGCACCAGCGTGCGCATCGGACGTCCGACGTGGTCGAGCTCCCAGGTGGCGCCGAAGCGCTCGGCGACCGGACCGAGTTGGCCGATGAAGACGTCGTAGCTGGCCGAGGTCTCGACCTGGACCCGCATGAAGAAGCGGCCGGTGTCGTCGGAGGAGAACTGTTGCAGTTCGGTGATGTTCCCGTGTGCCCCCACGATTGCCCCGGTCACGGCGTGGACGATCCCCGGCCGGTCGTCGCAGACGAGCGTGAGCACCCAGTGGCTGGTTTCGGTCACCCGCGCAAGGCTAGTGGGTGAGCTCGTCCGCTGAACCCGTCGAGGGGGTGGGTGGAGGCCTTCTCGTCCCCTGAGCCCGTCGCAGGGGGGCGTTCGAAGCTCGGGCCCGGCACACTAACGCCGGGCCTCGCCGAGGGCTTCTGCTAGGCGTCCAGAGCCTTCGTTGAGCAGGAGTCTTGGACGGTTAAGGGGAGTCCTCGCCATGGGCTTCGGCGCGTCGGGCCGTCCCCGTCGAACGCCGCGGGACTCGACCGCGTTCTCGTCCCCCGTTGGTAGGTTGAGCGCACGATCTGGAGGAAGGGCGCGAAATGGCGAAGATCAAGGTGGTCGGCACGGTCGTCGAACTCGACGGCGACGAGATGACCCGGATCATCTGGCAGTTCATCAAGGACCGCCTGATCCATCCGTATCTCGATGTGAACCTCGACTACTACGACCTCGGCATCCAAAGCCGCGACGCCACGGCGGACCAGATCACCGTGGACGCCGCCCACGCGATCCAGCGCCACGGTGTCGGTGTCAAGTGCGCGACCATCACCCCGGACGAGGCCCGCGTCGCCGAGTTCGGCTTGAAGAAGATGTGGCTCTCGCCGAACGGAACGATCCGCAACATCCTGGGCGGCGTCGTCTTCCGCGAGCCGATCATCATCTCCAACATCCCGCGCCTGGTGCCGGGCTGGACCAAGCCCATCGTGATCGGCCGTCACGCGCACGGCGATCAGTACCGCGCCACGAACTTCAAGGTGCCCGGCGCCGGCCAGTTGACCATCACCTTCACCCCCAACGACGGCGGCGAGCCGATTCAGCACGTGGTCGCCAACTACGGTGCCGACGGCGGCGTGGCCATGGGCATGTACAACTTCAACGACTCGATCCGCGACTTCGCGCGGGCGTCCTTCTCCTATGGGCTGATGCGCGACTACCCGGTGTACCTGTCCACTAAGAACACGATTCTCAAGGCCTACGACGGCGCCTTCAAGGACCTCTTCGCGCAGGTGTTCGAGACCGAGTTCGCCGCGCAGTTCGCCGAGCGCGGCCTGACCTATGAGCACCGCCTGATCGACGACATGGTCGCGGCCGCGATGAAGTGGGAGGGCGGCTACGTCTGGGCGTGCAAGAACTACGACGGGGACGTCCAGTCGGACACCGTCGCGCAGGGCTTCGGGTCGCTCGGGCTGATGACGTCGGTGCTGATGACCCCCGACGGCAAGACCGTCGAGGCCGAGGCAGCGCATGGCACCGTCACCCGGCACTACCGGATGCATCAGCAGGGAAAGCCGACCTCGACCAACCCGATCGCGTCCATCTTCGCTTGGACGGGCGGGCTGAAGCACCGCGGCAAGCTCGATGGCACGCCCGAGGTGACCGGCTTCGCCAAGGCGTTGGAGGAGGTCTGCGTCGCGACTGTGGAGTCGGGGAAGATGACCAAGGACCTCGCCCTGCTCGTCGGCCCCGACCAGCCGTTCCTCACCACCGAGGAGTTCCTGGCCGCCTTGGACGAAAACCT
>JBDHZK010000088.1:0-11095 GCA_039811865.1 Propionicicella sp. | reverse complement strand
TCGCTCGCAGTGGGACTGGGCGTCGGCGAACTGCTCGGGCTTGGGGTCGGCGACGCGGCCGGCTGCGGCGAGCAGCCGACGAGCGCGCCAACGGTGAGGACGGCGCAAAGCGAGCGTCGGAAGTGAGCCATTTCGAGTCTCCTGGGTCGTGGGGTGGGCCCGGAGCACCCATCGTGACAGCCCGAGCCGGCGATCCCGGCCGATCTTGGTGGTTGTCCACAGGTGAACTTCCCCGCCTCGGTGTGCTCCGCGTCGACTGCGCCGCGCTGGTGCGCTGCCGGTCACGGCCAACCGGCCACCGCCGTCCTGGCCCGTGGATGGGGGCGCGTCGAAAAGCATTTGGGGTTTCTGCTCGGTAGCCCTTGTCAGCGTGGCGAATGCTTGCCAACCTAGGGGGACGAATTCTTCCCGACCCGCGAGCGATTCCCGTCCCGACCCGGGTCGACCGTGGCGTAAACCGCCGAAGGAGTGGTAACCACATGGACTGGCGCCACAAGGCCGCCTGCCTCAACGAGGACCCCGAACTCTTCTTTCCCGTCGGCAACACCGGCCCTGCGCTGATGCAGATTGCCGAGGCGAAGAAGGTGTGCAAACGCTGTGACGTCCGCGAGGAGTGCCTGCAATGGGCGCTCGACGCGGGGCAGGATCACGGTGTCTGGGGAGGTCTCAGCGAGGACGAGCGGCGCGCTCTCAAGCGCCGGGCCGCCCGCTCACGAGTTCGCCCGCCCAAGTAGTCCGCCGGTCGACCCGTCCCTCGTTGCCCGGTCTAGCCTTCGGCGACCGCCATTCTCCGGGTCGCACTCGCGGTCGCGCTAACCACTCCACGGCTTGTACGGCCACCCACGGCTTGTCCGGGCTCTCACTCGTCCGGCCGGCGGGGACCCGAATCTAGCAGGGCAGACTGAACGAGTTCTCGCTCGGGCACGCCGGCCGAAAGGAGGACGCTCATGGCCACGGAGCCGACCGTACAGCGATACGCGGCCTTCAGTGACACCCCGACCGGAGGAAACCCCGCTGGGGTTGTCCTGAACGCGACCGGCCTCAGCGCGGACGCGATGCAGGCGATCGCAGCCGCGGTCGGCTACAGCGAGACCGCCTTTCTCGTCCCAGACCGGTCGACGCCAGGCGGGGAGGATCCGCTACTTCGCGCCCGCGGGTGAGGTCGACTTCTGCGGGCATGCGACGATCGCCACCGCGGTCGCTCTCGGGTTCGCCCACGGGCCGGGACACTATCTCCTGGCGACCAACGTGGGCTCGATCGGGGTCGTCGCACAAGCGCGCGGGGACGGCTTCGTGGGCTCGCTGGAGAGCCCCCCATTGGACTGCCTGCCCCTGGCGCCGGAACTCCTGCTGCGCCTGCTGACAACGTTCGGATGGACGTCCGCCGATCTCCACCCGGCCTACCCGCCGGCGATCGGCTACGGCGGCAATCGGCATCCCGTGCTCGTCGTTCGCGACTTGGCCACCCTGATCAGGCTCGACTACGACTTCGCCGCCCTCCAACGCCTGTGTCGCGAGCAGGCGTGGATCACCATCCAAGCCTGCACTCCCACCGGCCCCGCGCAATGGCGGGCCCGCAACCCCTTCCCCTGGGGCGGGGTCCGGGAAGACCCGGCGACCGGCGCGGCCGCGGCCGCCTTGGCGGCCCACCTGAGCGGCCTCGGCCTGATCGGCCCCGCCGGCCGGTTCACGATCCGGCAAGGCATCGAAATGGGCCGTCCCGGCCCCTCCACGTGGAGCTGCTGGGGCTGACGGCGCGCATCACCGGGTCGGCGGTGCCAATCCCCGGCCCCTGAAGACTTCGGCGAGCCCGAGTCAGGACAGCGGAATGACCACCCTCGCCACGGTGCCCACGCCGCCCGCGTTGGTCTCCAGCGTGAACTCGCCGCCGAGGTCGTCCACGAGCGCCGAGACGATCGAGAGCCCAAGGCTTTGGGACTCGGCAACACTGAAGCCTTCAGGCAGCGCCGCGCCGTTGTTGCTGACCTCGACCGTCAGGCGCCCCTCGGCCTGGACCGGCCGCACCACCACCTGGCCGGAGGTGTTCCCTAGACCGTGCTCGACGGCGTTTTGGCACACCTCGGTCAGAATCAGCGACAAGCTCGTCGCCACCGCCGCGGGAATCATGCCGAAATTGCCCTCGCGCTTGACCTGGACGCTGCCGCCGGTGGCCGCGACGTCGCCGACCATCCGCAACAGGCGGTCTGCGACGTCGTCGAATGGCACCACCCCGTCGAAGGCCTGCGACAAGATCTCGTGAACCACCGCGATCGCCGCGACACGCTTCATGGCGTCGCCCAGCGCCGCCCGGCCCTCCTCGGAGGAGATCCGGCGCGCCTGCAGCCGTAGGAGAGCCGCGACCGTCTGGAGGTTGTTCTTGACGCGGTGATGGATCTCGCGGATCGTGGCGTCCTTGGTGACGAGTTGACGCTCGCGCCGGCGCAGTTCGGTGATGTCGCGGCACATCACCAGGGTGCCGACACGCGCGCTGCTCAGCCGCAGCGGCAAAAAGCGCATCCGCAGGCTCACATCGGCCGTCTCGACGTCGAGTTCGTGCGAACGGTTGCTCGCGACGAGGCTCGCCAGCGGCACCTCGACCGGCAGCTTCTCGGCTGGGACGAGCGTCCGGGTCACCTTGGTGAACCGCTCGCCCTCCAGGTCCGCGCTCAGCCCGAGCCGCCGGTACACGCTGACCGCGTTCGGGCTCGCGAACAAGATCACGCCACCCTCGTCCAGACGGATCAGCCCGTCACCCACGCGCGGTGAGATCCAGGGCACCGGCTTTTCTCCGGGAACCGGGAACTGGCCCCGGTGCACCATCTCGGACAACACCGCCGCCGCCTCCAGGTAGGCGTCCTCCAGGGCCCCCGGTGCGCGGACGCCCATCTGGTTGGTGTGCCGCTCGACCACGGCGATGCAGCGGTCGCCGATGACGACCGGGATGGCGTGCACGTCGACCGGGATGCCGGCTTGCAGCTTGTTGTTGCTGGTTTCCGAGATCCGACGAGACATGAATGCCTCGGTGACCAGGTGCTCGGGGTCGTAGGCGATCTCGTCGCCCACGACGTCGTCCTCCAATGCAGTAGGCCCGGTGGTCGGTCGGACCTGGGCGGCGGCCCAGAAGACGTTGTCGTCCCGGTCGGGCACCCACAAGATCAGATCCGAGAAGGACAGGTCGGCGAGCAGGTCCCACTCGTCGACCAGATGCTCAAGCCAACGGACGTCCTCGACCCCGAGGCGCGTGTGGTCGGCGATGACCTGGCTCATCTTGAGCATGCCCAGAACCCTAGTTGGGTGGACAACCCAACCGACGGGCGACAGGCCGCGTTCGTGCTCGAATGCTCGTCGGCCGCACATCGGTTGGCGCCGGTTTGGATCTAGAAGAGTCCGTGTCAAAATGACGGGTCGCATACGCACGACCCAGACCAACCGAGGAGGCCCCATGGGCAAGGGAGGCCGCAAGCGCCGCGCCCGCAAGAAGAGCTCAGCCAACCACGGCAAGCGCCCCAACGCCTGAGCCGCGATCCACGCACGAAGCCCCGTCGCTTGGACGGGGCTTCGGTTCGTTATCGGGGAGCTGGCTAGTTTCCCCAGGTCTCGATTCGGCGATGCGCCACGATCTGGGTGCCGTCGTCCTCGACGCGGGTGAGGGTCAACTGCGAGACGATCCGCAGTCGCAGGCCCTCCGGGGCTCGCGACTGTGCACAGTGCCGGCGAAGCATGGCGCGAACCGCCTGCTCGACGTCGAAGTGCTCCAGGCACGGCTCGCACGCGGCGAGGTGGGCACGGATCTCCTCCCCAGTGGCGTCGTCCAGTTCGTGATCGAAGAACTCGTAGGCCCGAGCGAGGACGTGCTCGCAGTCCAACTCCTCACTCATCGTCGTCTCGCTTCCCGATTCCCTGCTCCCTGGCGTAGTCGGCAAGCTTCGCCCGGAGCTGCGTGCGACCGCGGTTCAGCCGCGACATGACGGTCCCGATCGGGGTCCCCATGATCTCGGCGATCTCCTTGTAGGAGAAGCCCTCGACGTCGGCCAAGTACACGGCCAGCCGGAAATCGGGCGTCAGGGACGCCAGCGCATCGGTGACGACGGAGTCGCCCATCCGGTCCAAGGCGTCCATCTCGGCAGAGCGCAGGCCGTCCGAGGTGTGCGACTCGGCTCGGGCCAACTGCCAGTCCTCGATCTGCTCCGCGCCGCTGGTCTGCGGCTGGCGCTGCTGTTTGCGGTAGGAGTTGATGTAGGTGTTGGTCAGGATCCGGTACAGCCACGCCTTGAGGTTGGTGCCCGGCGTGAACTGATGGAACGAGGCGAACGCCTTCGCATACGTCTCCTGCACCACGTCCTCGGCGTCGGCGGGGTTGCGAGTCATGCGCAGGGCCGCGCCGTAAAGCTGGTCCAGATATTCCATCGCGTCACGCTCGAACCTGGCCGCGCGTTCTTCCGGCGTCTCCAGCCCTGGATCGAAGTCGGGAACGGAGAGTTCTTCGGTGACATGCGGTAGTGGCATCACGTACGAGAGTACCGGTGTGGCCGCCGCGTCCCGCGGTGCGACCATCAGGCCCGTTGCGCTCATGCCCGGTTGAACCTACCGAATCGACGGGATATTCCGTCTGCCCGGGCGGCGCCCCCGCCCCCGAATACCCGCGCCTCACCCAAGCCGGCGAATGAACGCCAGCGAGTCGGCCACGATGCGCGCGTTCACCTCGGCCTGGGTGCCGCGGCTCTTGGCCGGGCGCAGATCGTGCCGGCAACCGGCCATCTCGACCACCAAGGCGTCCGGGACGGCCGCACGTACGTCAGCGGCCGAACCGAACGGGTCTGCGTCCCCCTGGAAGACCAGGGTGGAGACGCCGGCCTGCGCCAGTTCTTCGGCCCGAGAAGCGGCGGGTTTCCCGGGGGGATGAAGAGGGAACGAGAGGGCTACGACTCCTCGCGCGCGTCCGGATGACGTCCGGCAAGCCACCCGGGCCCCGGCGCTGCGGCCGCCGAAGAACGTGCCGGCCCCCGGTACGATCCGACCGGTTTCGATGAGACCTGAGTGCGCGGCCAGCCAGGCTTCGTCCAACCGTGGCGGAGGGCTGGCGACGCGTTTACCGGCCACTCGCCAGGGTTGCTCGAACCTGGCAACGGTGATGCCCTCGCCCGGCAGCCGGCTGGCCAGCGCGAGCAGATCCGGGGCGTCGATGCCCCCGCCGGCCCCGTGCCCCAGGAGCAGCCAGGCCGCCGCGTCCTCGGCCGCGGCGATATGCCAGCGACCCAGCCCATGCGGCGTGTCGACCTCGAAGATCTCGCTCACTGCTGCCCCGACGGCCCGAACGGGAGGGGTTGGATCAAGGCCGGCCCGTCATTGCCCACCTTGTTCACCAGGGTGGGCACCGCGTACGCCTCCAGCGCGTCGGGCTGCGGCGCTGCCATGAGGGCGGCGGCTTCGTCGGGATCGGTCAGCCCGGGGTCCAGCCAATCCGACCAGAGTTTCGGCGCCACGGTCATCGGCATCCGGTCATGAATGTGGCCGATGGCGTCCACGGCCGTGGTGGTGATGATCGAGCAGGTGCTCAGCCAGGCGTCCTCACCCTCGCCCCCGGGCACCCGCCAAAACTCGTAGAGGCCGGCCATCGCGTACAGCGAGCCGTCGGCTGGCCGGATGAAGAACGGCTGCCTGAGCGGCCGTCCACGCGGGCCGGACGCCTGCATCTGGTACCACTCGTAGTAGCCGTCGGCCGGGATCAGGCAGCGCCGGGCGGCGAACGCCTTGCGGAAGGCGGGCTTGACGGCGACGGTTTCGGCCCGCGCATTGATCAGGCGAGCCGCACCCTTGGGGTCTGACGACCAGGACGGCACCAGCCCCCAGCGCAGCGTGACGAGCTTGCGCCGGACGTCCTCGGGCTCGGCTTTAGGCGCCCTCGCGACGATCGCGGCCACCGGATCGGTAGGGGCGATGTTGAACCGCGGCGGCGGCATCGGCCCCGCGACCTCGTCGATCTCGAAGACCTCGGTCAACAACTCCTGGTCGGCCGAGGCCGCGTACCGGCCACACATGCCCCCTTCCTACTCGACGCATCGAAAGCGAGCAAGGGCCACACTTTCGGGTGGCTCAACGGTGGAGATTCCTGGGACCGCCTTGGCGCCAGGCGAGTTCAGCGCTAGACATAGGGCATGAACCTCCTGCGTGCCGCGGCCAGGACGATGCTGGCCAGCTACTTCATCGTGAACGGCGTCAAGGCCCTGCGTGAGCCGGAGCCCCTGGTCGAGGCCGCCGAACCCATCGCCAAGCGGTTCGTCCCACTGGTCCAGAAGGCAGCGCCCACCGAGGTGGCCGGCTATATCCCCGACGACACTCGCACCCTCGTCCAGATCAACGGCGCGTTGCAGATCGTAGGCGGGCTGAGCCTGGCCACGGGCCTTGGCCGCCGGTTCGGCTCGGGGCTGCTGGCGCTATCGATGATTCCGCACGTGCTGGCGTCCAATCCGCTCAAGGCTGGTGCGGACAAGGCGGCAGCGCAGTCGCAGCTGGTGAAGAACATCGCCCTGCTCGGTGGGGTGGTCCTCGCGGCCCAGGACACCGAGGGACGCCCGGGGCTGGTGTGGCGCGCCGGCCATGAGGCCGAGCGGCTGGGCCGTGGGGCCGCGCGCACCAAGGACCAGATCGCCCGGGACGCCCAGCGCACTGCTCGCCAGTTGACCCGCGAGGCCCGCCACGCCAAGGCCACCCTGGCTCGCGAGGCCAAGCTCGCCACCGTGCAGGCTCGCCAGCTGGCACACAACGCCCAAAAGAGCATCGAGAGCGCTCTGAGTTGAGCCCTCGCGCGTTACCGCCGGCGAGCGCCGCCGCCAAAGTCGGCTCGTTCGGCGCCGACCGCCGGGTCGATGCAAGGGCTTCGAGTGCCGGGCGCTAGTTGGCTCAATCGCCTGCGCGAGCGGATCCGCAAAGGGCCCGCGCCGGCCGTCCCCTGGCAGGCGCCGGTCGCTAGGGGACCGATCACCGAGGCCGTCCTGACGCCGGGCTCGAAGTCGGCCACGAACCGGGCCTTCGTACTGGCCGCGCTGGCCGACGGACCAGGAACGATCTTCGGTGCCCTGGACGCGCGCGACACGCTGTTGATGCGGCAGGGTCTGGAGCAGTTGGGCGCCCGGATCGAGCTCGAGCGCCACCCCAGGTTCGACACGTTGGACCGGCTCCGGGTGATCCCACCAAGAGCATTGCTCCCCGGCGCCAGCATCGACTGCGGGCTGTCCGGCACGGTCATGCGCTTCCTACCGCCCCTGGCCGCGCTGGCCAACGGTTCGACCCGCTTTCACGGCGACGCGCAGGCAGGCCCGCGACCGCTGCGTCCCCTACTGGACGCGCTGGGCGACCTCGGAGTTGAGGTCGAGCCCAGGTCGCTCCCGTTCACCGTCACCGGGCGCGGTGGCGTGCGCGGCGGCGAGATCACACTGGATTCGTCCGCGTCGAGCCAGTTCATCTCGGGGCTGTTGATGTTCGCCTGCCGATGCACCGAGGGCTTGACGATTCGCCACGTCGGCGGGCCGCTGCCCTCGCGTCCTCACGTCGACATGACGCTGGCCATGCTGCAGGACCGCGGGGTTGATGCCGCCGAGATCCAGCCGGACGTCTGGCGGGTCGAGCCCGGCGTCATCCAGCCTCGCGACGAGCGCATCGAGACCGACCTGATGAACATGGCTCCGTTCGTGGCGGCGGTGCTGATCACGGGGGGGCGGGCGGTCTTCCCTTGGCCGGAGTACACCGCCCAGGCCGCCGATCAGGTCGCGGCGGTGCTCGGCAGTTTCGGCGGGGACGTCCGGGTGGTCGAGCGCGGCGAGCGCGGCCGGCCCTCGGAACTGGTCCTGCAAGTGGAAGGGCCCGACCGCCTGCACGGCGCGGACCTCGACCTTGCCGACGTGAGCGAACTCACCTGCGTGGCTGCGGCGCTGGCAGCGTTGGCCGACGGGCCGTCCCGGATTCGCGGGGTGGGTCACATCAGGGGCCACGAGACCGACCGGTTGGCCGCGCTCGAGCGCGAGCTCGGCGACCTGGGAGCGCTGGTCTCACAGACCGACGACGGCCTCGAGATCACGCCTAGGAAGCTCTCCGGCGGGGTGTTCGCGACCTACGCCGATCATCGAATGGCCCACGCGGGGGCGCTGTTGGGGCTGGTCACGCCGGGCATCGTCTTGGACGACATCTCCTGCACGACCAAGACGATGCCGGACTTCCCCGGCCTTTGGCAGCAACTGCTGGCCGGGGTGGTGGAAGCCCGTTGAGCCCGCGACAACGCGGCGGCATCCACGACGACGACCATGCCGGGTTCGGTCGCCCCGCCCGGCGGACGCGGCCCCGGACGAAGGACCGTCCGGACTACTCGAAGGCGGAGGTGGCGACGGTCACCACCGTCGATCGTGGCCGCTACTCGTGCCTGGCGGGGGCCGGGGACGACGAGCGCGAGGTCCGGGCGACCAAGGCCCGCACACTCGGCCGCAAGGGCGTCATCGTCGGCGATCGGGTGCGCCTGGTCGGCGATACCAGCGGCGAACCCGGGACGCTGGCCCGAATCGTCGAGGTGGTCGGACGGTCCACGGTGCTGCGTCGCACCGCCGACGACGACGACCCGTTCGAACGGCCGATCGTCGCCAACGCCGACCAGCTGGTGATCGTCACCGCGCTGGCCGACCCGCCGCCGCGAACGGGCATGATCGACCGCATCCTGGTGGCCGCCTACGACGCGGGCCTCGACCCCGTGCTCTGCCTGACCAAGGCCGACCTCGCCTCGGCGGACGAGCTGTTGGCGGCGTATCGACCCCTTGGAGTGCCGGTCGTGGTGACTGAGCCGGGCTCCGACCTGAACCCGCTGCGAGCGCTGCTCGCCGACCGCAGCAGTGTCTTCGTCGGCCACTCGGGAGTCGGGAAGTCGACCCTGGTGAACGCGCTGATTCCCGGCGTCGACCGGGCCATCGGCGAGGTGAACGAGGTGACGGGGCGGGGACGCCACACATCCACCTCAGCGCTGGCCCTGCGGCTGCCACCCCCGGGAGGATGGGTGATCGATACCCCGGGCGTGCGTTCGTTCGGGCTCAGCCACGTGACCCTCGACTCGATCCTGGCCGCGTTCGTCGATTTGGCCAAGATCGCCGAGGACTGCCCCCGCGGGTGCCAGCACGACTCGGCAGCGCAAGAGTGCGCACTGGACGCCGCAGTCGCCGACGGTCGGCTCGCGCCAGAACGCCTGGAGTCGTTCCGCCGCATGGAGCGCGCCTGGCTGGCCGACTGACGTCCTCGCCGCTTCGACTGGCCCGTGGATCGACAACCTCGGGGTTCGAAACCACCCTGCTCGGGCCCTGAGGTGACCCCAGGGCCCGGGCCCTAATCGGCGTTGTCTGCGAAGCGCGTGACGATGTCGTCGTGCAGGAGCCCGTTGGTCGCGATGGCGCCCGGCCCGTGCGGACCGGGACGTCCGTCCAGGTTGGTGAAGCGGCCGCCCGCCTCGGTGACGATGACGTCGAGGGCGGCCATGTCGTGCAGCGACAACTCGGGCTCGGTGGCGATATCGACCGCACCCTCGGCCAGCAGCATGTAGGACCAGAAGTCACCGTAGGCGCGGGTGCGCCAGCAGCCGCGCAACAGGTCGACGAACTCCTGGCCGAGCCCGGCCTCGACCCACCCGCCGATGGAGGCGTAGCTGAGCGAGGCGTCCTCGACGCGGCTGACGCCGGACACCTCGATCCGGTCGCACGACATCAGCGACTTGCCGGCGAAGGCACCCCCGCCCTGACAGGCCCACCAGCGCCGTCCCAGCGCGGGAGCGCTCACCACGCCGACCACCACCTCGTCGGCGTACATCAACCCGATCAGGGTGGCCCACACCGGCACCCCCCGAAGAAAGTTCTTGGTGCCGTCGATCGGGTCGATCACCCAACGGCGCGGGCCCCAGCCCGTGTCCGCCCGCTCCTCGCCATGAACCGCGTCGCGCGGCCGCGAGCGCGCCAGGATGCGGCGGATGCCGTCCTCGACGGCCACGTCGGCATCGGTCACCGGTGTCGAATCCGGCTTGGCGTCAACACGCAGATCCAGCGCCTTGAACCGGCTCATCGTGATCGAATCGGCGTTGTCGGCCAGGACGTGGGCGAGGCGCAGGTCGTCGTTGAAGCTCTGGTCGGCCATGGCGGCAGACTATCCGGACCACCCGGAGGACGCCGCCCCGACCACCGGCGGCGGTATCGGGTGCCGCGGCGCTGTGCCTATCGAGGGTTCGGTCAGGCCAGGCGTGGCACCGCGGCCAGCAGGTCGGCGGTGTACGCGTGCGCCGGCTGGGCGTAGACCTCGTCGATCGCGCCCGCCTCGATGATCCGACCGGAACGCATCACGGCGACGCTGTCGCAGACGTGCCGCACGACCATCAGATCGTGGCTGACGAACACCAGCGTCAGGCCGTGGCTGGCGACGAGGTCGGCCAGCAGATTCAGCACCTGGGCCCGCACTGAGACGTCCAGGGCCGAGACGGGCTCGTCCGCGATCAGGACCCTAGGCTGCGGCGCGAGCGCGCGGGCAATCGCGATCCGCTGCCGTTGACCCCCGGAGAACTCGTGCGGGTACCGATTCGCGGCGTCCGGCTCAAGGCCCACATCGAGCAGCACCTGCGCCAGGCGCGCGGAGTGGTCGGCCGGGACGTCCTCGCGCCGCAGCAGCCGGGACCGAAGCGGCTCGGTGACGATCTGGCCGACGCGCATCCGGGGATTCAGCGACCCGCGCGGATCCTGGAAGACCATCTGGACGGCCGACCTCAAGAAGCCCAATCGGCGGTCCGGCAGCGCCGTGATCTCCTCGCCCGCGAACCGGACGCTGCCGGCCGTCGGCCGGTCCAGGGCGGCCAGGATGCGGATCAGCGTCGACTTCCCCGAGCCGGACTCCCCCACGATCCCGAGCCGCTGGCCATCGGCGACCGTCAGGCTGACGTCGTCCACGGCACGGAGGCCGGCGCGTCCGAAGACCCTGGTGATGTTGCTGGCCACGAACAGCGGCTCGCTCATCGTCCCCCCTCGCGAAGGAAGAAGTCCTCGACCACCGGGAGGCGCTGCCCGGGCTCAACCAGGTCGAGGCGAGC
>JBDHZK010000087.1:0-11238 GCA_039811865.1 Propionicicella sp. | reverse complement strand
CAGCGTGGAGCGGTCAGCGACCAGCTCCGCAGGTGTGCCGGTGAAAACCACTCGGCCGCCGTCGTGCCCAGCGCCGGGGCCAAGGTCGATGATCCAGTCCGCATGGGCCATCACCGCCTGATGATGCTCGATCACGATCACCGTCTTGCCGGAGTCGACCAGCCGGTCGAGCAGGCCGAGCAGTTGCTCGACATCGGCCAGATGCAGGCCGGTCGTCGGCTCGTCCAGGATGTACACACTGCCGCTGCCGCCCATCTGGGACGCCAGTTTCAGCCGCTGCCGCTCGCCGCCGGACAGGGTGGTGAGCGGCTGGCCGAGGCTGAGGTAACCCAGCCCGACGTCGGTCAGGCGCTTCAGGATCGCGTGCGCGGCAGGCGTCTTGGCCTCGCCGCCGGCGAAGTACTCCTCGGCTTCGGTCACCGGCATCGCCAGCACCTGCGCGATGTCGCGGCCGGCGACCTTGTACTCCAGCACGGACGGCTGGAAGCGCTTGCCCTCGCAGTCCTCGCAGACGGTGCTGACGGTCTCCATGAAGCCCAGCTCGGTGAAGATCAGCCCAGCCCCCTTACAGGTCGGGCAGGCACCCTCGGAGTTGGCGCTGAAGAGCGCGGCCTTCGCCCCGGTCACCTTCGCGAACGTCTTGCGGATCGGGTCCAGCAGGCCGGTGTAGGTCGCCGGGTTGCTGCGTCGCGAGCCTTTGATGCCGGTCTGATCGATGGCGATCACACCGTCGCGGCCGGCCACCGAGCCGTGGATCAGCGAGCTCTTGCCCGAGCCCGCCACGCCCGTGACCACGACCAGCACGCCGAGCGGGACGTCCACGTCCACGTCCCGCAGGTTGTTGCTGTTGGCGCCTCGCACCTCAAGGACGCCCTTGGGTTCGCGCACCATCGCCTTCACCGACGCCCGGTCGTCCAGGTGGCGTCCGGTGAGCGTCCCGGACGAGCGCAGGCCCTCGACCGTCCCCTCGAAGACGACCTCACCGCCGGCCGTCCCGGCGCGCGGACCGAGGTCGACTACGTGGTCGGCGATGACGATCGCCTCGGGCTTGTGCTCGACCACCAAGACTGTGTTGCCCTTGTCGCGCAGGCGGACCAGTAGTTCGTTCATGCGCTGGATGTCGTGCGGGTGCAGCCCGATGGTCGGCTCGTCGAAGACATAGGTGACGTCGGTCAGGGCCGACCCAAGATGGCGGATCATCTTGACCCGCTGCGCCTCGCCACCGGACAGCGTCCCGGACGGCCGTTCCAGGCTGAGGTAGCCCAGGCCGATCTCGACGAACGAGTCCAGGTGCTCGCGCAGCGCCTTGAGCAGTGGGGCGACGGACGGCTCGTCCAGCCCGCGCACCCACTCGGCCAGGTCGCTGATCTGCATCGCGCAAGCGTCGGCGATGCTGACCTTGCCGATCTTGGAGTTGCGGGCGCCCTCGGCCAGCCGGGTCCCGCCGCAGTCGGGGCACGCGGTAAAGGTCACGGCCCGCTCGACGAACGCCCGGATGTGCGGCTGCATCGCGTCGACGTCCTTCGACAGCATCGACTTCTGGATCCGGGGGACCAGCCCCTCGTAGGTCATGTTGATGCTCTCGATCTTCATCCGGACCGGCTCCCGGTACAAGAAGTCGTGCAGCTCGCGTTTGGTGAAGTCGCGAATCGGCTTGTCGTCCGGGTAGAAACCGGACGACGCGTACAGCCGGTAGTTCCAGCCGCCGGTGTTGTAGCCCGGGATGTTCAGCGCCCCCTCGGCCAACGACAAGCGGGCGTCGTAGAGCTGGGCCAGGTCGATGTCCTTGACGCTGCCCGTGCCCTCGCAGCGTGGGCACATGCCGCCGGTGAGCGTGTA
The DNA here is from genome assembly GCA_039811865.1 of Propionicicella sp. Taxonomy (GTDB): domain Bacteria; phylum Actinomycetota; class Actinomycetes; order Propionibacteriales; family Propionibacteriaceae; genus JBDHZK01. The sequence continues at coordinate 9,399 of JBDHZK010000087.1, read as the reverse complement.
GGTCCGCTTCACCGCGCGCGACTTCTCGTCGCCACGATCGATCGTGATCGCGCCGCTGCCGGTCACCGACGGCACGTTGAACGAGTAGGCCTGCGGCGACCCGATGTGCGGCTGGCCGAGCCGGCTGAACAGGACGCGCAGCAGCGCGTTGGCGTCCGTGGCCGTACCCACGGTGGAGCGGATGTTGGCCCCCATCCGCTCCTGGTCGACGATGATCGCCGTTGTCAGGCCCTCGAGCAGGTCGACGTCGGGACGCGACAGTGTCGGCATGAAGCCCTGGACGAACGCCGGGTAGGTCTCGTTGATCATCCGCTGGGACTCGGCGGCGATCGTCCCGAAGACCAACGAACTCTTCCCGGAGCCGGACACGCCGGTAAACACCGTCAGCCGCCGCTTCGGCAACTCGACGCTGACGTTCTTCAGGTTGTTCTCCCGCGCACCCTCGACGCGGATCAGGTCGTGGCTATCGGCCAAGGGCTGCTGTTCAGTGCTCATCGGTTCGGTGTCCATTCGGCAGTCGTTGGCGTCCGGGGGCGAGCCCACGATTCTTCCTGCCCACTGCTCCCCTGGCAATGCTGGGCCCGCTCGGATGGTGTTGATTTGGGCCGCCTATTCCTACCTGATCAACAGTTAGTGAACGGTCCGGGGCGGTGGGTGCGATCATCGCAGCAGGCAGAGGGGAGTTGGCGTGGACCGAGTGCGGCGCAGCGAGGAGACCTACCAGCGTTTGTTCGGCGCCCGGCCCGGGTCGGCGTCCGCGGACGACCCGGAGTTCTGGGAAATCCTGCAGCGCCTGGTCTTCGGCGAGGTCTTCTACATCGGCGACCTGGACGACCGGACGCGCGAACTGATCACCATCACCGTCTTGGCGACGCAGCAGTGCCTACCCCAGTTGACCGCGCATGTCGGCGCCGGGCTGAACGTCGGGCTGGACCCCGTGGAGATCCGCGAGGCGGTGTATCAACTGGCGTCGTTCGTCGGCTACCCGAAGACGCTGAACGCCGTCGGTGCGATGAACGAGGCGTTCACCGCCCGCGGGATCGAACTGCCGCTGCCCGCACAGGGCACCGTTACCGAACAGGATCGCTTCGAACGCGGGAAGGCGATCCAATTCCCGCTCTACGGCGGCGAGATCGCCGAACTGCTCGCCGACCTGCCCGAGGGCCTGCGCGAGGCCCTGCCGTACTTCCTGACGTCGTCCGGCTTCGGCGATTTCTACACTCGCGGCGGCCTGGACGTGGCCACCCGGGAGTTGCTCGTCTTGTGCATGTTCGCCGCGATGGGGGACGTCCCGAACCAACTGAAGGCACACACGCTCGGCAACTTCCGCGCCGGGAACAGCCGCGAGAAGGTGCTGGCGGCGATGATCCACTGCTACCCGTACATCGGTTTCCCGCGCACCCTCAATGCGGTGCGGATCATCAAGGAACTGCGACCCGAGTAGGGCGGTTATCGATCGTGCTCGATCCGCCTGCCGCCTGGGCACATACCTGGCTGCATCGCTTCAGCGTCCGGCGGCGCGCGGCGCAGGCGTTCGCGGACACCTGGGCGGCGGAGGTGACGCTGCGACGCCGCCACGGATTCGTCGTCCACTACGGGTTGCTCGAAGCCACCGACGAGCCCAAGTTCACCGCGCTGTACTCCCACGCGGAAGACGCCGCGGGCGCGACCCTCGCCACCGACCCCGACTGGGCCGAGCTCACCGCGGCCCGCGCCCCACTGGCGTTCCGCAACGTGCTGATCCGACCGGTGCGCGTGGAGGCCCTCCCGCCGGCCGGCACTGCGCCCGACCGCCTCGCGATCCTGCGCCGGTACAGCATCGTCGGCGACTGGGGCGAGTTCCTCGGCATCTGGCGCCGGATCGTCCCGGTTCGCCAACGGCACGGCTTCCGGCTGCTGTTCGCGGTCGCGGACGAGCCGACCAGCATGTTCACCTGGGCGTTCGACTTCGCCGGGGAGTGGGCCGATTTCGCTGCGGCGCAGCGCCCCTACTACGCCGACCCCGATCGCGTCGCGCTGCGGGGTGTCATCGACTACCTGGCCGACTACTCGGTGGCTCCCGCCCGGCTTCTGCCCGCCTGAACCGGCCTCCCGCGGAAGTCTTCGGCCGTCTCGGCGGCTCAGTGTTACCAACCTTGGGCTGTCCACGCGGCTGCGAGCCCCGAATCGGTCTTGTCGTCGGCTGATCCGGCCACTCCCCGCCAAGGAAATCGCGCGTCGGCAGCTTCGCGGCGCGAGTGGCTCTGGTGAGCCAGGCGGCTGCGCAGCCGATTGGCTCAGTAGGCTTTCGTGCCAGCAGGAGAGGGGGACGCGTGGCCAAGACTTGGCGTCCCGGGAACGACCGGAGGGCGGCGCAGCACCCCGCCCCGCAACCACACATCGGCCGGGGGACGCCCCCCGAGCGGCCGCGCGTACTCGTCGTCGGCGGGGGAGTGGCCGGCCTGACCGCCGCCGTCGGCCTGGCCGAGCGCGGCGTCGACGTGATGGTGCTCGAGCGCGAGGCATCCCTGGGCGGCCGAGCCCGCTCGTGGCCGATCGCGCTTCCCGACGGGACGCCGGCGCGGGCCTCGCGCGGCGTCCATGCGATCTACCGGCAGAACTACAACCTGCGGGCCCTGCTCCGCCGAACCGATCCTGGCCTGGAACGGCTGCGGCCGGTCGACGGCTACCCGGTCACGATGCCCGCGCGGGCCGAAGCCGTCCAGGCGACCAAACTGCGCGGCCAGCGCAACCCGTTGGGCCTGGTCAGCGCGCACACGGACGTCCTCGGCGCCCTGCGGACCCACCCGGTCGCGGCCTGGCGGCTGCTCCGCGCCGAGTTCCCCGCCGCCTACCGGCAATGGGCCGGGACGACCGGCGCGGACGTCCTCGCCGAGTTGCGCCTACCCGAGGCCGCCGAGGGGGTCGTGAAGAACGTCGCGGCCCGGACTTTCGGCGTCGAGGCCGAGCAGATCCCAGGCGCCGACCTGGTCGGCCTGCTGCATGCGGCGTTCACCGGCTCGGCGGAAGGGCTGGCGTTCGACGTCCCCGACCCCGAACCGGACGAGGCCTTCTGGGCGCCCCTGGGCAACTACCTGGCCGGGCTCGGGGTGGCCGTCGAGACCAACGCCGACGTGTTCAGCATCGGCGCCAAGGACGCCGGCCCGGTCTGGCTCTACACCCACGCCGCCGAACGCTTTCAGGCCGACGCGATGGTGTTGGCCGTCGGCACGAAGACGCTGCAGCGGCTCGTCCACGGCGCGCCCTGGTTGGGCGATCGAGCTTGGCGCGCCCGGATCGAGGCCTTGCGGCCCGGTCCGCAGAGCGTCGTGGTCCGGGTCTGGCTCGACCGCCGGCCAGCGGCGCAGACGCCGGTCTTTCGCGCGGTCACCGAGCTTGGCGGACTGGATGCCCTGTGGCGCGTGGACGCCATCGAGGACGACGCACGAGACTTCGCCGAGTCCACGGGCGGCAGCGTCTGGGAACTGCAGGCCCGGCTCGACCCGGACGCCGCGCCCACCGACACCGCCGCACTCGCCGAAGCCCTGCTCGCCGGGCTGCGCCGGCTCGTCCCGAGCCTCGCCGACGCCGAGGTCGTCCACCAGGTGGTGCGCACCGACACCGACGGCCCGGCTCCGATCCCGTGGGAGCAGCGGCCCCAGGTAGCCACCCCGGACCGCCGCGTCGTCTTGGCCGGTGACCTGTGCCGCACGGACGCCCCGGTCACCGGGCTCGAGCGGGCGGCGACGACCGGCTGGGCAGCGGCCAATGAGTTGCTCGCCGGCTGGGGCCGGCTTGGGCACGAGACGTGGTCGGTGCCGATGCGGGGTGTGATCCCCAGGCTGATCTGACCGCAGGTCAGTGGGCGGACCGGCCACGCGGCGGGCGATCGCGGCGCCGCAGAAACGTGCGGTGCCACAGGGGAAAGATCAGCGCCCAAAGCAGGACGCCGGCGACCCAGTTCCACTGGACGATGGCGGTCAGCGCCGCCGTCGCGATCGCGGCGCTGACGGCGCCCTGGCCGAGCACGCAGACCGACAGCACCGGATCGCGCACCGGCAGGGACGCCAGCACGCTCCAAAGGCGCCGCGGCCAGGCGGCCGCGAGTGCCCCGATGCCGGCCAACAACGCCACCGCCGAGGCGCCCAGCAGCCACCAAGTCACCGAAGCCGCGACGCCGGTTGGGATTGGCTGACCGGGACGATGAGCGAGGTCGAGCAGAACCCACTGCACCGACCAAGTGATCGTCAGGCCGATGTGGGCCGGTCGCAGGGCCGTCCGGCCCAACCCCATGAGGTTGCCGATGGGCTTTTCGAGCTGAGCATCGGCCGCGAGCGCGTCGGCGAATCCGGCGGCGACGCCACGCAGTTCACCGCGTTCCAACCGGGCGAGCGCGAGGTTGTTCATCGCCGCGGGATGGTCGGGACGAAGGTGCAGCACCTCTTTGAACGCCCGTTCGGCCAGAGCGAAGTCATAGAACGCCAGGCCGGCCCAGCCGAGGACGAAATGAGCTTGCCAGGCGTCCGGAGCCAGCCGCACGGCTTCGCGCGCCGCGGCCAGCGCGGTGGAGCGCCTCGCCGCGACGAGCCCGTAGGCCATGGCGATGTGCGCGTCGACGCTGCTGGGGTGATGCTCCACGGCGAGGCCCGCTAGCCGCAGTGCCTCCTCGCTGTCGCCCAGCGCCCGGGCCCCGGCGGCCCCGCGGACCATGGCCAACAGGTGCGTGGGGTCCAGGGCCAGCGCCGAGCCGACGTTGTCCAGCGCCTCTCGATGCCGCCCTAGCTGGTTGTGGGCCGCTGCCGCCAGGGAGTAGAGATCCGCGCTCGGATCGGCCGCCAGGGCAGGCCCCAACAGAGCCAGCGCTTCCTGGGGACGCCTGGCGTCGATGAGCAGCGCCGCCCGAATCACGACGTCCGGCTCCTCGGTCATCGCCTACCGTTGCGCATCACGGTCGGGAACCAAATCGGTACGGCGATCGCCAACTCGATGGCCCCGGTAACCAAGTTGACCACGGACAACGGCTGTCCCAGCGCGCCCAGCATGAACAGGACGAAGACGGCGCCCAGCGCGAAAGACATGATGATGACGATGGTCACGGACCGCCCCCCAGCGCCGACCAGGTCGTTGCCCGGACCGTCACAGCAGGCGCTCTTTGCGCAGATAGGCCTTCAGCTCGGCGTAGCTGCCCGCCGGGTCGCCGTAGTTGACGACGTTGCGGGCCGAGCGCAGCCACTCTCCGATCGAGGACGGCACCCCGCGCGCGGCTTCCTCCAGATCGCCCATCGTGATCATCCGGACCGCGCCGCTGCGAATCGCGTCGCGCAGGGCCAGCTCGGCCGCCGACTCGCAGATATGGGCGATGTCGGCACCGCTTCGTCCGGCGGTCAGCTTGGCGAGCTTGTCGACGTCCACGCCGCTGACCGGACGCCTGGACAGGTGCAACCGGAAGATCGCTGCCCGGGCGGGCGCGTCCGGCGGCTGGACGAACACGGTGCGGTCGAGCCGACCGGGACGCCGCAGGGCCGGGTCGACGTCCCAAGGCTGGTTCGTCGCGGCCACCACGAAAACGCCCTCGTTGTCGGCGCTCACTCCGTCCAACTCGGTGAGCAACTGGTTGACGGCTCCCCGCATCGAGTTCGCGTTGGCGCGCGAGCGGCGCTGACCGAGCGCGTCGACCTCGTCCAAGAAGACGACGGCCGGGGCTGCCTGACGGGCCGAGGCGAACAGCTCGTGCACATTCTTCTCGGTGTTACCGAGCCACATGTCGAGGATCTCCTCCAGCCCCACCGAGATGAACTGGGCGCCGAGTTCCCCGGCCAGGGCGCGAGCGAGGTACGTCTTGCCGCACCCCGGCGGGCCGTAGAGCAACAGCCCCCCGCGCAGGCTCTTGCCGTAAAGCTGGCGCAGGCCGGGATTCTTCAGCGGCGCCAGAAAGGCCATCTCGAGGCGTTCCTTCACCTCCGCGAGCCCGCCGACGTCGGCCAGGGTGATCCCGACGCGCTCCGCCCCCCAGACGTGGTTGGGCGGCTCGGAACCGCCGACGAACATGGGCTCGGGGCCGTCCAGTTCGGCTTCGGCAGCGTCCCAGTCGAAGCCCGGGTTGGTCGGACGTGATCGGGGTGCGTCCTCCGAGCCGCCGGATCCCGCCCCTGCGTCCCCTGCCGGGACGCTCGGGGCCGGGCGCGCTGAGCCGGCCGCCTGCGCCAGCAACTCGTGGGCTCGCGGGTTTTTCGGGTCGTACTGCAAGACGGTGGCTACGTGGAAGACCGCCTTGGTGAGGGACTGATTGCGAACCAGCAGTTCGATCAGGTGCAGGCGGAGCGGGACGTCCGCGGGCGCGGCCTCAAGGGCCCGCTCCAGGCTCTCGATCAGCGCCTCGTCGGACATGCTCAACTCCGCTCGACGCCGACATCGTGGAGGTGGTGCTCGATGTCGTGGCTGAAGTAGACGGCGAGCGTCCCCACCGTGAAGAACGAACCGTTGCTGCGCCGGCCGGTGCGCTCCCACTGTTCGCCGGCGATGGTGTCGAGCAGGTCGGCGAAGGACTGCGCGGCCTCCGCGAACTCAATGGCAACGAGTTCTGGGTCCTGCCGGTGGTACTGGCCCTGGATCGCGGCGGCGTCCTGGTCCCAGTTGGCGAAGCCCGGGTCGTCCCGATCGAGCATCAGGCGCACTCGCTCGTCGAACTTGCGGCACACGTCCCGCACATGGCAGCCGTATTCCAGCGGGGACCAGACGAGCGGCTCCGGCCGGGTCGCGACGCCGGGGCGGGCGAGGACGTCGCGCCACGGCGCAATCGCGGCGCGCAGCGTCTCGGCCGTCGCAGTAGCCGGCCGGGGGACGAATCCGCACTCGGCGCATCCGTCGGTGATTACGTAGGTCCAGTCACGGTCATCGCTGGGCGGTGCGGCGGGTTGCGTCATGCCTCCAGCCTGCCCGGGGGGAGTCGGTTGAGCCAGTCTCGCGACGCGGGACTAAGCATTTCCTCAGAAACCATCTCGCGGAATCGTCACTAGCTACCGGCCGGGATACAGTGAGCGGGCCCGCTAGGGCATCGCCGCCTTGACTGGAGTACGACCTCGCCGTGACCAGAACTGTCCGAATGCTCGGCACTCGCGGCGTGCCCGCGAGCTACGGCGGCTTCGAAACCGCAGTCGAGCACGTGGGCCTCTACCTGGTCGATCACGGGTGGAGAGTCGTGGTCTATTGCCAAGAGGAAGGCCGCGGCCCGGTCGTGACCGACCACTGGCGCGGCATCGAACGTGTGCTGATCCCCGTGTCGCAGACCGATTGGCGCGGCACCGCCGTGTTCGACGTGATCGCCACCCGGCACGCCGCCAAACACCGTGATCTGACCGTGGTCTTCGGTTACAACACCGCGGTTTTCAACCTGATCCAAAAGCTTCGTGGAACCCCGCTGGTCTTCAATATGGACGGCATCGAATGGTCGCGAAAGCGCTGGGGGTTCGCGCGGCGGGTGTTCTTGTACGCAAACGAGCGGATCGCGGCCTGGATGGCCGACCACCTGATCGCCGATCACCCCGTCATCGAGAAGTACCTGCAGACCCGGGCGCCGGCCAGGAAGATCTCGATGATCTCCTACGGCGCCCCAGAGGTCCTCGAGGCCGACCCGGCGCCGCTTGCGGACCTGGGGCTGGAACCCGGCAAGTTCCTGACGATCATCTGCCGGCACATCCTGGAGAACTCGATTCTCGAACTGGTGGAGGGCTTCTCCGCCGCCAAGCGCGGGTACAAGCTGGTGGTCGTCGGCGCGCACACGCCTGAGAAAGACGCTTACCACCGGGCCGTCGCCGACGCGGCCAGCGACGAGGTCATCTTTCCGGGCCCCATCTACGATGCGGGCCGAATCCGCGCGCTGCGCAAGCATTCGGCGCTCTATCTGCACGGGCACACCGTGGGCGGCACGAACCCGTCCCTGGTCGAGGCGATGGGTTGTGCCAACGCCGTCCTGGCCCACGACAACGCCTACAACCGATGGACGGCCGGCCCCGACGCCGCCTACTTCAAGACCGCCCAGGACGTCGCGGAGATCCTCGATCGGCTGCTCGGCGATCCCGCCGAGATCGCTCGCATGTCGGCCGCCAGCTTCGCCCGCTACCGCAAGGAGTTCACCTGGACGAAGGTGGCCGGCGAGTACGAGGCGCTGCTGGCCCGGTACGCCAACGTCACCCCTAGCCCGCGGCGCGCCCGCGTCGAGGCCCGGACGAGCTAGGTGCGCCGGCCTGATCCGCCGCAGCGGACCGTCCTGATCGTCAGCCCCGGCGCCGAGCTGTATGGCTCCGACCGGATGGTTGTCGCCACTGCCGCCGCCCTCATCGGCAGCGGACGCCGGGTGGTCGTCGCGCTCGGCGCCGACGGCCCACTGGTCTCGATGATCGAACGGACCGGGGCGGCGGTGGTCGTCTGCCCGACACCGGTGCTGCGCAAGCGCTACCTGAGCCCGGTCGGGCTGGTGCAGCTTGCCGGACAGGCCGTGCGGCAAGGGGCGCCCGCCTGGAAGCTGCTGCGGAGCGTCCGGCCGCAAACGATGATCGTCAACACCTTGACCGCACCGCTGTGGTTTGTGCTGGGTCGGGCCGCCCGGACTCGCGTCGTGTGCCATATTCACGAGGCCGAGGCGTCGGTGCACCCGCTGGTCCGCAAGGCGCTCTACGCCCCGCTCGCGCTCGCGGACCGGTGCCTGATCAACAGCCGGTTCAGCCTTGGCGTGGTGCGGCGCGAGGCGCCGCGGGCGGCGCGGCGCACGCGGATCGTCTACAACGAGGTGGCGGGGCCGCCCCACGTCGTTCCCCCGCGCGAGGCTGTGGAGGGGCCCGTCCGCCTGCTGTTCGTGGGTCGTCTATCCGAGCGCAAGGGGCCGCACGTCGCCGTGGACGCGCTCGGCAGGCTGCGCGAGGCCGGCGTGACGGCGTCCCTGACGCTGGCCGGCGCCGTGTTCCCCGGCAACGAGGCTTACGAGGAACGGCTGCGAGCCCGCGTGGACGAGCTGGGCCTGAGCGAGCGAGTCACGTTCCTGGGTTTCGTGGACGACGTCTGGGCCCAGGCGGCGCAAGCCGACATCTGGCTGGTGCCCTCGACCGTGGACGAGCCGTTCGGCAACGTTGCGGTGGAGGCGTCCCTGGCGGCGCGCCCGCAGGTCGTCAGCGACATCGCCGGGCTCAAGGAGGCCAGCGCGCACGCGAGCGCCGTCGTCCTAGTGCCGCCGCAGGATGCGGGCGCACTGGCCGATGCGATCGCGCGGATCGTGGCTGAGTGGCCCGGCTATCGCGCCAAGGCGCTGGCCGATGTGGCCGTCGTGGCCGATCACTTCTCCGCCGAGCGGTACGCGTCCGGCATCGTCGCCGCGGTGGAGTGAGCCCCCGCCGGGGCTAACGGGCGTCCAAGGTGGCGACCAGGCGC
>JBDHZK010000086.1:0-11529 GCA_039811865.1 Propionicicella sp. | reverse complement strand
AGAGCCTTCCCGGGCAGCCTCGACGAGTTCAGCCGGGACTGGATCACCACACGCGTGCGCATGCGCCCAACGTAGAGCCGCCGCCCTGGTCAGCGTGCGATTTCGCGCGCGAGCCGCGACGGCCACCCCACCCTGCGGGCTGGATGCGCCGCGCTGCCATCGAAGCGGGCGGCACCCCGTTCGAGTGTTCGGCCCAGGTGCCCGTGGACAGGAGCCAAGTAGCTCCTTGATCATCGGAGGTCATCGCTCCACAGCTCGCCCAACCGCGCCCCGGTGTCAGCGCGGCTGCGGAGCACGACGATCGGCGGGCCGGCCGGGTCGGCCGTCCAGGTGAGCTGGTCGAGCTCGTGGACCGGCAGCCCCGCCACCTCGCCGATCCGCCGCGCCAGCGTGGTCTTGCCGCTCCCAGTGACCCCGTACAGGGCTCTCCGCATCGGCGCCGCGGGACGCGGTCGCCCGCTGGGGCAACCACTTCCTCCGCAGCGGTCATGCCCAACCCCTGGCTAACCGCGCACCAGGGCGGCGATCGCATCGGCGACGCGGACGCGCCCACACCCGTCCACCGTGGCCATGCCGGCCGACGATAGGCGCGAACGCAGGGCCGCGTCCCCGATCAAGCGCCGCAGCACATCGATCCCCGCATCGTCGGCGGCGGGTCGGGCGCGCAGTTCCTCCAGCATTCCAACGCCCAAACAGACACCGGACTCGGCCACCACGTCGTAGCCCACACGCTGGTTGTCGGTGACGCACACCACGCCCGTGGGCACGCCCAGGCACAGCAGTTCCCAAACGGACGTCCCGGCGGCGCTGATCGCGGCATCGCAGGTGACCAGCAAGGCGGCCAGATCGTCAACGGGTGGGATGGCTTCGACCGATTGCTCCGGCCCGGGCACAAGCGCCCCGAGGGCCTCCGCAACCTCGGGGCGAGCGGCGACCGCGATCACGTCCACCGGCAGCCCAGTGGCCAGGATCAGCGGCACCAGGACGGCGCAGCCGCCGAAGGCGTCCGTCCCGCCGAAGACGACGAGCACGCGCGGACGTCCCACCGGGCCCGCCGCCCACCGGGCCGCGGTCGCCTCCCGGCGCGCCAGCACCACGTTGCGCAGCAACGCGTAGTGCGGACCCACGAGCATCCTGGCCCCGGACGCCAAGACCTCGGGCGCCACGACCGCGCCCAGGTTCTGATCGACATACAGGTCGGCGATCTGATCCAGCCCGAACGGGCCGTCGACCATCGTCGCGGTGGGGATGCGAGCGGCCCGCAACCCGGCTCCGAGCGCCGGCGGCAGGTGGTAGCCGTCCAGCATGACGGCATCCAGGCCGAGCGCGAGGCACTGATCGGCGAAGCCGTGCGGTCCGATCGCGTCGGTCATCCTCAGCCCCCGTGCGGCCACCTGCCCCATGGCCCAGGGGACGCCCGACGCGTCCCCGAGCAGCACGACCTGGTCGCCGCGGGAACCAAATTCCTCGGCCAAGGCGAGCTGGCGGACCAGGTGCCCAACACCCATCGCCGGGTGCGCGTCGCAGCGCAGGCCGATCCTCATTGGCGTGCCGCCGCCGCTGCCGATTCCCGCTCCGCCACGATGAGGAATGTTAGTCTCGCGACGGCGGATCTCCCCCGCCGCCCCAACACCCGGTGCGCCTTTGCACCCTTACCCGCGGAGTGAACTCGTGAGCCTGTTGGAAGGGTCGTCCATCCTCATCACCGGCGGCACCGGATCGTTCGGGAAGGCGTTCATCGAGCGCTTGCTCAACGACATCAACCCCCGGCGCGTGGTCATCTTCAGCCGCGACGAGCTCAAGCAGTACGAGTGCCGGCTGAAGTTCGACAACGACCCCCGGCTGCGCTGGTTCCTCGGCGACATTCGAGACCCGCACCGTCTCTCGCGCGCGATGCATGGCGTGGAGTACGTCATCCACGCCGCCGCGTTGAAGCAGGTCGATACCGCCGAGTACAACCCGTGGGAGTTCGTCAAGACGAACGTCATCGGTTCGCAAAACGTCATCGAGGCGTGCATGGACGCCGGCGTCAAGAAGGTGGTCGCGCTCTCGACCGACAAGGCGTCCAGCCCGATCAACCTGTACGGCGCGACAAAGCTCACCGCCGACAAGCTGTTCATCTCCGGAAACCACTACGCCGCGCGGTACCCGACGCGCTTCGCGGTCGTCCGCTACGGCAACGTGATGGGCAGCCGCGGCTCGGTGATCCCGTTCTTCCGCAAGCTGGCCGAGCAGGGCGAGTCGCTGCCGATCACCGACATGCGGATGACGCGCTTCTTCATCACTCTGCCGCAGGCGGTCCAGTTCGTCCTGGATTCCTTCGAGACGATGCAGGGCGGTGAGCTGTACGTGCCGCGGATCCCGTCCATGAAGATCACCGACCTCGCCCAAGCCATCGCGCCCGGGGCCGCCATGCACAACATGGGCCTGCGCCCGGGCGAGAAGCTGCACGAGGAGATGATCTCGGCCGAAGAGGGACGCCGCGCGCTGCGCTTGGGCGACTCCCGTTACGTCCTGCAGCCCGATCTGGCCACCTGGGGGTACAGCTCGCCCGCCGACGGCGTCCCGGTGCCCGAAGGCTTCCACTACACCTCGGACAAGAACGATCAGTGGTACTCGATCGAGGAGATCACCAAGATCCTCGAAACGGAAGTCTGATGCTCCCTTACGGGCGACAGTCGGTAAACGAGGACGATGTCGAGGCCGTCGCCACCGTCCTGCGCGGCGATTGGCTGACCACCGGACCGACCGTCACTGCGTTCGAGGAGGAGTTGGCGCGCCTTGCCCAGGTGCCGAAGGTGGTCTCCTGCACGTCCGGGACGGCCGCCCTGCACATCGCCTACGCCGCCGCGGGGGTGGGCGCCGGGGACGAGGTGATCACCACGCCGATGACCTTCGTGGCGACGGCCTCCTGCGCGGTGGCGCTCGGCGCGAAGATCCGCTTCGCCGACATCCAGGCCGACACGGCCAACCTCGACCCCGAGGCGGTGCGCGCCGTCGCTTCCGAACAGACGAAGGTGATCGCGGCCGTCGACTACGCCGGACAGCCCGTCGAGATGGACGCCTTCAACGAGATCGCCCACGGCGTCGGCGCACTGACCGTGCAGGACGCCGCGCACTCCATCGGTTCGCTGGACCACGGCCGTCCCGTCGGCTCGATCGCCGACCTGACGACGTTCTCCTTCTTCCCCACCAAGAACATGACGACCGCCGAAGGCGGCGCGGTCGCGTGCAAGGACGCGGCCATCGGCCAACGAGCCCACGAGTTCCACTTCATCGGGCTGGTCCGCGACCCAGCCCGGATGCGCTTCCCGGACGAGGGTCCGTGGCACCAAGAGGTGCACGAGTACGGGCTCAACTACCGCCTACCAGACGTCCTGTGCGCGCTCGGGCTCAGCCAGCTCAAGCGCCTGGAACAGTTCAAGGCGCGCCGCGCGGCCGTGTTCGCGCGCTACCAGACAGGTTTCGCCGGAGTCGACGGGGTGCAATTGCCGACGGTCCGCGAGGGCGTCGACCCGATTTGGCACCTCTACCCGATTCGGATCAAGGACGGCCGACGCCGCGAGGTGTTCGAGCGGATGCGTGCGGCTGGGATCGGCGTCCAGGTGAACTACATCCCGGTGTACTGGCACCCGCTGTTCGCCGACCTGGGCTACCGGCGCGGGATGTGCCCCAACGCCGAGGCGTTCTACGCCGAGGAGATCTCGCTGCCGATGTTCGCCGACCTCACCAATAGCGACGTCGATCGCGTCATCGAGACCTTGACCGACATCCTCAACGGCTGACTCGCGGTTTTGGCAGGAGCGTCTCCGAAAACCGCCGGAACCTGGTCGTCTCGGCGAATGCCCCTGCCCAGGCTGGCGCGGGGCTGGTCGGCCCTGCTGCTCCCGGCCCTGCTGCTGCTCCCGGCGGTGGTGGTCGCCCAGGCGAACCTACTCAACGGCGACGTCGAGTACGCGGTCGGTGGCATCGAAACCGCGGGTGCGGCGGGCCTCGCCCCCCAGGACGTGTTCGTCGCCCGCCCGGTCGGCTACCGCCTGCTGGTCTGGGCGCTGGCTCAGCCGGCCGCGGCGCTGGGCCTGGCCCCGAGCAGCGTGCCCGCGGAGGTGTTATTCCGGCTCGGCGCTTGCCTGGTTGCGATCGCCGCGGGGGTACTGCTTTACCTGGGTTTGCGCGACCGGCTGGGGCGCCCGCGGGCGGCCGCCGTGACCATCGCCGTCACCGCGGCCCTGATGGCCCCGCCGCCATGGCACTTCGCCCAACCGGACTGGGCGGGGGTCACGCTGGCCGTCGCCGGCCTGGGCCTAGCCCTCGTCACCCTCCCCGCCTGGGCCGCCACGGCGCTGGCCGGCGCCGCATTCACCTTGGCACTCGGCGCGAAGATCGCCGCTCTCCCCTGGATCGTGCTGGCGCTGGTGGCGGTCGCCGCGCTCAACCGGGGTCGGTCACTGGCCGCCGCCGGCTGGACGGCAGCGATGTCGCTGCTCGGCTGGATCTCTCTACGCACCTACCTGCCCTGGGAGCTGACCTGGCTGGGCGACCAGGTGCACCTGGTGCAAAGCTCACCGTTGCACAACGGCCTGCGACTCGAAGACCTGGTGGCCCTCGCCTCGGCCTGCGCCAACGCGGCCGTCCTGAGCCCGATCCTGCTCGTCGCACCAGCCGCGGTCGTCACCCTGGCGTGCACCGAGCGCCGCGGGTGGGCGCTGTTGGGAACGGTGTTGCTCGGACTTTCGCTGGGCTCCGCGTACGGCCAGGGGGAGTTCTTCCAGTACCACTTCGTCGGAGCACCGGCATTGGCCGCGGCGCTGTGGGCACTCGCCTTGACCGGCCCAGGTCCGCGCCGCGCGCTGGGGGCCGGCCCCTTCGTCCGAACTGCCCTCGCCGGAGGGTTGCTGGCGCTCCCGGCGGTAGCTTCCGTGGCCGCCTACGTCGTCCTCGCCCAGCCCCTGCAATGGCGTCTCGACCGCGGTCCCGCGATCGGCTGGACGTCCCTAGGGGTCGCCGTCGGCGGCGCGATCTGGACGTGGTTGGTCCTGCGCGAGCAGACTGCCCGGCGCGCCGGCCGTGAGTGGAGCGCGGCGCTCGGGACGGTCCTGGCGCTGGCGCTCGGGACGGCGTCGATCCCCGGAGCCGCCTACGCGGTGGACGGCTACGACGCCCCGGTGGTCGTGCGCATTGGCCAGCCCCTGAAGCCGGACGCGCTCGCCGAACGTGACGCGCTGGTCGCCCGGATGGGCGCCGACACCCAAGTCTTGTACCTCGCGTTCGGGGTGATCGCCCACGCCGTGGGCAACCCGACGCCGTGCCGCTATCCGTCACCGATGTGGCTGCAACGCGGCATCTCCTGGCCCTACGTCCGCGACTATGCCAGCTACGCCGACAACCTGCGCTGTCTGGACGACCCGCGCCCGGCTTGGGTGATCGTCCAGCCCGGCTGGTTCGACCTTGCCCGCGCGGATCAGGCGGTGACCCGGCGGGTTGCCGAGACGTTCGACTGTTCGTCCGCCTCGCGGCTCTGGTTGCCCGCCCTGGGCGTCTACGCCTGCCCTAGACGCTAGGCGTTGGCGGCGCCATCGGCACTACGACCAGTTCGGCGTCTCGCTCGGCGAGGTCGGCCAGCACCGCGGGCGGCACCCGGTCGTCCACGATGACCACATCGAAGTCGTCCACCGGGCAGGCGACGTACAGGGCGCGGCGGCCGAACTTGGACGAGTCGGCCAACAGCACCCGCTTGCGCGCGGAGGCCAGCATCGCCCGCTTCACGTCGACGCACTCCTCGTAGGGGTGATAGCAGACGCCGCCGTCGATAGCCGCGGCCGAGATGACGCACACGTCGGCGCTCAAACCCCTCAGTGCGGCGACCGTGGTGGAGCCGTAGAACGATTCCGTCACCGCCCGGTAGCGCCCGCCGGCGACGACGAGGTCGAGCCCGGCGACGCGGCTCACCGCGCGCAGCACCATGTGCGAGTTCGTCACGACCGTGATCGGGGTCAGGCCCGTCATCGCGTCCACCAGCCGTAGCGTCGTCGTCGAGTCGTCCAACATGACGGTCATACCGCGTCGCAGGTGCGCAGCGGCCGCGGCGCACAACGCCGCCTTCGCGGTCGTGTTGTGACTCAACCGGAACTCGGTGGAACTCTCGTTCAGCGACGACGTCGCGGCGCTGACCTGCCCTCGATCCAGTTGGACGACCCCGGCCTGCTCCAACTCGGCGATGTCGCGGTAGATCGTCATCGCCGACAGCTCGAAGCGCTCGGCCAACTCATCCACGCGGATCGGTCCCTCGGCGTAGATGACGTCCGCGAGTTCGGAGAGTCGCCGCTGGCGAGCCGACGACGTGGCTCCTCGCGTCGCATAAGAACTCATCGCGCCTCCCAGGCGCATTGTGTCACTGCCGGACACGGCCGGACGTCCGAGGAGACCCGCTGACCACGCTGGGGCTGGTTCCAACCGGCCACATGATGAGTGCTTGCGGTGGGTCTACCCCGAGGATTCCCGCCGGCCGGAGGCGCAGTTGGGTGGTTCGGCCGGTCAGGCGCGCACCCGGCTGAAGATGCACGCCGCTGCCAAACCACCAGCGACCACCACGATCAGCCACGCGACCCGCCACCAGGCGTCCTGGGCCGAGCCGAGGATCTGCCCGATCGCCGAGATCCCCGCCAGCAAGGCAGCGCTGGCGGCGAATGCGCCGAGGGCGCCGAGCAGACCGCCGGCCAGACCCCAGCGCAGGGCCGCGCAGGTGATGATGACCAGCAGCACCAGGCCGGGAACCAGATTCTCGAACAGCAGTTGCCAGGTCCAGTTGAAGACCGTCTCGTTGGTGCCGAACTTCGTGGGCGAGTCGGGTCCTTCGATGGTGAAGACGTGAATACCGCCCGTGCCGATGAGCCGCAGCTCGATCTGGTTGCAGACCTGCGAGACCAGATGCAGGCCGGCCGGGACGAGCAGGCTGAGCCCGAACGTCGTGGCGAAGACGACGCCGCGGTCGAGGCCGAGCGCCAACGCGAACCGGGCGCCCCACGCCCACAACACGGGAACAGCGGCGACGCTGGCCAGGAGCAGGATCCCGGACGGCAGTTCGGTGTACCAGGTGCGCGTCCCGGCCGGCGCCGGGGTGATGAAGCTCAGCCACAGCCAGCCGATCTCGGCGCTGGCGAAGTAGATCACCAGCGGCCACCACAGGCGTTGCCCGCGGCGTCCGGCAACGGCGGCCGCGACGGCGGGAACCTGGGCGAAGGCAGATCGCAGGCCGGGAGCGGGGATGGTCTGTGCGGACATCTCAGTTGTCCTTTCGGTCCAGGGGCAGGACGCCCGCGAGCGCCTGCAGGGTTAGCGGGTGCGCGCGGTCGACGAGCTCGCGCGGGAGGGCGTCCGCGGGGACGACCGCGCTGGCCCGCCCGCCCAGGCGCTCGATGGCACCCAGGTGCGGCAGGTTCTCGAGAGTGGCCGCGTCGGCCTGGACGCGCAGGTAGCGGCCGAGCAGGACGTCCACGTCGTCATCGGCGACCAGGCGTCCGGCGTCCAGGACGAGGAGTCGCTCGAACAGCGGCGCCGTCTCGTCGATCAGGTGGGTGGAGATGACGATCGTCCTGGGCCAATCAGCCTGCTCCTGCACGATCAGCGCGGCCAGGCGCTCGCGAGAGGGTGCGTCCAGACCCAGTTGGGGCTCGTCCAGCAGAGTCAGCGGCGCCCGGGTGGCCAGCCCGAGCGCCGACTGCGCGGCGCTGAACTGGCCGCGGCTGAGCTTGCGCTTGGTCCCGGCCAGGGGGACGCCGAACGCCTCGAGCAACTCGATGGCACGGGCGGCGTCGAAGCCGGGTCGGGTCCGACGGAGTGTGCCCAGCAGGCTGCGCAGGTTCTGGTCGGCGGCGTACGGCCAGTCGTCGCCACTGAGGTGAGCGAGTCCGAGCGCGCGACCCAACCGCCGCACGGGCAGACCACCGACCCGGATGGCGCCGGTGTGCCCCGGCTCGCGACCCACGAGCGCTCGCAACAGGCTGGACTTGCCGGCGCCGTTGCGTCCCACCAGGCCGATGATCGTCCCTTGTGGCAGCGAGGTGGTCAGGTCGGCGAGCGCAACGTGTCGGCCATAGCGCAGGCGCACCGACTCCAGCGTGGCGGCGGGCTCAGCCATCTTGGGACTCCCGTTCGATCAGGCCGACGACGTCGGCCGGGGTGAGGCCGAGGCGGCGGGCCTCGGCGAGCGCGGGGGCCAGGTAGCGCGCGGCGAACCCGGCGCGCCGCTTGGCCCGCAACGCCTCGCGAGCCCCGGTGGCGACGAACATGCCGATGCCCCGCTTCTTGTAAAGGACACCGTCGGCGACCAGTTGGTTGACCCCGCGCAGGGCGGTGGCCGGGTTGATCCGGTGAAACGCGGCGATCTCGTTGGTGGACGGAGCCTGCGCCTCCTCGGTCAGGAGTCCGTCGACGATGTCGTTCTCCAGAGCCTGGGCGATCTGGACGAACAGGGGCTGCTCCGACGGCGACCCATCGGGCGACCCGATGGGTTCATTAGTGGAGTAACTAACCATGTAACCAGGATGCACCTGACCTGAGTTCGACGCAAGGTCCACGCGCGCACAGATCCACCTGGACGTGGGTTCAAGGAGGCTGCCGTGGGCGGTGCAAGGTCCCCGCCACGGCGCCGTATCGCTGGTTGGCCGTGGCCGTCAGCGGGGAGCCGTGCCGCGCAGGCGTCAGGCCCCGGCCGGCTCCGACATCAGGACGAGGGCTCCGTCGTCACCGCGCGTGAGCGAAACCCGCCGGCCAGCCAGCGTCGCGGTGACCGGGTCGGCGGCAAGGAACAGCGGTTGGTCGAAGCGCTGGTCGTTTTCCAGGCGCAGCCGGATCGGCCGCTCGGCGACCCCGTCGACCGGGTCGTCCGGCGGATCCCCCGCCAGCACAGCGCCGAGGTCGAGCCTCACCTCAGTGCCGTTGGTGGGCAGCGACACGGCCGCGCTCGGCGCCGGCCGGACCACGACGACTTCGCCATGCGGCGGAAGGGACGTATTCACCGTCAAGGTGAGGACGCCGCCGTCGACGGCCGCGGCCTCGACCACCGGGACGTCCGGCAGCACCTCCAGCATGAGCGCGTCGCGGCGCTCCTGGCGGAACGGCTGCACCCAACGTCCCTCGAAGCCGCGCGCCCCGGGGAGGGCCAGTTCACCGACGACCAGGTGCCCGCGCCAAATCAAGGGACCGACGCTGAGCCGCAGCCAGAACTTCAGTTCTCCGGGGTGGTGTTGCATGCGCAGCACCGTCGCCGCCGAGACCCGCGCCTCGAACCGGACACCGTTGTTCGCGGGCCTGGTCTCGATGGGAATCAGCTGGGGCTGTGCGGGGCCCTCTAACCGCAGGCGAAGCGACGCCCGAGCGGCCACTTCTGGCCGCAGCAGCGCGAGCCCCGAAAGGCGCAGGACGCTGCCGTCCCAGACCAGTTCCTCCAGTGCCACTCGCAGCCAACGGGACTTGCCGGGCAACGGGATCTTCTTGCGGGGGACGACGGCATTGACCACCCGCGGCAACTGGCCCAAGCGCGGGCCCTTCGCCACCGTCTGCAGCAGCGTCTTCAGGTCCCCACCCGCGCGCCAGGCGCCGAGGCCGCGAACCAGCGCGAAATCGCCCGCCGTCAGGCCCGAGTGGACCAGCCGCGCGAGCCTTGGGGCGCGCTGATCCGCCCGCTTGTCGAGGCGGCGCGCGAGGCCGACCGCGAGCATCTCCAGCTCCTGTTGGCTCTCTTGCGGCGCGCTGGCCAGCGCCCCGGCGAGCGCAACCAGATCGACCTCGATGAAGTAGTCGTGCACGGCCAGCCGGATCTCGTCGTCCACGTCGTGCAGCAGGTCCAGCACGAGGTGGGCCGAATGCACCCGGTCACGGACGTTGTCGGCCTTGAAAACCTGCTGGGTGATCGAGTCGCCGGAGTCGCGATCGCGCCAGTAGTAGACGACGTCGGCCAGCACGTCCACGGACTTCGCCTCGAGGTGAGCCTTGAGCGTCACGGGGTAGTCCTCATACCGGATCGCCGGGAACTCGTAGCCGCCGGCGTCCCAGAAGGACCGTCGGTAGACCTTGTTCCACACCATCCGGTCGCGGATCAGCGCCGGGAAACGAGTGATGTGCGTGGCCAGCCGGTCGAACTCGAAGGGGGCCTTATGGGTCCAGGATTCGGTGACGCCCTTTTCGGTGCTGAAGCGGCGCGCGTCCCCGCCGGCGAAGGACGACCCCGTCCGCTCCAGCGTCGAGACCATCAGCTCGAAGGCGCGTGGCGGAATGACGTCGTCGCTGTCCACGAACGTGAGGTACTTGCCGGTGGAGTGGCGTACGCCGGTGTTCCGCGCGGGGCCGAGTCCCTGGTTCATCTGCTGCACGATGTGGACGCGCTGGTCGGTCCGGGCGTAGCGGCGCGCGATGTCGATGCTTGCGTCCGGTGACCCGTCGTCGACCAGCACGATCTCCAGGTCGCGCAGGGTCTGCGCTTGCAGCGATTCGATGCACTCGGCGAGGTAGGCCTCGACCCCGTAGAACGGCACGATCACGCTCAACATCGGGGCCATCGGCCACTCCCTATCTGCTCTGCGGCGTCCGCCGTCGCGTCAACCCTAGAGGCCGAAGGCCCCCGCGGACCGTCGGTCCGGGGCTACGGACCCATCTTCGCTAGGCTTCGGCCATGCCCGCCCCTGCGAGGTCCCATGGACTCGTCTAATCACTGGTACGGACACGCGCACATCCTGGCCCGCTATTGCGGTCTGGACGATGCCAACCCGCCGCGCATCGCCGGCGTCCTGCAGCACGGCTGGACGTTCGTGCACGGCTACGGCTACGGGCACCGGCCGCCCTGGGGGTTCGCGAAGTACGTGTGGTCGGACGTCTGCCGGCGCCGCGGCCAGGCCATCGGCTGGCGCGACTACTACGTCACCGGCGCACCGTTTCTGTATCTGATGGAGCTCCAACCCCAAGCGCCCGACGCCCCTGCCCGCGAGGGGACGATCTGGTACCCGTTTCACGGCACGGCCGATTTCGAATCGGTGATGGGCGACCATCAGGCGCTGATCGACCAGATCTTGGCCACCGAGGACGGCCCGATCACGATGTGCCTGTACTACGTCGAGTACGAGCAACCCGAGATCCGCAAGATCTACACCGACGCGGGATTCCGCGTGATCTGCCACGGCAACCGCGGCACCAAGTGGCAGGGCACCACCGGCAACTTCTTGTCCGCCCAACTCTCCGAGCTGCGCAAGCACCAGCGGGTGGCGTCCAACCGGCTCAGCACGGCGATCTTCTACGGCATCGCCGCCGGCTGTGAACCGGCCGTCTACGGCGACCCGATGGAGTTCGTCGGCGTCAAGGCCGGGTTCAACGGCTCGGCCCTGCTCGAGGCGACCTTCCCCGAGTTGCACGGCGCGCACCTCGATCTGGACGTTGCCCGCGCCATCGCCCGCCGCGAACTGGGCGCCGACTCGATTTGCTCCCCCGCCGAACTTCGAACCGTCTTGGAGTGGCCCGCACCGTGACCGAGATCAAAGA
>JBDHZK010000085.1:0-11569 GCA_039811865.1 Propionicicella sp. | reverse complement strand
GCCGGCACCGGCTTGGCCTGCGGTGCGCGGGCGCCGTAGCCCACGGTCGAACGCCAGGACTGTTCCTTGCGCGCGGATGCCTGCGATGACCATCCGCTGGTCTCCAAACCCGTTCGCCGCCAATCCACCAGCTCGCGCGGGATCTCCTCCAGGAAGCGGCTGCCGGGGTTGTACTGCGGCTGCCCCCAGGCGGAGCGGACGGTGGCGCGCGTCAGGTAGAGCCGTTCCCGGGCCCGGGTGATACCGACGTAGGCCAGCCGGCGTTCTTCGGCCAGCTCGTTCGGGTCGGTCATCGCCCGCTGATGCGGGAAGACGCCGTCCTCGAAGCCGGTCAGGAACACCGTCGGAAACTCGAGCCCCTTGGCGGTGTGCAGCGTCATCAGCGTCACCACGCCCTGGCCGTCCTCGGCGTCTGGGATCTGATCGGAGTCGGCGACCAGCGCGATCCGCTCCAAGAAGGCGGGCAGAGAGTCGTCCGGCTCGGGCGCCCCGGCGGCGAGCTCGCCACTGGGCGTCAGGTCCACTGCATTCGCGGAGGCCACGAACTCGCTGGCGACGCTGACCAGTTCGACCAGGTTCTCGACCCGGGTCTGATCCTGGGGGTCGGTGGAGGACGTCAGCTCGGCCAGATAGCCCGAGGCGTCCAGGATCGAGGTGAGGATCTCGTCCGCCGGCTTGTCCTGCGCCACCATCTCGCGATGGGTAGCGAGGAGATCCTCGAACGCCTGCAACTGATGCAGCGACCTGGACGCCAGGCCCGGCGCCTCTGTGGCCCGCCGCAGCGCCGCGCCGAACGAGATCCGCTCGGCCGCGGCCAGCGCCTCGACTGCGGCCTCGGCCCGGTCGCCGATGCCGCGCCGGGGAACGTTCAGGATTCGGCGCACCGACACGTCGTCGTCCGGGTTGGCGATCGCGCGCAGGTAGGAGATCGCATCGCGAATCTCCTTGCGTTCGTAGAAGCGCACCCCGCCGACCACCTTGTACGGCATCCCGACGCGGATGAACACCTCCTCGAACGCTCGGCTCTGCGCGTTCGTCCGGTAGAAGACGGCCACGTCACCGAACTTGGCCAGGCCCTTGTCGCCCAGCGCGTCGATCTCGGACGCCACGAAACGGGCCTCGTCATGTTCGGTGTCGGCGACGTAGGCGACGAGCTTGTCGCCCTGGCCGGCGTCCGACCAGAGATTCTTGGCGGGCCGGCCGGCGTTCTTGCTGATCACCGCGTTCGCCGCGGACAGGATCGTCTGGGTCGAGCGGTAGTTCTGCTCCAGCAGGATCGTCCGGGCGCCGGGGAAGTCTTTGTCGAAGTCGAGGATGTTGCGGATCGTCGCCCCCCGGAAGGCGTAGATCGACTGGTCGGAGTCGCCGACGACCATCAACTCCGGCGCCTCGATCGGGACGCCGGCGGCCGGGTCTGGCGGGACGTCCCCGCAGAGCTGGCGGATCAGCTCGTACTGGGAGTGGTTGGTGTCTTGATACTCATCCACCAAGACGTGCCGGAACCGCCGCCGGTAGGCCTCGCGGACGTCCGGGAAGCCCTGGAACAGGTGCACGGTGGTCATGATCAGGTCGTCGAAGTCGAGCGCGTTGGCGGCTACCAGCCGCCGCTGATACTCCCGGTAGGCGTCGACATACACCTCTTCGTGGCTGGACTCGACGCGTCCCGCCGCGGCCTCATGGTCGACCAGGTCGTTCTTCAGCTTGCTGACCCAGTTGAGGACGCCGCGCACCGGGTAGCGCTTGGGGTCGAGATCGAGATCGCGGCAGACCAACTGCATCAGGCGCTTGGCGTCGGTGTCGTCATAGATGGAAAACGACCGGGACAAGCCGAACCGGCCGATCTCCGAGCGCAGGATCCGCACGCACGAGGAATGGAACGTGGAGACCCACATCAGCTTCGCGCGGTTGCCCACCAGGTCGACCACCCGGGCTCGCATCTCGGCGGCCGCCTTGTTCGTGAACGTGATCGCCAGGATCGACCCCGGGTGCACGGCGCGTTCACCGACCAAGTGGGCGATCCGGCGCGTCAACACCCGCGTCTTCCCCGAACCGGCTCCCGCCACCACCAGGACCGGCGATCCGGCGTGGACGACGGCCTCGCGCTGGGGGGCGTTGAGTCCCTTGAGCAGGCGCTCGGGGTCGGTTCTTTTCGCCCCCCGCGGACGCTGGCGATCGTCTCGGCGGGCGGGCGCGGGCGTCGTCGGAAACAGGTCGGGAAACAGGGTGTCGGTCATCGCGGGGTCAACCCTAAGTGAGACCTCCCACACTTTCGTCCTCGACGCCGGGGCGCCGGTGCGGACATGGACGTCCCGGCTACATTGAACGCATGTGGGCCGGACGACTTCGCCTGATCGCACGCTGGCTGGTGGGCGGTTTCGTCGGAGTTCAGGCCGTGACGCTCGCGGCGCTGGTGGTGATCGACAACTACCGCAAGAAGGCCAGGCCGGCTCACCCCTTCCCCAACACCCGTTCGGCGCCGTTGGAGACCGACGGGTCCTCGGTGCGGCTGTACACCTACGGCAAAGACGTCTTCGACGACATGCTCGCGGCGATCGACGCGGCCACCGAGTACGTCTACCTGGCGACCTACATCTTCAAGGACGACCGCGTCGGCAGGCGCTTCAAGCGCGCGTTGATCGCCGCCGCCCAGCGCGGCGTGCGGGTTTGCCTGGTCTACGACGTGTTCGGCAACCTCGTGGTGGACCAGAAGTTCTTCCGGTACCCGGCCGGGGTGCACGTCCTGCGTCACACCCTGCTCAGCGGCGGGCGAGGCCTGTTCCACGTTCGCGGCGCCGGGCTCCTGCACACCAAGCTCTTGGTCGTGGACGGCCGCTCGGCGTTCATCGGCGGCTACAACATCGGCGCGCTGTACGCCACGCGTTGGCGCGACACCCACGCCCAAGTTCGCGGCGAGATCGTGGGCGAACTCGAGAACGCGTTCGTCGACTACTGGAACACCGCGCGCAGCCGCCGGCTGCCGATCCTGGAAGAGCCCGAGCAGCGCAGCTGGTCCGGGGCGATCCGCGTCACCAAGAACATCCCCAACGTGCTGGTCTACCCGATCCGCTACTCCTACCTGGAGGCGATCGACCGCGGCGCCCGCAACATCTGGATCACGCAGGCCTACTTCATCCCGGACGACGATCTGCTGCTCGGCCTGATCGCCGCCGCGCAGCGCGGGGTGGACGTCCGGCTGATCGTCCCGGCGGCGTCCAACCACGTGATCGCGGACTGGCTGTCGCGGGGCTTCTACCGGCAACTGCTCGACTCCGGCGTCCGGTTGTTCTTGTATCGAGACGCGATGGTGCACGCGAAGACGGCGACGATCGACGGGCAGTGGTCGACGCTGGGCACGGCAAACCTCGACCGGCTCAGCCTGACCGGCAACCACGAGATCAACATCGAGATCCTCGACCCCGATGTCGCCGCGGAGATGCAGCGAATCTTCGCCCTGGATCTCACCAACTGCGACGAGTTGACTGGGCCTTCCTGGGCCGGCAGATCTTTGGTTTCGAAAGCTACCGAAACGATCATCAGCCCCCTTCGGCCACTGCTCTAACGCTTAAGAGCTTGACCTCTCTTATGTTACCGATCCTTCGCCCAAATACACCCTTTTGGATGTGGTCGCTACGCAATCCGGCCCTGAGTAGGAAAGTCCTGAGAGAATGCGGGTCGAACTCATGGTTAGATCAGGGTTACCCACCTCGACCGAATTCCGTCCCAGCGACATAGAATCGAGCCATGGGTATTCTCGGATGGATCGTCCTCGGACTGATCGCTGGCGCAATCGCCAAAGCAATAATGCCTGGTAGTCAAGGTGGCGGCTGGCTCGCCACCCTCGTCCTCGGGGTAGTCGGCGCGATCCTGGGTGGCTTCCTCGGGAGCCTCCTGTTCAACCGGCCCCTCGGGGAGTTCTGGTCCCTCTACACGTGGGCGATGGCGATCGTCGGAGCACTGATCGTCCTAGCCGTCTGGGGCTTCATCAAGTCTCGCAGCGCGAAAGCGTAACCGCCGCACCTTACCCAGATCGGGCCCGACCAAAGCGGTCGGGCCCGATCTGGCGTTCAGGAACTCTTGGTCAGACCAGCTTGCGATCGGTCGCCCACCTGGTCAGTTGATGACGGTTGGACAACTGCAGCTTGCGCAGGACGCTCGACACATGCGTCTCGACCGTCTTGATCGAGATGAACAGCTCCTTGGCGATCTCCTTGTAGGCATACCCGCGCGCGATCAACCGCAGCACCTCGCGCTCGCGCTGGGAGAGCCGGTCCAGATCCTCATCGATGCTCGCCACGTCGATCGCGCCCGAGAAGGCGTCCAGGACGAAGCCGGCCAGGCGCGGCGAGAACACCGCGTCCCCCTCGGCGACGCGCCGGGTGGCAGTGACCAGTTCGACCGCGGAGATCGACTTGGTCACATAGCCGCGCGCACCGGCGCGGATCACACCGATGACGTCCTCGGCGGCGTCCGAGACCGACAAGGCGAGGAAGCGGACGTCCGGGTCGGTCGCATGCACCCGCTTGATCACCTCCTGGCCGCCTCCGCCGGGTAGGTGCACGTCGAGCAGGACGACGTCCGGCTTGCCGGCGGCGATGGCCTTCACGGCGGTCTCGACGTCCTCCCCCTCGCCGACGACGAGCAAACGCGCACCGATTTCGTGCTTCACCCCCGCGCGGAACATCGCGTGGTCGTCCACGATGACGACGCGCAGCGGACGCCGCGGGGTTTGGGCTGGTTGCGCCGGTTCGGTCATCTGCTCATCTCCAGTCTCACTTCGGTGCCCTCCCCCGGCTCCGAGCGGACCCGGGCAGTGCCGCCATGGCGGCTCATGCGATCCATGATGCTGCCTTTGACCCCCATTCGATCACCCGGGATCGCGTCCAGGTCGAACCCCACCCCACGATCTCGCACGAACACCTCCGCAAAGTCGGGGTCGGCCTCGGCGTAGACGTCGATCTTGGCCGCGCCGGAGTGCTTGGCGGCGTTCAGGATCGCCTCGCGCGCCGCCTTCACCATGGCGTCCAGCGCCGGATCGAGCGGCGCGTCGCCCACGCAGACCAACTCGACCGGGACGCCCCGATCGTCCTCGATCTCGGCCGCGGCCGCCGCCAACGCGGCTTTCAGCGTGGTCGCGTCGCCGATGCCGGGATCGCCGTAGAGCCAGGTGCGCAGCTCCCGCTCCTGGCGCCGCGCCAGGGCAGCGACCGCCTTCGGATCGGCGGCCTGCCGCTGGATCAGCGCCAGGGTCTGCAGGACCGAATCGTGCAGGTGCGCCGCCATATCGGCCCGGGCATCGGCGAGCAGTTTCGCCTCCCGGGCCTCGTTGAGAGCGCGTTGGGTGCGGGCGAAGAAGGGTGCCACCAGCAGAGCCAGCGCCACCACCGCCAAGGTCAGCAGCAGAGCGATGCGCGGCAGCTCGGCCATCTCGGACTGGCTGGCCACGATCAGTCCGACCGCGCCCCCCACCAGCCCCAGCCCCGCGAGCACGCGGATCGCCGCCAGCCAACCGGCGCGGGCGACGAACGGAGCCAGCCAGCCCCGCCCGCCCGCCCGGCGGCGCAGTTCGCCCTGGTCGGCCTGGTCGGCTTGCCACCAGACCAGGGCTAGCCCCCCGCAGCCGATCGCGATCGGCCAGTACAGGCTCGCCGGCAGCCCCCAGCCAACACTGGAAAGCAGCCACGCCAGACCGCCGCCGACCAGCAGCAACGCGCTGGCAGCGCCGATGTCGCCGGTGCTGATTCGGCGGTTTCTGCTGGTCCGCAGGCCAGCGTGCTCGGCGGCGTCCAGCCCGGGCGCTTGTTCGGTTCCGGCTCGCGGCAGCAGCAGCCACAGCACCCCGTAGATCACGACGCCAATGAACTGGGTGGCCGCCAACGCCACGAAGCCGAGCCGCAGCGCCATCACCGGCCACCTGAGGTGATGCGCCAGCCCGGTGCTCACCCCGCCGAGCCAGGCACCGTCCGCCTCGCGGGACGCCCGTCGCCCGGCGGGGCCGGCCCCGGCGGTGTTGACTCCCTCGATCCGCGGACTTGCTCCGCCGTCGACCTGCGGCCCCGTCGAAGTGGCGACCCCACCCTCGACCCCTGAACCGGTCGGAGGGTCCTCGCGCAGCGGGCTGCCTTCGACAAGCTCAAGGAGCGAGTCCGCTTCGACCCCTGAGTTGGCCGAAGCCTCGCGCTCCTTGCTGGCAACCAGGTCCTGCAGCGACTCCTCCCCGCGCGACCCGGCGGCGCCTGGACGCGCCGCGGGGCCGGCGTCCGGGCCGCGGGGCGCGTTGCTGGGACGGATGGGCTCGCTCATGTCCCCCTAAGGCTCACATGGTTGGACCGGAGCGTGCCACCCGGGCAGCCCCGGGGGGAACCCCGATGGCCTTGCTCGGCGGCAAACACCAGACTTGAGGGCATGCAGGACTTGTCGACGCTTCGCCGCAGCCCGCGGCCGGCCGGATTGGCCGGTGGCTTGTGCGCCGGCATCGCCTCGCACTGGGGCGTCGACCCGCTGATCGTCCGCATCATGGCTGTCGTCCTCGGCCTCTCCGCCGGCGTGGGTGTCGCGTTGTACCTGATCGGGTGGGCGCTGGTGCCCGCGCTCGGTTCGGACGAGCGTCCGATCCACCGGTTCGCACCCTTCACCCGGAAATGGTCGACCCCGGCGATGACCATCGCGGCGGTGGTGTTCGGCGTCCTGATCGTCAGCCTCGCCAGCGGCATCGCGCCGATGGGCTTCGGGCCCGCTCTGATCGTGGCCGCAGTTTGGTACTTCGGCTTCTACCGCAAGCGCTCGGCTGCCTCGTCCACCCAGCAGCCCCCGCGCGGCCTGGCAGCACCCGATCAGGTGCCCATCACCGCGTTCGAGCAGGCCTCGGAAGCTTGGCGGCAGCGCGTCGAGGAGGTGCGGTCCAACGCTTGGTCGCAGCCGCCGTCCGCCCCCGCCGACCCCGTCCCGGCCGACCCGGCCAGTTGGGACGACCAGTCCCCCAGCACCACCGCCGGTGGCCTTCTCGTTGAGCAGCCGCAGCCTCGCAGCGCTGCGAACCTCTCGATGCCGGTTGCGCCGGACAGCCGCACGACCCTGTCCTCGCCGCTTCCCCAGGCACCGGATTCCCTCAACTTCTTCGGCACGCCCGCACCGAGCCCCGCCTCGGCCTCGGTCGACGAGCAGGCTTCCGCCTTCTTCGCCCAACCGGACCCCGCCGGGATCTACGGCCCGGCGAACTCGACCACCGCTCTGACCAAGAGGCCGGACGCGGTGGTTCGGACGCGACGCCGACGAGTCTGGCTAGTGGCCGCGATCCTCGTCGGTATCGGCCTGACCACGCTCGGCGTCCTGGGCGCCGCCGGAGTGGCGATCGCGCCACTCGCCTACGCCGCGACCGTCTTGGTCGGCCTGTCGATCGCCCTGCTCGCCTCGGCGTGGACCGGGCGCCCGGGCGGACTGCTGGCCAGCGTGATCGTGGCCGGAATCGCTACCGCTTCGATGCTGGCGCCGCCGCTGCCCCAGGCGTCCGATCTGCACGTTTCCTATGCGAAGAGCGGCCAGTTGCCCGCCCTGATCGATCACGGCGCCGGCGATCTGGAGGTGAATCTTTCCAAGCTGGACGTGACCTCCGACCGCACCGTCGAAGTGCACCTCAAGTTCGGCGAAGTGACCGTCGTGCTGCCCCCCGAGAGCGAACACGTCGTCGTGAACTGGGACGTCAAGCTGGGCGGCTACGAACTGCCCGACCGCGAGGGTGGCGGCATCGACACCAGCGGTACCTACTCCAAGGCGCCCGAGGGCGGGTCGCCGACCCTCACGCTGCACGTCGTCGTCGACACCGGCAGCCTGGTGGTGAAGTGATGCGCCGCCCCGCGAACCCCGCCTCGCTGATCGTCGGCCTGCTCGGGTTGATGCTCGGCGGAGTGGCCCTGTGGAACGCGTTCGGGGTCATCGACTGGAACCTGCTGCGCGTCATCGCCCCACTGAGCCTCGTCGCAGTCGGCGTGCTCGGTCTCACGCTGTCCAGACACCGCATCTAGCCAAGGAGCATCAACCATGAGCAACCAACTCGAACTCAGCCGCGCCCGCGACGGGCGGATGCTGGCCGGCGTCTGCGCCGGCATCGCCCGCAAGTACAACCTCGACGTCAACCTGGTCCGCCTCGGGACGGTGCTGCTGGCCGTCTTCGCGCAGGTCGGCTGGCTGATCTACGTGGTCGCGTGGGCCATCCTCCCCGAGGAGAGCACCGGCAAGACCGGATTCGACCAGGTCAAGTCGCTGTTCACCAGCGGCAACCAGCGATAGGAGGCAACCATGTCGAGCCAGACCGGACTGACCCGGGCCAAGGAAGGCCGCATGATCGGCGGCGTGTGCGCCGGGATCGCCAAGCAGTACAACCTCGACGTCACCCTCGTCCGGCTGGGCGCGGTGCTGTTGGCCGTGTTCGCCCAGGTCGGCATCCTGCTCTACGTCGTGTTGTGGGCGGTCACCCCCGAGGAGGAGTCGGGGAGCACCGGCTTCGACCAGGCGAAAAGCTACTTCGGCAACAACTCCCAGACGACCGAGCCGCGCTTCGAGCCCTACGTGCCCGGCAAAGGTGGCTACACCCGCGTTGACCAGCCGGACGTCCCGACGCCCAGCGCTCCCGACGTGACGCCGCCCAGCGCGCGCGCGGATGATGCCGCCGAGGCGGCCGCTCAAGACGCCGCGGAGGTCGCCGACGACGAGCCCACCGGACATGTCTCGTCCGCGCATGTGGACGACGCCGCCGCCACGGACGAGCCCGGGCCCGACCTGCCGCCCGTCCAGGATGCCGGCGCCGACTTCCCTGCCCACGACGTCGAGTACGGTCCCACCGAGGACTCGTGGGTCGATCCTGACCAGCCGAACACCGCGTCCGGGCAAGACGCCCCGCCCAACCCGAAGCTCTAGCCCCAGCCTGCCCCACCAAGAGCCCGGCCTCGCTCATTCGAGCAGGGCCGGGCTTCTCGGCTACCGACGTGGGCTCCCGCGCCGGCTACTCCCACTCGATCGTGCCCGGGGGCTTACTGGTGACGTCCAGGACGACGCGGTTGACCTCGCGACACTCGTTGGTGATCCGAGTGCTGATCCGCTCCAGGACGTCGTAGGGGAGGCGTCCCCAGTCGGCGGTCATGGCGTCCTCGCTGGTCACCGGGCGCAGGACGATCGGATGGCCGTAGGTGCGCCCGTCCCCTTGGACGCCAACCGAGCGGACGTCCGCCAGCAGGACGACCGGCATCTGCCAAATGCTGCGGTCCAGCCCTGCGGCGCTCAGCTCGGCGCGCGCGATCGCGTCGGCGGCGCGGAGCAACTCGAGGCGATCACGGGTGACCTCACCAATGATCCGGATGGCTAGCCCCGGCCCTGGGAACGGTTGCCGCCAGACCATCGCGGCGGGCAGCCCCAACTGCTCGCCGACGGCGCGTACCTCGTCCTTGAACAGCGTTCGCAGAGGCTCGACCAGCTTGAACTGGAGGTCATCCGGGAGCCCGCCGACGTTGTGGTGGCTCTTGATGTTGGCCGCGCCCTCGCCGCCGCCGGACTCGACCACGTCCGGGTACAGGGTGCCCTGGACGAGGAAGTCGATGGGGCCATGCCGATGCACACGCCGGGCCGCCGCCTCGAACGAGCGGATGAACTCGCGTCCGATGATCTTGCGTTTTGCCTCGGGGTCGAGAACGCCGGCCAGCGCGCCTAGGAACTGGTCGGCGGCGTCCTCGATCACGAGCTCGACGCCGGTGTGGGCGACGAAGTCGCGCTCCACCTGCTCCGCTTCGCCCGCCCGCAGTAGCCCGTGGTCGACGAAGACGCAGGTCAACTGATCGCCGATGGCCCGCTGGACGAGCGCCGCGGCGACCGCGGAGTCGACCCCGCCGGACAAGCCGCACAGGACGCGAGCGTTCCCGACCTGCGCCCGAATGGCCGCCACCGAATCCGAGACGATGTTCGCCGGCGTCCAGTCGCCGCGGCAGCCGGCCAGTTTGTGCAAGAACTGCTCCAACAGCAATTGCCCGGCCTCGGTGTGCATCACCTCCGGATGCCACTGGACGCCGGCCAGCTTGCGGTCAGGATGTTCGAAGGCCGCCACGGGAGCACCGGCGGTATGGGCAAGGGTGTCGAAGCCGTCAGGCGCCGCGTGCACGGCGTCGCCGTGGGACATCCAGACGTTCAAGGTCGCCGGCAGCCCGTGCAGCACTACGCCAGGATCGATGACGACTGCCGTCGTCCGGCCGAACTCGCTGAGCCCCGTCCTCGCCACCTGCCCGCCCAGCGCCTGCGCCATCGCCTGGAACCCGTAGCAGATGCCGAAGACGGGAATCCCGGTGTCGAACAACGCCGGATCGATCTGCGGAGCGCCGGGGGCGTAGACCGACTGCGGTCCCCCGGACAGCACGATCGCCTTGGGCCGCTTCGCGACGATCTGGGCCACCGACATGGTGTGCGGGACGATCTCGGAATAGACGCGCGCCTCGCGCACCCGTCGGGCGATCAGCTGGGCGTACTGGGCCCCGAAGTCCACGACGAGGACCAGATCGTGAGCAGGCAACATGGCCGAAGTCTAGGCTTGGGCGAAGCCTCGGCCCGCCGCGCTGCGCGGGCCCGAGATTCTTGTGTCCCAACGCGGAATAAACGCAATCCACCAGGGGGTTCCCACCGACATGCAGATCTTCGATGACGTCACGGCCCTGATCGGCCGCACCCCACTCGTTCGGATCAACCGCCTCTATGGCGATGCCAAAGCCAACGTGTTGGCCAAGCTGGAGTTCTACAACCCGGCCAACTCGGTGAAGGACCGCATCGGGGTCTCGATGATCGATGCGGCCGAGGCGTCCGGCGCGCTGAAGCCGGGCGGGACGATCGTCGAGGCGACCTCCGGAAACACCGGCATCGCGCTGGCCATGGTGGGGGCCGCTCGCGGCTACCGGGTCGTGCTGACGATGCCCGAGACCATGAGCAAGGAGCGGCGGGCGCTCCTGCGCGCGTTCGGCGCCGAGCTGGTGCTGACCCCGGGCTCTGAGGGCATGAAGGGCGCGGTTAACCGGGCCGAGGCGATCGGCGCCGAGGAGGGCGCGGTGCTCGTCCGTCAGTTCGCCAACCAGGCCAACGTCGATATCCATCGCAGGACGACCGCCGAGGAGATCTGGAACGACACCGACGGCACCGTCGACATCGTCGTCGCCGGTATCGGTACGGGCGGGACGATCTCCGGTGTGGGCCAGGTGCTCAAGGAGCGCAAGCCCGAGGTGAAGATGGTGGCCGTCGAGCCGAAGGAGTCGGCGATCCTGTCCGGCGGTCAGCCGGGACCGCACAAGATTCAGGGCATTGGCGCCAACTTCATTCCCGAGATCCTCGACCGCTCGATCATCGACGAGATCCTGCCGCAGAACGCCGAGACGGCCGTCGAGTTTGCTCGCCGTGCCGCCGCGGAGGAGGGCCTGCTGGTGGGGATCAGCTCCGGCGCCGCCCTGGCCGCCGCCGGCGAACTTGCCGCCCGTGAGGAGAACGCCGGCAAGACGATCGTGGTGATCGTGCCCTCCTTCGGCGAGCGCTACCTGTCCACCATCCTCTA
>JBDHZK010000084.1:0-11738 GCA_039811865.1 Propionicicella sp. | reverse complement strand
CGGCCCGAGGTGCGGATTGGTGAAATCGTGCGACGCATCTGGACGCCGGGTCGCGTTCAAGGCGGGCGCGCGCTGATGGCTCGCGACTCGCCGCAAGATTTCACATGTGGCGACCTCACACCTGGCGCCAGGGACCCCGACCAGGTCACCGCCCCTGGCTGACGACCTGCACGAGGTAGTTGCCGTAACCGGACTTCGCCAAACTATGCGCGCGGTCGAGCAGGTCGTCGTCGTCGAGGAACCCGACTCGCCACGCCGCCTCCTCCGGGCAACCCACCATCAATCCCTGCCGCGCCTGGATGGTCCGGACGAAGTTGCTGGCATCGTTCAGGGAGTCGAACGTGCCGGTGTCCAGCCAGGCGGTGCCGCGCGGCAGCACGGAGACCTGCAGTTCCCCGCGCTCCAGGTAGATCCGATTGACGTCGGTGATCTCGTACTCGCCCCGGGCCGACGGCTGCAGGTTGGCGGCGATGTCGATAACTTGGGCGTCGTAGAAGTACAGCCCGGGCACTGCGAACTGGGAACGGGGCGCTTTGGGCTTCTCCTCGATCGACAGGGCCTTGCCGGCCGCGTCGAACTCCACCACGCCGTAGGCGCTGGGGTCGGCCACGCGGTAGGCGAAGACGGCCGCGCCGTCGATGTCGGTGAATCCGCGCAACTGGGTCCCCAAGCCGCGCCCATAGAAGATGTTGTCGCCCAGCACGAGCGCGACCTTGCTGCCGCGGGCGAAGTTGGCCCCGATGGTGAAGGCCTGCGCCAAGCCCTTCGGTTCGGGTTGGGTGGCGAACGAGATGTTTACTCCGAACTGCGACCCGTCTCCGAGCAGCTGCTGAAAGGCCCACGACTCGTGCGGCGTCGTGATCACCAAGATGTCTCGGATTCCCGAGAAGATCAGCGTCGACAAGGGGTAATAGACCATCGGCTTGTCGTATACGGGCACCAACTGCTTGCTGGTGGCCATGGTGATCGGATGCAGCCGGGTTCCCGACCCACCCGCGAGGATGATGCCGCGCATGCCGCTCAGTCTGGCAGAACAGGCGCGCGCCTTTAGGATGCGGCAATGCACAAACTGCTCGTCACCGGCGGCGCCGGTTTCATCGGCGCGAACTTCGTCCACCAGGTGCTGGGCCACACCGACGCATCCGTGACCGTGCTCGACGCGCTGACCTACGCGGGCAACCGGGCCTCCCTGGAACAACTGCCGGAAGGCCGGTTCGAGTTCGTGCACGGTTCGGTCTGCGACGCCGCGCTGGTGGACGAACTCGTCGGCCGGCATGACACCGTGGTCCATTTCGCGGCCGAGTCGCACAACGACAACTCGCTGGACGACCCGTCCCCGTTCGTGCAGACGAACCTGGTCGGCACCTACGAGTTGCTGCAGGCGGTCCGACGCCACGACGTGCGCTACCACCACGTCTCGACCGACGAGGTGTACGGCGATCTGGAGCTGGACGACCCCGAGCGCTTCACCGAAACCACCCCCTACAACCCGTCGAGCCCGTACTCCGCCTCGAAAGCCGGGTCGGATCTGCTGGTGCGCGCCTGGGTCCGCTCGTTCGGCGTGCGAGCCACGATCTCGAACTGCTCCAACAACTACGGCCCATATCAGCACGTCGAGAAGTTCATCCCGCGGCAGATCACCAACGTGCTCGACGGCGTCCGCCCCAAGCTGTACGGGGCGGGGCTGAACGTGCGCGACTGGATCCACGTGGACGACCACAACGCGGCGGTGCGGCTGGTCATCGAACGTGGCCGGATCGGCGAGACCTATCTGATCGGCGCCGACGGCGAACAGAACAACCTGGCCGTCGTCCAGTTGATTCTCGAGCTGATGGGACGCCCCGCCGACGCGTTCGACCACGTCACCGACCGGGCCGGACACGACCTGCGCTACGCGATCGACTCGACCAAGTTGCGCGCCGAACTCGGCTGGGCGCCACGATTCCCCGATTTCGCCTCCGGGCTGGCCGACACGATCGACTGGTATGCCGGACACGAGTCCTGGTGGCGTCCGATGAAGCGGGCGACCGAGGCCAAGTACGCCAAGGCGGGCCAGTGACCGGCGAACTCACGATCACCCGGACGGCCATCCCGGGGCTGCTGGTCTGCGATCTGCCGCTGCACGGGGACGCCCGCGGCTGGTTCAAGGAGAACTGGCAGCGGGCCAAGATGACCGCGCTGGGCCTGCCCGACTTCGGCCCGGTGCAAAACAACATGTCGTTCAACGACGCGGTCGGGGTCACCCGGGGGTTGCACGCCGAGCCCTGGGACAAGCTCGTCTCGCTCGCCGCGGGGCGCATCTTCGGGGTGTGGGTGGACCTTCGGCCAGGAGCGTCGTTCGGCCGCCTGGTGAGCCTCGAACTCGGCCCCGACAAGGCTGTGTTCGTTCCCCGTGGGGTAGCCAACGGCTATCAGTCACTAGCCCCGGACACCGCGTACTCCTATCTGGTCAACGACCACTGGAGTCCGGCGGCGCGCGACTCCTACACCTACCTCAACCTGGCCGACGAGACCGTTTCCGTGCCCTGGCCGATCCCGCTGGAACGTGCGGAGATCTCGGCGGCCGACCGCCAGCATCCCAGGTTGGCCGATGTCGTCCCCATGGCGCCCAAGAAGACGGTCGTGATCGGCGCGGGCGGTCAACTCGGGCGTGCCCTGCTCGATCAACTGCCGCACGCCGTGGGCCTCGACCTGCCCGACTTCGACCTGACCGATCCGGCGGCTCTAGCCGGCTACCCCTGGTCCGGCGTCGAGGTGATCCTCAACGCGGCCGCCTACACGGCCGTGGACGTCGCCGAGACGCCGCAGGGCCGCAAGGACTGCTGGGCGGTAAACGTCGCAGCGCTCGCGCGCCTGGTGGACGTCGCCAGAAGCCATCGGATCACACTCGCCCACGTGTCCACGGATTATGTCTTCGACGGTACCGAACAGGCACATACCGAGGACGAGCCGTTCTCCCCGTTGGGCGTCTACGGCCAGACCAAGGCGGCCGGGGACGCACTGGTCGCCTCGTTGGCCCGGCACTACATCGTGCGCACCAGTTGGGTCATCGGGGACGGGCGCAACTTCGTGCGCACCATGGCCGACCTCGCCCGGAGGGGCGTTTCGCCAACGGTCGTGGACGACCAGTACGGTCGCCTGACGTTCACCACCGACCTGGCCGCGGGGATCGTCCACCTCGTGTCGTCGGGTTCCCCCCATGGGACGTACAACCTGAGCAACTCGGGCCCGGTCCAGTCGTGGGCGCAGATCGCCGCGGACGTGTTCGAAAGCTGCGGCCGGGACCGTGCCGACGTCTCCCCCATCACCACCGCGCAGTACGCGGCCGGAAAGTCGATGGCGCCGCGTCCGGTGCACAGCGCCCTGGTCCTCGACAAGCTCGCCGCCACCGGATTCGTCCCGCCGCCCGCGGCGCAGCGGCTCGCGGCCTACCTGGCCTGACCGACCGGGCTCGACCTGGGGTAGACGGCGCACTGGCCGCGGCCCGGGGCCCTACGTCTACACTCGCCCTCGTGGAGGCGGAGGTAATCCCGGTCGCGCTCCGCGTCCACCTTTCGCATGCGGCCCTACAGGCAATCGCCGACGACACCGGAGTCGACGTGCTGCACGTGAAGGGACCGGCGGTCGCGGACGAACTGCGGCCGAGCATGCCCGCCACCAGCGGCACGGACGCCGAGGAGACCGTCCCGATTCCCAGGCTCAGTTCGGACGCCGACGTGCTGGTTCGCCCGCGGCATCTGGACACCTACATGGCCGCCCTGGCCGCTCACGGCTGGCGGACGGTGTACCGGTTCGAGACCGGCTCGCCGTTCCAGCACGCGGCCAGCCTTTGGCACCACTACCTCGGCTACGCCGACATTCATCGCCGGTTCCCCGGGGTCGGCCGCGACCCTGAGGTCGCCTTCGACCGCTTCTGGTCCACGCGGACGACCAGGATGATCGCCGGATACCCGTGCCAGGTGCCCGCGATCACCACCCAACGCTTCTTGCTGCTACTGCACGCGGCCCGCTCCGGGGGTCCCCGCCATGGGGACGTCCAGACCGTCTGGCAACGCGCCCGCGAAGAGGACCGGCAGGCCGTGCGCAGCCTGGCCAGGGAGCTGCGAGGGGAGGTGGCGCTCGCCGCCGCCACCGGCCATTTGGAAGACTTCCGGGACGACCCCCAGCACGACCTGTGGGCCATGTACACCAGCGGTGGCACCAGGCTGGACGAGTGGCGAGCCCGGCTGAAGGCCGCGCCCAACCTCGGCGCCGCGGCCGGCGTCGCGGTTCGTTCGGTGCTGGTCAACACCGACCACCTGGCGGTCGAACTGGGCCACAAGCCGTCCGCTCGGGAAATCTGCAGCGAGTTCTTCGCGCGGTTCGCCCACGCCGCCGAGGACCTTCGACTGGCTTGGCGACGGCGCCGGGAGCAACGCCGATGAGGTACGCCGTGCCGGATCGGCTGGGCTTCGTCTACGGCACGGAGCAGACCGCCAGTTCCGGGGCGATCTACCTGATGGCGCTGCCGGACGGGGTTCCGGTGGTCTTGACGGGGACGGCCGCGCTGATCTGGGAAACGGCCGTCACCGATTCGTCGCTGACCGATGCGCGCGGACTGGCGGACGCGGTCACGTCCGGGCGGGCGACCGAGCAGATCGTCGCCGACACCCGGGCCTTCCTTGACCAGCTGGTGGCCCAAGGGCTGCTCGTCCAGGAGTCACAATGAGCCCATCACTACGCGTTATGTACGTTTGCACCGGAAACATCTGCCGCTCCCCGTACGCCCACCTGCGCTCGGCCAGCCTCGTCGGCGCCGGCCAGTTCACCTTCTCCAGCGCGGGGACCCACGGCTTCGCCGGTCGCCCGATGGACGCCGACATGGCGGCGGTGCTCGCGGAGCACGGCGTCGACCAGGATCACTTCGCCAGCAGGCGCCTGACCCGCTCGATCATGGACTCCGCCGAGCTGGTGCTGACGATGGAAACCGCGCAGCGGAACTATCTGTTGGACGACTGGCCGCAGACCGCCGGCCACGTCTTCACGCTGGCTCAGTTCGCCGAGACGCTGGATCGCTTGGAACCCGGGCCGCTCGGCGCGGAGTTGGCCGCGCTGGCGGGACGCAATCGGGCCTTCGCCCACCGCTCGGCGGACATTCGCGACCCCTACCGCAAGGGCCGCGCGGCCGCCTTCGCGTGTGCCGAGCAGATCGACGCCGCGCTGGCCCGCATCCTTACCCGGCTTACCGGAAAGCCGGTCGCGGTGCCGAGCGCCAAGACGCCGCCCGAGGGGGTCGGCGACAGCGGCTAGCGTTTGGGCATGCCCGAGTTCCGACCCTTCCCGGCGTTGCGCTACGCCCCCGGCATCGATCTGGACCAGGTGTTGGCGCCCCCCTACGACGTCTTGTCGGCAGCGGACGTGGCGGCGTTGGGCTCCCGGGACCCGCGCAACATCGTCCATGTGGACGTCCCCGACGGCACCGCCGAGTCCTACCTGGAGGCGGCAGCCACGCTGAGGGGTTGGGTGAGGTCGGCCACCCTGGTGAACGACCCCGAACCGTCGTTCACCATCTACCGGATGAGCTTCGTCGACTCCACGGGCGCGCCCCGCCAGATCAACGGCGTCCTCGGCGAGCTTGAGGTGGTCGACTACGCCAGCGGTGGCGTCCTGCCCCACGAGCGGATCACCCCGAAGGCGTCCACCGACCGGCTCGACCTGACCCGGGCCACCAGGGCGAACCTGTCCCCGGTCTGGGGGCTTTCGCTGGCGCCGGGGTTGACGCAGGCCCTGGCCGAACCGGGCGAGCTCGTCGGCGCCATCAGCGTCGACGGCGTGGAGCACCGCACCGAACGGGTCAGCGACCCCGGCCGCGTGGCTCGCATCGCCGCGCTGGTCGGCTCCGACGATGTCCTGATCGCCGACGGCCATCACCGATACGGGGTGGCCAGGCAGTTCTTCGTCGAGGAGGAGGCCGCGGGCCGGGGGGACGGCGCCCGCCACACCCTTGCCCTGATCAGCGAACTCGCACCCGAACAGTTGAGCATCGATGCCATCCATCGCATCTACCGCGGGGTGACGGCGCGACGCTTGGGCGAACTGCTCTCGACCCACTTCGACCGCGAACCGGCGCCCGCCCCCTCACCCGCCGTGCTGGCCGAAATGGCCGCGTCCGGACGCTTGGTGCTCCTGCACCCCGACGGCGCCGCCGAATGGCTCATCCCCCGCCCAGGGGTCTTCGACGACGTCCGGGCGCTGGACGGCGCCTGGCTCGAACACGCGCTGGCCGATGCGCCAGTGCAGGTCGCCTACCAACACGGGCTGGAGCAGGTGCGCCTTGAACTGGCCGCCGGGCACGCGGATGCCGCCGTCCTGATTCGACCGACCTCATTGGCCGAGATCAACCGGACGGCCCGTGAGGGCGTCCTGATGCCGCCCAAGTCGACGTTCTTCACCCCGAAGCCCCGGACCGGCTTCGTCATTCGCCCGGTGGACCGTCCCATCGCCGAGTAGCCTCGAACGGAGGTCGAGGAGGCGGCATGACTGTTCGCGAGATTGATGAGCCACTGAAGGGAATCGTGGCCGACGCCGGCACCGCCAAGTACGGCGTGTACGACCACGGCGCGCACGTCTTCGCGTTCACACCCGAGGGGCAATCGCCGCTGCTTTGGCTGAGTGAGCAGTCCCACTTCGAGCCGGGAAAGGCGATTCGGGGCGGGATCCCGATCATCTTTCCCTGGTTCGGCCCGGGTAAGTCGGGCGACCTGAAGCCGGCCCACGGGTTCGGCCGGACGCTACCTTGGCGCCGCACTCAGGTGGACGACACGACCGATGTCGACGGCCGGCTCAGCGTCACCTACGAGCTCGACGAAACCGACGCCGGTGACCAGCCGATCTTCCCCTTCTCCTTCCACGCCCGGTTCCGCGTCGACTTCGCACCAACGAGGTTCACGGCGGCGCTCAGCGTCACCAACCGCGACGAGGAACGGTTCGCCTTCGAGGAGGCCCTGCACACCTACCTGGCCGTCGGCGACGTTCGCAAGGTGCGGATCGACGGTCTCGACGCGGTGAAGTTCTACGACCGTGCGGCCGCCGATCCCAACGTCTTGAGAGTGCTGGAGGGCCCGGTGAAGTTCACCGGCGAGACCGATCGCATGTACCTGACCAAGGGCCCGGTGACGCTCAAGGACCCGGTCCTCAACCGCGTCGTCCTGGTCGAGAAGACCGGCTCGGGCGCCACGGTGGTGTGGAACCCCTGGATCGACAAGGCCGCCGCCATGGGCGACTTCGGCGACGACGAATGGCAGCAGATGGTGTGCATCGAGGCGGCCAACGCACTCGACACGGCGGTGACGCTCAAGCCGGGCGAATCGCACACGCTGACCTACTCACTGAGCCTGAAGTAGCAAGCGTCGGACGGGCACCCCAAAGGCAGCGGCCGTCCGGACACCGATAGCCTGACGCGTGCACAGATCGGGCTGGAGGAATCGATGTCGCGCGTCCTGAACAAGAAGTTGCGCAAGAAGATCATGAGCGCAGCGCAGGCGGCCAAGCTCATCAAGCCGGGCACCAACGTCGCGATGAGCGGCTTCACCGGCGCCGGGTACCCAAAGGAGGTTCCCCTCGAGCTCGCCAAGCGCATCAAGGCCGAGCACGCGGCGGGGAACCCGTTCCGGATCGGCCTTTGGACGGGCGCTTCGACCGCCCCGGAGCTCGACGGGGCTCTGGCCGAGGTGGATGCCATCTCGTTCCGGGCGCCCTACCAGTCCGACCCGATCATGCGCGCCAAGATCAACGCCGGCGTCAGCGAGTACGCCGACATCCACCTCTCCCACATGGCGCCCATGATTTGGGCCGGCTCGTTCGGCAAACTGAACACCGCCGTCGTCGAGGTGACCGCCATCCATGAGGACGGCGAGCTCGTCCCGGCGTCCTCGATCGGGAACAACAAGACATTCCTCGATCGGGCCGAGCAGATCATCCTCGAGGTGAACTCGTGGCAGAGCCTCGATCTGGAGGGCATGCACGACATCTACTACGGGACGGCGCTGCCGCCGCATCGAAAGCCGGTGCACCTCACCCACCCGGGCGACCGCATCGGCCAACGCACCTACCGGATCAATCCGGACAAGGTAGTCGCCGTGATCGAGACCGACGCCACCGACCGGAACACCCCTTTCAAGCCGGTCGACGACGTCTCGAAGATGATCGCGAACCATCTACTGGACTTCCTCACCTTCGAGGTGAAAAAGGGCCGTCTGCCGCGCGATCTGCTGCCCTTGCAGTCGGGCGTCGGCAATGTCGCCAACGCGGTGCTGGCCGGGCTGATGGAGGGCCCGTTCGACTACCTGACCTCCTACACCGAGGTGATTCAGGACGGCATGATCGACCTGATCGACAGCGGGAAGATGCGGGTGGCGTCCGCCACCGCCTTCTCGCTGAGCCCGGAGTACGCCGAGCGGATGAACAACGAAGCGAGGCTGTACCGCGAGCGGATCATCCTGCGGCCCCAGGAGATCAGCAATCACCCGGAGATGATTCGCCGCCTCGGCGTGATCGCCTGTAACGGGATGATCGAGGCCGACATCTACGGCAACGTGAACTCGACCCACATCATGGGCAGCCGGATGCAGAACGGCATCGGCGGCTCGGCCGACTTCACGCGCAATGCGTTCATCTCGGCATTCGTGACTCCGTCAACGGCCAAGGGGGGAGCCATCTCGGCGATCGTCCCGATGGTTTCCCATCACGATCACACCGAGCACGATGTGCAGGTGTTGATCACCGAGCAGGGCTTGGCCGACCTTCGGGGACTCTCCCCCAAGCAGCGCGCCAAGAAGATCATCGCCAACTGCGCGCACCCCGACTACAAGCCGATGCTGCAGGAATACTTCGACCATGCGCTGACGGTCTGCAACGGCATGCAGACCCCTCACGATCTGCGCCAGGCGCACAGCTGGCACGTCCGTTTCCTCGAGACCAAGACGATGAAGGTCCACTGAGGCTGCCCTCCGCCTCCGCGGGCCCCGCGGGGCCCGCGGGTCAGAGCTCCGCATGGCCGGGGCTGGTCCACCACACCCCTGTGGGGGTGACAGGCCGATTAGGGTGGGCGCAGGAGGTTGGCAGTGGACGAGAGGCGCAGGCCGCGCGGGCGAAGGCCGGGGGAGAACAACACCCGCGAGACGATCATGCAAGCCGCGCGCAGGATGTTCACGGAGGATGGCTACGACGCCGTCTCCCTGCGGGCCATCGCTCGCGAGGCGGGCGTCGATCCGGCACTGATCCATCACTACTTCCAAGGGAAGTCCGACCTGTACAACGCGGTCTCGAGCACCGTTCAGGGCCCTGGGCCGACCGATTTGATGACGCGGTTGATCACCGGCCCTCGCGAGCAACTCGGTCGCAGGACGATCGAAACGTTCTTCATGATGTGGGAGACCGATGCGGTCAAAGGCCGATTCCGGCACATGTGGCGAGAAACCGTGTCCACCCAGGACGGCACACGCGCCCTGCGCGAGTTCATGAACACGGAGTCGACCGGCCGCATTTGTGCGGCCGTCTCGCCCGATCGACCCGGGATCCGCGCGGATCTATTGGCCGGACTGCTCATCTCGCTCGGCCTCATCCGCTACCACCTGGAACTCGAAGCGATCCGCGCCGCAAGCCAGCACGAAGTGGTGGCGCTGTACGCGCCGATCGTTCAGCACATTCTTGTGGGCGACCTCACGGCGGACGTGGCTGGGCCGGCCTGAGGCGGCCGCGTCCGCCCCAAGGTGCCTCTCGACGGAGCCTCTCGACGGTGCAGCCCGGCTGCGCGTGCCGTTGGGCGGGGCGCGCATTAGGCTGTCGGCGTCCCCGCGCGAACGGAGCCGAATGAGCGGACCGACCAGCCCCGATCCCGACGCCACGGTGTTGCGGTCGCCGGCGTCCGGGTGGCCGGAGGCTCAGCCCACGGCTGGGCCCGGCCCGGCCTCCCCCACCGCTTGGCCGGCACCGTCCGCCTCACCAGCCTCCTCAGCCGGCCCGCAGGCCTGGCCCGCCCCACCGGCCGGCTCACCCCAAAGCCCACACCCCGACCCGGGCCACGGCGGCA
This sequence comes from Propionicicella sp., assembly GCA_039811865.1. Taxonomy (GTDB): domain Bacteria; phylum Actinomycetota; class Actinomycetes; order Propionibacteriales; family Propionibacteriaceae; genus JBDHZK01. The sequence goes on along the minus strand of JBDHZK010000084.1, from coordinate 1,669 downwards.
TCGCCACGCTCCCGAGCCTGCCGGATGCGAACACGGCGCTGGCCCCGATCGACCCGCGCAGCGGCGAACCGCGCCGCCCCTGGACGATCTGGGTGGCGACCGTCCTGTGTTACCTGACCGGCGCGATCGTCGCCGTGGCCCTGGGAATGATCTTCCTGGACGCCATCACCAAGTTCGCCGTGGCGTCCTGGCTGACCGGGACGGTCCAAACCGAGCCCGGCTCCTGGCTGCGCGTCCTGCTCGTCTGCTGCTGCGCGCTGATCGCCGCGGCCGTCGCTGGAGCGGCCGGGGTGGTTGGATATCACGCCTGGAACGGCCGCGGTTGGACCAAGATCGGCGGCATCGTTGCCACCGTAGTGGCGGCCTTGTCGCTCATGCTCACCCCGCTGGCGGCCGTCTCGATCGCCCCGGTCGCGATCGCCGCCGGGTTGGTTTGGCTGCCGGTCTCCGGGCGGTTCTTCGCAACCTTCGAAGCGCTGCGGCGCCCCGTCCCGCCGATGCCGGCCCCACTGCACAACGTCTACTACGGCCCGCTGGCGCGTTTCCGGTGACCGGCCGCAGCCCGCTGCCCCGGCCCTCACGTCGCGGCGCCAGGAGATCCCGATGAGCCTGAAGGACCAGATCTTGGAGTCGTTGGGCCGCATCGTCACCGATGTGGTCAAGGCTCAGCGACGCCGCCTCGAACGGCGCTCCACGCCGACCCGGCGCCGTCCTGCGGGTGACTCGCCCGGGACGTCCTCCTCCAGGCGAACGCCGCCGCCCCTGAGCCCGCGCTACCCGGGCGACTATCGGGGCGCGCCGCCGATGACCTACGACCCCCACCCGGGCAAGCTGCCCGACCCGGGTGAGGTGGTTTGGACGTGGGTGCCGTTCGAGGAGGACCACGAGCAGGGCAAGGATCGGCCGGTGCTGGTCGTCGGCCGCGACGGCGACTGGCTCTTGGCGTTGGGCCTGACCAGCCAGGACCACGACCTCGACAAGGCCCAGGAGGCCGCCGCGGGCCGCTATTGGGTCGAGATCGGCCGCGGTCCCTGGGACGCCCAGGGCCGGATCAGCGAGGTGCGCATCAACCGCGTCATCAGGGTCGATCCCACGCACGTCCGCCGGGTCAGCGGCAAGCTCGAGCAAGTCCGCTTCGAAAAGGTGGCCGCGGCCGTCCGCAGGCGGGCGCGCTAGCCGGGCCCCAGTCAGGCGTCCAGCACCCACCGATACAGCCGCGCCAAATCGGCAGCGCGCACACCCGTGGACGGATTGACCGGACACCCGAGCGAGTTGGGTGCATGCCGCCCGAGGTAGCGCTCGTCGATGCGGCGAAGCTCGTCGTCCAACCAGAAGAAGCGACGACCCTGGGCCCACTCCACGACTTGGGGTGTCTTCCAAAACAGCCAGCCCTCTTTGGAGAAGGCGCGGCCCGACTCCGGTCGCCGGGTGAGCGGAACGACCTCAAGGCGCGGGAGACCCAGCCGCGGCGAGATCTCGGCGTTCGCCAACTCGCCCCAGGTAGTGCACCAGACTCCGCGCAGGCCGAGTTCGTCCATCGCCGTCGCCAGCCGGGCGCCCAGCTCGGGGTTCAGCCAGACCCGGTAATCGACGCCGGTGCCGTCGGGGACCTCGATTTCGGTGAAGCCGCTTCGGCGCAGCTTCCAGGCCTTGCCGGACCAGGGATTCA
>JBDHZK010000083.1:0-11827 GCA_039811865.1 Propionicicella sp. | reverse complement strand
TGGCCGCATTGCCCGAGCCGGCCCGCGCCACGTTGACGCTGGTGCGCGAGCGGATCTCGGCGATCGTCCCCGAGGCCGAGCAGGGCATCTCCTACGGCGTACCGGTCTTCAAGGTGGGGGGCAAGCGCGTCGCGGGCTTCGCCGCCTTCGCCAAGCACCTCACCTACGCCCCGCACAGCGGGACGGCACTGGCCAAGCTGGGCGACGAACTGGCTGCTTACAAGGTGGCGAAGGGCTCGTTCCAGTTCCCCATGGACGTCCCGCTGGACCCGGAGTTGCTTGGCAAGCTGATCGGGGTCCGGCTCGCTGAGGAGGGGTTGGCGTAGGCCCGGGCCGCTGCCCCGCTCTCCTAAGCTGGCCCCATGCAGGCCCTGCTCGAGCTGACCATCACCCGGCCCTGGTACTGGGGCATCGCAATCCTCTCCGCGCCGACCGCGGAAAGCCCGGAGCCGCTTCCGGACGAACTCGTCACCGCCGATTCGGGCGCACTGGTGATCCAGGTCACGCACGCGCGAGACGTCAACGACGCGCAGGTCGAGCGGGGCGAACTGGCCACCGCAACCGTCCAGGTCAGGTATCTACCCGCGTTCGACGCGCCGGCCGACCCGCCGCACTTCGAGGGCCAACTCCTGCTCCCGGACGAGCTGCTCACGATCGGGGACGCCGAGTACGAGGTGGCCATGGGGCCCCTGGCGACCCGCACGAGCGTCCGTGTCTGGGCTGTCGCGTTCGAGGACGCCGCCAGCCAGATCCGCGTAGACCTCGCGCCGGCCGGGAAAGAAGCTGCAGAGCCCATCTGGGCCGACGAGGGATAGCGCGGCAGACATCGGCACCCTTCGCCTGGCTCGGGGACCCAAGCCGCCCGGCGAAGGGCGCCCGATCCTGCGATCGATCGGCTTGTGGAGAGGGGAAACTGGGCCACCGCCGCCGCATAGCCTTGCCGAGTGCGCAGACTATTCGGGGCGGGGCTGGCCGTCGCGCTGCTGTCCGGCTGCACGCCTCAAGCGCCACCGCCGACGCCGTCGTCCACCGGACCGTACGTGCCGGTCGTGCGGACCGTACCGTTCGGCACCACGTTCACCTGGCCGGACGGCTCCTCGGTGAACATCGACAAGCGCCGGCCGTTCAAACCCAGCCGCTACGCCTCGCTCGAGGACCAAGTCACCTGGCCCAAATACGAGGCCGTCAACGTCACGGTCGTCAACGCGAGCGGCTCTTCGGTCCCTGTCTTCACCTGGCTGTTCGATGCGACCACGGGGGGGCGCCACGCGGGCACCATCTTCGATCTGCAGGCAAACGTCCGTTTCCCGCTGCACCCGATCAAACCGAAAACACCCACCAGCTTCGTGATGGCCTTCGGCCAGGACCGCAACGTCGAGTTCGCGATCTGGGTCACCTACCGCGAGGGCAACGACACGGTCGTATATCGCTGACCCGGCGGAGCGGCCGCCCGCCCGCGGACCCCTCGACGAACTCAGGGTCCGGTCCCGCCAGCCCGACCGGCTCAGCCGCCTGGTTCGACGCGATCGGCCGGCTCGGCCCTGGCAGGTCGAAAGGTCCCCACCGCAGGCTCAGACGATCGGGATGTCCTTGTCCCGCACGGTCACGGCGAAGGTCGCCGAGTCGCCCTCGATCGTGACGGTGCAGGTGTCCGGGTCCGCTCCGGACGGGCTCGAGTAGCGCCGCCTGGTGACGGCCGTCGTGGAACCGGTCGAGACGTACAGGTACTCGCCACCGCCGAGATCCTCGACGAACTCACACTCCTGACCCTGCGCCATCAGGGATGCCTGCACTGGGATGCCGTCCAAAGCCCCGGGCTCGGAAACCTGAACCGACACGTGCATGAATACGGCCCCGTTGTCGTTGCTTTCGACTACCGGCAACGTCCACCGGCCGGCGATCAACTGGGATTGCGTCATCTCACATCACTCCCGAACAATTGACGGTCCAACTCACGGTTTGCAGCACCAGGTCGGCATGGGCGGCGTCCACCGCGTCGCCGCGGAAGTCCAGGTTCAGCGCGCAGGACACGCCGCTGCCGGCCGCCCCCGTCCAGCCGGGGCCGTCCCAGCCACGATAACTGCGGCCCGTGGGTCGGTCCGGGCCCGTGAACTGATCGGAGGCGATGTTGTTGGCCTGCGGATCCATTCGGTGCCCGTAGCGCCAAAAAACGAGCCCCGGAATACCGGCCAGCGGGGTGCTGCCGGATTGATGCACGCCATCCTCCTGGAACGTCGTCGCACTCATCGCGGGCGCCGCCCCGCCGGAGGGATTCATCAGTAGATGGGTGATGGCGGTGCCGCTCCAGGTAAAGGTGCCCCGGACGTACTGGCGATACTCCCCCACCGCGGCGGTCACCGGATAATCGACCGTCTTGTAGTCGATATTGTTATTGAAGGTCTCCCCGATGAACCGCGAGCCGCCGGTCACGTTCGAAACGCAACCACTGGAGCCGGTGTGGACGTTGAACGTGTCCACCAGCGCCATGGGCCACTCCACCGCAGCGGCAATTCCGGTCGTGAACACGCCGGGCCAGTTCCCGGCGATCGGCTTCGGGTAGTCGGCGTCCATGCCCTTCGACCCGAGGTCGAACCGGGCGTACTGGTCGCCCTTGAACCAATAGACCTTGCCATTGCCGTAATTGACGATGTCGCCGATGCCGGACGCAAACGTACTCCCCACGCCGACCCCGCCCCAGTTGCCGGCGATGGGCTTTGGGTAGCCGGCCTCCACGCTGTCCACGGCGTCACTCATGTCGTAGCGGACGTACTGGTCGCCGCGGAAGAAGTAAGCCTTCCCGTTGCCCCAGTTGACTGCCGCGTCGATCCCGTTGGCGAAATCGGCGGACGCCCCGCTGAACCAGATCGTCATCGGTTTCGGGTAACCCGGATCAATGCCGTCGACCCTGGTGTCGTAGCGATAATACTGGTTTCCGGAAAAGAAATAGACCTTTCCGTTGCCCCAGTTGACGGCGGCGTCTATTCGTGCGGGCAGCCCGTGCCAGCGACTTGCCGTATCTAGTGGATAAACTGGAAGAGCGCCATTGATGGCCGATTCGAATCGCGTATACCGCGTGGAATCGAAAAAGTAAACACGTCGCGCTTTCATGAGACCTCCGTCCGACGATTTCGGGACTGCAGAATAATGCGGACGATCTCCGTCGAACAAACGCGACAGAAATCATCATGAACCGAACGCATTCGGCACGTCGCGGCGGCGCGAAAGATGCCTCGATCGGTGCGGTCGCCACCCTCGATACAGGCGACGGCTTCGTTTTGCGGAACCAACCGACGCCACTTGACTTTCCGCGGGTCGCGCTCCCGAGTCACGTTCACCCTGGACGGCTCCGCGGCCCCCGAGGCGGCCGGTTCGGCGCCACCGTACTCATCGGCCAGGTCAAACCCGGCGTGCCCTAGCTCGTGCAGGGCCAGGCGCCCGGCGAGGCGGTGCCGAGTCACCGCCGCCACTCCGGCGCCGCCCAACCCGCCGTAGTCGTCCTCGCCCACGATCACCAAAACGACGTCGGCCGCGCCCCCCAGCCGCGCCGCGGCATGCTCGCGGGCCCCGGCCTGGTCGATCACCAGGCGCCGCGGCAACCCGGGATCGCGACCGGCGAACAGGTCGCCACCGGGGGCGTCCAGGACGGCGACCCTAACCAGCGCGCGCAGCGTGGAGAACGGTCTGGTGCCGGACAGTTCGGCGCGCACCGCGCGCGCGGTCGCGGCGAAGCCCTCCGGGTCGTCGCGCCGAGAAGAAGGCATCAAGGCGATCCGGAACCCATCGGCTGCCACCGGCTCCCACGCGCTCACGCCCTCACCCCCTGACGGCACAGTTGACCCCCCAGCGGGGTCAAAGTGACTCGACGGTAACGCCGTGGTGGCCCCCAAACCGGGGACTCGAGGGCCACTCGGGGGGGCGTTACCGGCTCCGCTGACGGTCCGGCAAGAGGTGGCAACATGCAGTCGATTCCGCTGTACGACACGATCGAGGGGATGCCCGTCTTTGTCGACGACGACGAGTTCGGGCACTTCTACTACCTGCCGCGGACCCTGAAGGTGGCTACCGGCCCAGATCACAAGCCGCTGTTCAGCTTCTTGTACTTCCAGTTTCCGGTGCAGCATCCGGGCAGCGAACCCGGCGGTGGCTACCTGGTGTTCACCACCGAGCTGACCGAGGATCCGGACTTCCTGGAGTCGAAGGCCAAGCCGGCGCTATCGGCCCGAATGCGCGCCGAGCGTCCCGACCTGGCCACGATGCCGCCACCACGCCTCACCGCCATCGACTTCACCGACGGCACGGTGCGGATCATGGTCATGAAGGACGACGCCTTCGTCGGCGAGGTCGAGAGCGGCAAGCCCAGTCTCTTCGCCAACAACACCGCCTCGTTCGCGGTCGAACTCAAGGCGATGGGCGCGGACCTGTTCCTCTCCGCCTTAACCGGAGGCGCCGGCATAGCGGTCGTGGAGTACGACCTCGACTTCGTCACCCGGCTACCGGCGGTGCACATTCACGCTCACGCCGACTCAGATCAGGTGAAGACGGCGGTGATGGGTTACACCATCGAGAAGATTCACGAGGACGACACCTGGGGCAACAACAAGGACACCGAGGCGGCTCACCGGACGTCCATCTCCGAAAGTATGGAGTCGCAGGGCCTGATCGAGGTAACCATCGACAAGGGCTCCACCCAGCTCAAGGACGAGGACTTCCAGGCGCTGGAGACCTTCGTGTTCAGCAAGCTGGACGCCTGGGTGAAGGACCACTTCCTCAAAGGCGGCTCGATCGCCACCGCCGCCGACCGGGAAAGCCAGTGGATGAGCTTCATCCACGAGGACGTCCACGAGCAGTTCAACCTCGACCTGGTGCAACGCGATGTGGTCGTCCGGCAATACAACCCAAGCGCGCCGGTCAACCCTCGTTTCCTGGGCGCCGACATCGCCGATCTGGTCACCAAGATCGACCTGGGTACCGCCGAGTGGTACTTCAACACGCTCAACGTCAACGTCGACACCAACCTCGACTTCGCCGCCTACGGAGCCATCGTGCACAGCGTGGTCGGCCATTTCACCTATTCGGGCACCATCGACGGCCACGACATCACCAAGCGCGAGAGTTTCGCCTTCACCAAGACCGAAAACGCGGCAAAGAAGTTCAGCGCCCGGATGGAGGCGGTCGGGCACGACACCTACTCGGTGGAGGTCGAGGTCAACTACGCCTCGGGTCCGGTGACCAGCGCGATCCTCTACAGCGAGACCACCAACGTTCGCGACTACACCTTGCGCGTCCCCAACCCCGGCGTCATGCGCGTTCAGGTGAGCGCCAATGATGTGACCGCCTTCGACACCGCCAAGCTCGGTTCGATCGAGGTCGAGATCCGCTACGGCGACCCGGCCCGCAACGTGCCGGAGGTGACCGAGCGCGTGACCCTCACCAAGACGGCCCCGCAGGTCAAGTATGAGCGGACGATCTACGCCCCCTGGGATCAGCCGTACTGGTACCGGGTCACTTACGTCCTCTCCGACGAGACGGCGCAGCGGATTACCGGCGACTGGATCACCGGCGAGCACGACGCGAACACGCCCATGGCGTACCTCGGCATCCCGACGCCGTTCGACGACGGCTTCCACCTGACCGTGATTCCGGCGGTCGACTGGTCGGAGGTCGCCAGCGTCCTGGTCGACCTGTCGTATCTGGACGCCGGCCACGACTACCGCCAATCGCGCACGCTCAGCTTCTCCGAGGCCAACCTGGCCACGCAGCCGCCGCCGCACTGGCGGTTCTTGCTGCGGGATCCGAATGCGCGCGCCTACCGGCACGCCACCCGCATCCTGCGCAAGGACGGGGCCGTTACCGGCGGCGACTGGCTCGACGCACCCTCGGACGCCTCGGCGCTGGTGGTCGGCAACGCGACCGGCGGCGTGGTGAAGGTGTCGGTCGACCCGGCCGACACCGGGGTGGGATCGGCGATGCGGCGTGTCGTCGTCCGGCTGCATTATGCCGACCCCGCCCACGGCATCGACGACTCCGCGGCGCTGGTGTTCACGTCCACCGCCGCCCAAACCTGGTCGGTGGCCAGGGCAGACGCCACGGTGAGCGACTACACCTTCGACGTCACCTACGTGCCGATGACGGGACCGCAGGTGACCTTGACCGGTCAGACCGGACAACTCGGCGCCGGCGCGGACTTCCTCTTCCTGCCGCCCATGCCTTTGCCGGCTGCACCTCCCGCGCCGACACCCGCGCCCGCCGGTCCGGTGGGAGGCACGCCTACCCCCGGGCCAGTTCCCGCTGCTCCGGTGCCGCCCGCCCCGCCCACGCCGCCCGGCCCGTGAGTCGGCCATGCTCTGGCTGCAACCCCCCTTCATAGCGGTCGAGGGAGCCGCGGCGTTCCCCGACCACGCCGACCCGCAGCTCTGGCACGCGGTGCCGCTGCGGCCGAGGCTGGCCGTGATCGACGACCGACCCGCGTTCGAACTCACCCTGTTCGCCGACGATGTGGCCGGGCCCGGGCACGTCAGCGGGGGCTTCCTTGCGCTGACCACGGAGTTGGCCCTCACCGAGGCGACGTTGGCCGCCATCGTCACGGCGGCCGGTAGGGCTCGCCCCGGATCTGGCACGCCGCGGGTCGTCCCCGCCGCCTTCGACTCCGGCAGCGTGGAGTTGACCGTGTTGGGCCGCACCAGCGTCCCACCCCCGACCGGTTCGGCCGCCCCGGGCGGCATGTTCGAGGTGACGTTCGCGGCGGGGGGACGTCCCTCGCTGGCCGGCACCAACACAGCCGCCTTCCAGGTGGTGCTCTCGGAATCGGCGGCCTCGGCGATCCTGGGTTCGCTCCAGGACGCCGCCGTTCCCGTGCTGGTCAACTACGCACTCACCTACCAGGCACTGCGGCCGGCGTTCACGGTGGACGTCCACGCCGACTGGGCGAAGCTGTTCACCGACTTGTCCCAGCGGCTGACCACCAACGCCTGGTTCGTCGCGGCGGACGCCGAGGTGGCCGTCCGCAACGCGATGGAGTCCACCGGGGTGAGCGTCGACGTCGTGGTCGAGGGCGGCGGGGACGCTGCGGCAGCCGCGGAGCGAGCCCGGACGCAACTGGTCGACCTGGTCTTCGACCGGCTGTTCGAGTCGATGGTCCCGCCCACCAGCCCGGCTGCGGAGATCGGCGATGTGATCGAGGAAGCGGTCTGGTCGCTGCAGCGCGCCGTCGTTCCCGGCGCGTCCTACCGCCTGAAAGCGCTGGCCGACAACGAATTGCGCAGCTTCGCCATCCGGGCCCGGGAGCGGGTCGCCGAGGCGCGCGAGGTTCGTCCGCAAGGGACGGTCGACGCGCTCCTGCGGACGCTGCGCACCCTGCCCGACGGCTCACCCGATCCCGACTGGGAGACGATTCGCTCCGGCCTGGTCCACCGGATCGAGCTGCGCGGGTTCCCGCGTTTGGTCGTGGCGGTGAGCGTGGTCGACCGGTTCGGCAGCGATGGGCTGCGGTCTGTGGAGGTCGAGTTCGCGCGCGGGCAGCGTCCGGACGACCCGCCCAGCGAGCCGGTGTCCACAGACATCACCGCGATCTCATTGACGGCCGCGGCGCCCAGCGCGACCTGGGTGCTGAACCTGCTGGCCGATGCCGCCCAGCCGAACTGGAAACGCCCCTATCGCTACCGCGTCACCGCGAACTTCGACCCGGCCACCGGGCTGTTGCCCGGGCAGCGCGTCACCGGCGAGTGGACCGACGCGAACACGGCCGACCTGTACGTCGAACCGCGCAGCGTGTACGCCGCGACCGACGTCACCCTCACCGTGGCGCCGCTGTTTTCGTTCACGCTGTTCCCCGTAGTCAGCGTCGAGTTGGCGGCGGGCACGGCGACTTCGGCAACCGCTCAACTGACGCTGGACGCCGAGCATCCGCTGCTGCACTGGGTGGCCGCCAGCACCGATCCGAGCGCCGGCTATTCCTACCGACCCACCTTCCACCGTCCGGTGGAGGCGGGCGGGGCTGTCGTCGGTGATTGGACGCACGCGCTCGAACCGTTCGTCAGCCTGCCCGACCCGATGCCCGAGAAGCTGGTGGTCACGTTCTTCCTCGCCTTGCCGTGGCCGCAAATCGCCTTCGCGATGCTCGAGTTGGCCTACGCCGACGAAGCGGCGGGAATCCGGTACGCCCCCGAGACCGTGGTGCTGAGTGCGGCCACGATCAATCTGCAGCGCACCTACTCGATCGCTTCGGCTGGCTCTCGGGAACTCGCCTACCGCCTGACCATGCAGCGCACCGACGGGACGCTCGTCGAAGGCTCGTGGCGGACGACCACCGACGATCGCGTGATCGTGGACTCCAGGCTGATCGAACAGCGGCAGGTACGCGTCCGCGTGCTGGGCGCACTGGCCGACCGTGGCCTGGCCACGGCGTCTTTGCACCTGGAGGTCCGCGCCGCCGACGGCAACCCCCGAGCCCAACTCGACGCGCAGCTCGCGTCGCCGACGGCCATCGCACCCTTCGTCTATCCACTCGGCGACCCGCCGCAGCGGACGGTCTGGTGGCGCCTGTCTGGCTTCGACACCAACGGCTTCGCCGTCGTCCAGCCCTGGGGCAGCGGGACGTCCGACCTGCTGGTAGTCGATCTGAGATCGCTGACGGTGACGGGATGAGCCGATGCTGAGCCTGGAGAAACCCCCGCTGCGCGCTGGCGGGCTGACCGTCTTCGCCGACCACGCCGACGACGTCCAGTATTACTACGCTGCTCCGAATCCGCGGCTGGCGGCGACCGATGGACGGGCCATGTTCGACGTATTCGGCTACGCCGTGCAGCTGAAGAACTCCCCACTGGCCGGGACCCGGATCCCCGACCAGCTCGGCGCCGGATTCCTCACCATGGGCGTCGAATGTGTGCTCGCGGACGCGCAGTTGGCCCGGGTCCGCGAGGAGCTGGCCACCCAACTCGGCGTCGCCGACAGCGCCACGTTGCGCCTATCGCCCATCCCCTACACCGCCGGCAAGGTGTCGGTGATCGCCCTGGACGCCGCCACCGGGTCGGCCGCCCAACCCACGACCCCGACCCCGCCGGCGGGACGTCCCCGCTTCGTCGAGGCGGTGGTCGGGACGGGGGTCCCCTCCCTGTTGGGCGACCTGCGCTCGATCTTCTCGCTGTCGCTGAGCCAAGACGGCTTGACCTTCTTGGAGGGGCTGTACACCGACGGCGCGGCACCGGTCGGGGTGGTCTACGAGCTGACGTTCTACGGCCTGCGGCCCGCGGTGGAGGCGCGGATTCACGCCGACGTGAGCCGGATCTACAACGAGTTCGGCGGCAACCTTTCGGCCGGGTGCGGCTACTTCAGAGCTGACATCGATGCCACGCTCAGCCGGCTGGAACAGACCGGCGCGGTCCAGATCGAACTGACCAGCCAGGCCGTCGGCCCGGAGGCCGAAGCCGCGAAGGAACGCGCGCTGGCGCTGTTCAAGGATCGGATCGTCCAAGAGCTGTTCCAGCCGTCGACGCCGATCCCACCAAACCTCGGATCGGTGTTCGGGATGCCCGGGGGTGGTCAGGGCCAGAAGCAGTCGGCGATCGTCAGCTTGTCGCTGCGGTTCAAGCACAGCGAGGAGCTCAAGACCGTCGACTACGACTTCTCCGAACGCTCCCCCGAGGCCCGGACGCACGCGCCGCAAGCCTTCATCGACTCGTTCCTGGACGCCGCGTCGCTCGCCGAGCACGTCCACCACGTCGATCTGGACTCGGACTTCTTCGAGCTGCTCCAAGTGCTGGTCACCGCTCCCAGCTCCGAGGAGTTCGCCGCCCTCGGGCTGCGTCAGGCCACCGTTGACCTCGCCTACGGCACCGGCCCGCAGGCCGCCACCGGCACGCTGCTGTTTCGTCCGGGCGGAGCGACCGAGTTGACCTGGGCGGCCAGGCGAGACGGGCGTCCCAGCCTGGAATATGCCGCCGCGGTGACCTACGAGTTCGACGCTTCCGCCGGCGTGGACGCCGACGCGCTCACCTACAGGTTGCCCGCGAGGCCGCACACGGGACGGGTGTTGTCGATCCGACCGTACGACGATGTGGGCGTCCTGGACGTCGAGGTGGAGTTGGGTCGCCAAGATGCCGACGTCGTCGCCGTCGACGTCGTCTGCGAGTACCCCGCGCGGCTCTCCAGCGACGGCGGCGGCGCGAGCGAACCGCCCGGCTTCTCCGCTCGGCAGGAGTTTCGGCTCGACCCGGCCGACCCGGCGCCGGTGGCGCGGCGCCGGTGGCAGGTCCGCACGGGGGCGGCGACGGCGTCGGCGTACACCGCCACCGCGACGTTTGCGTTCGCCGATGGGTCCGCGCTGGCGCTGCCGAGCACCAACCACACCGAGCCGCTGTTGCGGATCGCCTCGCCCTTCCACGGCCGCCGGACGTTGCTGATTCAGCCAAACGTGACCAGCGCCGACGTCGCCGCGATCACCGTCGAGGTGCGCTACACCGATGGGGCCTACGCCCGAAGGTTGGCGAGCACGTTGACGCCGCGCCCGGACGTCCCCGTCGGGCCTGCTGCCTGGGCGCCGGTCACGCTGTCCTGGCCGGTGCTCGACCCGGGCGTCCATGGAATCGAATACCGCGTCACCACGGTTTCCGGCGGGCTCAGCGAGGCGTCCGACTGGGCGCCCACGTCCGACCCGTCCATCGTCGTCGGCGCGGTCGGGCAGCGGCAGCGCCACGTGGAGGTGCGGCTGATCGGACCGGCCCTGCCCGAGGCTGGCCTGGACGCTCTGCAGGTGCGCGTCGGCGTCGGGGACCACGCCGAAACCGACGCGGTCAGCGCGTTCTTCGACCCGACCACACCGCGCAGCCAAAGCCTCACGGTGCCGGCGAACCCAGGCGACCCGGCCGGCTTCCGCTTTCAGACAACCGCCTTTCGGACCGACGGCACCGCCCCGGTTTCGCTGTGGCAACCCGCCGCGAACGCCCTGATCGTCGTCTCGACCCGCACCGGCTGAGAAAGGAACGAACATGCTCGACCTGGAATCCCGGCTGGAGATCCTCGGCATCACCTGCTACCGCGACGCCGATGACGCGGCGCGCTACTACTACCTGCCCGGCAACCCCCGGATCAGCCGCGACGCCGGCGGCCCGATGTTCGACCTGTTCACCTACACCAAGGGGGGCGAGGCCGGCCAAACGCGGACCGGCGGCTTCCTCACCATGACCGTCGACTGTGGGCTGGGCGACCTGCAGGACCGGGTGAAGGCGGCGCTGACCGCCCGAGCCGGCGTCGAGGTGAATCTGTCGTCCGTGCCCTTCTCGGGCGGGACGGTTCGGTTGCTCGCATTGGACGAGACGGCGGCGTCGGCCCCGGGGCTGGCGGCGGGACCCAGGTTCGTGGAGCAGGTGTTGGGCGCGGGCACTCCGTCCTTGGACGGGGACAACCGGGCCATCTTCTCCCTCACCCTCAGCGAGGACGGAGCGGCCTTCTTCCTCGGCGTGTTGCAGGGCCAGGCCAATGCCCGGCCGCTGGGCGTGGTGTACGACCTGACCTATGTGGGCCTGCTGCCCGCGTACAGCGTGGACGTCTCGATCGACATCAGTTCTTCCTACGACTTCACCCACACTCGGTTCGCTGCAGGCTGCGTGTTCTTCTCCGCCGACATCGAGTCGATCAGCGAGGAACTGAAGCAGAACAACCACATCACGATCACCGAGAAGGTCCGGGTGCTTGAGCTCTCCACCCCTGAGGCCATCGCGGATCGCACCAAGAAGCTCAACGATCTGGTCGCCACCTTGTGTTCGGGCGTGCTGTTCCAGCCGACGCTGGTTCCCGGCGCGCCCAAGGCCGCCGGGAACGCCCTCCCGCTTGC
>JBDHZK010000082.1:0-11854 GCA_039811865.1 Propionicicella sp. | reverse complement strand
AACCGGCGGAACGAGCGGCGGAACGACCAACCCAACCGGCGGAACGAGCGGCGGAACGACCGGTTCGGCGCGCAGCGACCCGCCACCACCGGATGAGGACGAGGTGCCCAGCACCGGCACCACCACGTCGGGCGGCGGGTCGTCCGGCGGTACAGGCGGCGTCTCGGGCGGCACGGGCGGCTCCGGCGCAGCCGGCTCCGGCGGCTCGGGTGCAAGCGGCTCAGGCACGGGCACCGGCGGCACGAGCGGCACAGGCACTACCGGGTCCGGCGGAAGCGGCTCCGGCGGCTCGGGTGCAAGCGGCTCAGGCACGGGAACTGGCGGCACACCCGGCTCAGGCACCACCGGCTCCGGCGGCACACCCGGCTCAGGCACCACCGGCTCCGGCGGCACACCCGGCTCAGGCACCACCGGCTCCGGCGGCACAACCGGCTCCGGCACCACCGGGTCCGGCGGAAGCGGCTCGAGCGGCTCGGGTGCAAGCGGCTCGGGCACGGGGACAGGCGGCACAAGCGGCTCCGGCACAACCGGGTCCGGCAGAGGCGGCCCGGGAAGCGGTGGCTCGGGCACCGGCGGACCGAGCGGCGGGAGCGGGTCCGGAAACACATCCGGACAGCCGGGAGGCAACCCGTCAGCCCCGGGCAGTGGTGCCCAGAAGCTCTATGAGGAGCTGGGTCGGCCCCAATTAGCCTTCACGCTGCGCACCATCAGCCAGGAGGAACGCAAGACCATCACCTACTCCCTCGACCAGGTGACCGCCCAGGCCCGGCACGCCACCCCACAGGGACAACTCCTGATGCTTTGCTCCGCGGCCGAGCTAGCGCAACGGATCCACCCCATCGACCTGAACAACCCGCTGTTCCAGCGGCTCAAGATCACCATCGAATGCCCGGACGTCGACTTCGCCGCCGAGGGCGTCGCCCAAATGACCGTCGAGATCCGCTATGGCGTGCGCCCCGACGGGACGGGACCGAAGGACACCGGCGCCGCCTTGCTACGCCAGACCAGCGACCGGGTCGACCTGGAGTTCTTCGTCGACCACACCCGCAATCTCGAATACGAGTACCGCCTGGTCGTCGACTACCGCGCCGACTTCGGCGTCGGCAGCCGCCAAACCCATGTCGAGGGACCCTGGACACCCACCGAGCTGCGTACCCTGGCCGTCCACCCACGCTGGCTGCAGCTCATGGTCCCGGCCCGCGTCGTCCTCGCCCCCAACGTCCCCACCGACGTCACCGAGGTGCAGGTCTCGGTGCGCTACCGACGGCCAGACCTCGGCATCGACGACGGCCACCTGCTCGTACTCAGCCCCGGGCACCGTGCCGAGTTGGTTCCGCTTCGGCTCGCCAGCCCAGGCGACCAGGTCACCTTCACGCCCGTCGTCTTCTACTCCGACGGCGCCTGCGAGACGCTGCCGGCGCAGGTCTTGCCCAGTGCCTTGGCCAAGGACGCGCTCAGCCTCGGCGTCCCCAGAGCCGGCCGGCTGGAGGGCGACATCATTTTGGTCGACGCCCTCGGTGAGGTTTCGCGCAGCGTGGTCGACCTGCAAGTCAGCCAACACGACGCCCTGGTGGACAACCGGAGCCTTGAGATCACCGGCGCGGCGAGCCGGGTCCTTTGGTCGGTCCGCCTGCCCGATCGGGACGCGCCGGCGGCCCTGCGCTGGCGGCAGCGGGTCAGTTTCGCCGACGGCGGTCTGGAAGAGGGCGAGTGGGGGCCCGGGACGTCCACCAACCTGGTCGCCGGGGTGCCCGCCGAGGGCGTCCTCACCGTGGTCGTCCGCTACATCGGCGCGCCGCCCAGCGCGTTCGGGCTGGCCGGGCTGGTCGTCGAGCTCGCCTACGCCGATCCGGGCGGGGACGCCACCTTCGCCCAAACCGAAGCGCTCTTCTTCGACGATGCGTCGGTCGGCCAGCCGCAGGAGTGGCGCGTCCGGCTCGCCGACCGCGCGGCCCGCACCTACACCTGGTCGCTGACCAGCCTGCGCGCCGACGGCACCCAGAGCTCGACGACGCCGCAGCCGGCGGTCCAAGACCGGCTGTTCGTCCGTCCACCAGCGGGAGCGCCGGCCGGCCCCGCTCCGACGCCAACCCCCACGCCACCCCCACCACCGGGCCCATAGCGAAGGACCGCAGATGCTCAGCTTTTTCGACAGCCTCACCGTCCCCGGCTTGGAGAAGGTGACGATCTATCGCGACGACGAGGACGCGCTGCGCTTCTACGCAATGCCCTCGACCCCACGAATCGCCCGGGACGACGACGGCGACTTGCTGCTGCAACTGCTGATCTACGCCCGCGACGTCGCAAACCTGCCGCCGGACCAACTGGAGGCCCAGCGCGGCTGGATCGCGGCGTCCGTCGAACTTCGCCTGACCGCCGAGGAGGAACAGCAGGTCCGCGACCACCTCACCGACCTGGTCAATCGACCCGAGCACGGGTTTTGGCTGCGCTTCTTCCGGCTCGGCTTCGCGCCCGGACAGGTGAAGCTCACCTTGCCGGCGGAGTGGCTGTCGGGGGACGTCCGGCTGACCATCCCCACTCCCGGCGGTGAGACCCATGTCGCCACGAGCAAGCCGTCCCTGATCAGCACCAACGTCGCCACCCTGGCCGGCGACCTCTCCCAGGACGCCAGCGAGCTGCTCCGCCAGGCCGTGCTGAAGGGCGGGCTGCCGATGGCGGTGGCCTACGACGACCTGACCTTCGCGGCGCGAATACCGTCCATCAAAGTGCGCATCCACGGTGATCGCAGCGCGTTCTTGTCCGAGCAGATCAAGCGGTACCAGATCACCCACAGCCAACTGCAGCGCACCGAGATCGACTACTGGTTCATCCATGAGGTCCGCGAGTACTGGACCAGTTGGACGGAGAATCACACCGATTTCAACCAGTTCCGCAACGAGACCCAGTCGATCACCATGGAAATCGACGACTCCGACTTCCGCACCGAACCCGAGTACGTGGCCATCCGGGCGAAGTTCGAGGAGATGGCATTGAAGATCTTCACCGACTCCGTCGTCCCCTCGATTCTGCGGGACGTCAGCGGCCAGTTCGACGCGGCCCGCAAGGCCGCCGGTCTGCCCGAGGGGCAGACGCCGCCGCCCACGTCCATCCAGTCGCTCACCTCGACGCTCACGGGGACGGTCGACATCAACTTGTCCAAGAGCGCTGTCGTGCAGGTCAAGAAGAACCCCAACGGGGCGCTCGCGCACGATCTGACCCCAGAGCAGATAACCGCGGCGGTGCAATATCTCGACTTGTCCGATCCGTATTTCCGCGAGCTTCAACTGAATGTGCGCGCCAACGTGAACTTCGTCTCCGACCCTGTTTTCGGGCTCAAGGTGAACGTCGGCTACGAGCAAACCGACGATCAGCAACAGCGCGTCATCAAGGGCGGCAAGTCGATGCTGTTCACCTCGGCCGACCAGACTCAGCGGTTCCGGCAGATCCTGGCTCGCGGCGCCGACGGCGCCACCAAGGACCAGTTCGCGTACTTCTCCGAGATCATCTACCGCGACACCGGCGAGACGATCCGCGTGCCCGCCTCCGGGACCCTGACCGGGCAGGGCACCGAGTTGGTGATCTCGTATCGCTCGCTCGGCTTCGTCAAGGTCGTGGCGACCTTGGCGCCACAGCCCCCAGAGGTGTCCGGCGCTCAGGTCCGGCTGAGCTACCCACGAGCGTCGGCTCGCAACGGCGAACAAACCTTCGAGCTGACCGCCACCGCCCCCACCGCTACCTACTTCACCTACGTCGGTCACGACGGAGAACCCGACCCGGTCAACTTCACGATTACCTATCACCTGGCCGACGGCCAGCAACTCAGCTTGCCGCCGGCGTCCACCCGGGCGCAGACGCTGACCGTGCCGTCCCCCTTCGAGGGACGCCTGCCGACCACGTTCGTCGCCCAGGGCGACTTCAGCGTCCTCGACCGCGTGATCGTGGACGCGACCTACGCCGACCCCGGCAACGATCTGACCTTGCACTACCACGCCGAACTGGCCGCTAACGGCGCCACGGCGCAGTGGTCGGCGCCAACCCGCAACCCCGACCTGACCGCGTTCACCTTCACCACCATCGTCACCTTCAAGAACGGCTCCAGCGAACGCCGCGGACCCGACCCGGGCGTCCTCGGCCAGACGGTGATGGTTGGGTCGGGCGCCACAGCGGCGCTGGAGGTGCTGATCGTCCCCAACCTGGACGCCGGGCAGCAGGCCGTCGTCGAACTGTCCTACGCCCACGGGGACGTCCGCAGCGACCAGAACTTCGTGGTGCAGGCGTCCAGCCCCCCGGTGACGTTCCGAGTCTTGCTACGCGACCCCGGGGCACGCGACTACCGCTACCGGATTCGCGTCCTGGCCAACGCAACCGCACCCGGCTGGGACTCCGGCTGGCTGCCCGGCAGCGACGGCGTGCTGCTGGTGCGACGAGGTGAGGCTCCCGCGCCTCCGGCCGGCGGCCCCGTACCGGGCGCCCCGACGCAGCCCACGCCCAGTCCAGCCCCTCCCAGCCCAACAGTTCCGGGCGGCCCGGTCGCCCCCACACCCCAGGGATAAGCCATGGCAGACCTGAACACGATGTCCGTACAGCCCGCGAAGATGACGGTCATGCGGTCGTCCACGGTGGCGACCGGGATCAAGCTGGCCACCCTGCAACGGGTGGTGATGGCGATCAGCGGCGCACCGACGTTCGCCGCAGCGTCCGAACCACTGCTCGACGGCCAGGCCTACGTCGACGTCACGGGTAAGGCCTACTATCGGCCGCAACTGGTCGTGGCGAGGCGGGGGCCCGGGCAACGTCCGGGGCCGGACGTGTGGTTCATGGCAGACGACGACGGCTCCGTCGCCATCTCGTGGACGCTGGCCGCCGAAGCCCTGGGCGGCAACCCGGACGCCATCCCGCTGCCGATCAACGTCACCGCGGTGACCATGGCGTGGGCAGGCGGCTCGCGCAGTTTCGACCCACCCAGCGTGGCGCTGCCGGACGTCGGCGGACCCGGCCAGCCCGCGTTCGTCCTGCATGGCGGCGCGCGCCTGACCAGGGACGAGGCGGCACGACTCGAGTTCGCGATGAACCACCCCGAGCCCGCCTGCCGGCTCGACGTCACCTACACCTACGAGTACAACGTGCAGGTCGCGGTCGACACCCGCCCAGACCCACCGGATCCACCCGAGGACGACCCGCGCGGTCCCCGCGGCCCGCGCTGGCCCCGGCCGTGGGACGGCCCCGGTGGGGGGCGCGTCCTGCCGCAGTTCCGAGCGCTCGGGATCAAGCGACCGCTGGAGAGCACCGACGAGGTCGGACTCACGGGATTCGAGGCGGCGAAGGGATTGCGGGCCTCAGCGGCGTCCAACGTGTTCAGATCAGCCGAGGGCGTGTCCGCGCCCGCGGCGGCATTCACGACGGCCATCCAACTCGCCGCCCCGGCGCTTTCGCGGCGCGTCGACCCGGCGGTGATCCACGTCATCCGAGACCGGGTGAAGCTGCCGACGACGACGTCCGAACAGGGCCGCACCCAGACGGTCGTCCGCTCCATTCCGTTCAGCTTCCCCGCCATCGAGGAGGCGAACGGGCCCATCTACCGCTCACTGCACGGGGCCGCCAACCTTGGCGAGCGCTGGCGGCTGGGGGCCGCGGGCTGGGCGTCCGACTCGGTCTTCCCCAATACGGTGAACCGCCTTCCCGACGCGCTGCGCCTGGCCTGGGACGCCGAACTACGCGGCCCGCACCTGGTCCCGACCCTGCATCGCGACTCGTCGGGGAACCCGCGAGTTCGGCTGTTGCTGCGGCTCGCCCCCTACTCCGATCCACGCAAACGGATGGAGTTGCGTCGCTTGGTCGGTCTGCCCGCGGCCAGCATCGTGATCGGGGACGTCCAATCGAGCCAACTTCGCTTGGCCGGTTCGTTCCCAGAGGAACTCGCAGTCATCGGGGACGGCGGCGCTCCCGCCCCGCTGACCGGACTCGACCTGACCCTGGACCTGTCCTTGGCCTTCTACCAACTGTTCTGCCGGCAGATCGCGACGCCCATCGGGGTGCCGGGAACGATCACCGTCGTACTGGACACTCCGGCGCCCACCGAGGGGGCGGCGCCCATCCCGCAGGAGACCAACGTGGAGGTGGTGCTGCGGCTGGATCGTCCGGACGACCTGCCCTGCTCGATCACGCTGCCCGCCGAGGCGGCGCCCACGACCGTAACCGTGCACAACGACAGCGGCACCGACATCGAGATCGGTGGCGCGGGCGTCGTCTTGCTGCAGTTGGACGAGGAGTCGGCCGTCCCGGTCGACACGGTGGCGGGCCGGTGCACGTCCTCGTTCCCGGTGCGGGTGGCGGCAGGGGGGACGACCGACCTGACCATCGAGCCGGACCCGGAGGACGCCGGCGCCGCCGGCTTCGTCTGGAACGCGGTGCTGGTCGAACTGCTCGACAAGCGCTTGGTGATCACACCCGATGCCCTGCTCACCCAGGTGAACGAGTTGGCCGGGACGACCGATGTCAGCCACGACGTGACGGTCAGTTCGCCGGTATTCGCCCAGCCGACCATGCCAACAAAGTGGGCGAACTTGGCGAACCTGGAGGTCGAGGTGACTCCCGCGGGAGGCACCCCGGTCACGGTCGTGTTGGACCTGGCACATCCCTCGCGAGTCGTGCCCGCCGCGATCCGGCTCAATGACGTGGCCAGCGGCGGGGCGCTCGTCGCGACGGTCAGCTACCGCGTGCGCAACAACTTCTTCGACTCCCAGGGCGACTGGGGAGCCCCGCGCACCACCTCCGGCGACACCGTCATCGCTTTCCCGAACCCGATCTGACGCCGATGCGTGGAAATGTGCGGCGCGTCGGTTCGGCCGAGTCGCGCCGCGCCTTGATGCGGACTCGTCGGGCGCCGCGCGCCGCACGTTTCCACGCGCGAACGCTGCTGGCGGGCCTTGCGGTTCGTCGGCTGGCCCGGCTTCAGGGCGCCGGCGGCGGCTGGTCCGACTTCCACGCCAAGCCGGGGACATCAACCTCCTGGGTGACGGCTTACGTGACGGTGGCCCTTGCCCTGGCGGCGCGTCGACCGGATCTGCCCGCCGGGAGCCGCCGGACTGCTTGGGCGTCGGCCAGGGCCGGTGGCAAATCGCTGCTGGCACAGGCCCGGCACGGCTCCTGGGGATGGTCGCCGGGCGTTCGTCCGGACGCCGACTCCACGGCTTGGGCCGCGCTGGCGCTGCGGCTGGTCGGCTTACCGGCGTCCCCGGCCACCTGGGATTTCCTTGCCCGCCACGCCACCAGCTCGGGATATCGCACCTTCTCCGAGGCCAGCCTCGGAGTATGGGCCGAACCGTCGCCGGAGGTTACCGCGATCGTCACCCGGGCGTTGTTCCCTGGCACGGCGAGGGTCTCCCCAGGCGACGGGCGTCCGACCTGGACGTCGGCCAGCGTCAGCCCGTGGTGGCCGGACGCGGCGCACGCGGCGGCGCTGGTGGCAACCCTGGATCCGCGGCTGGTGACCTGGTCGCCCGGCTCCCTCCCGCAAACCGCAGCGGGCCTGGCGGACGAGCTGTGGTTGCGTGCGCTCACCGGACGAGGCCACGCCGAACCGGTCGTCGCCGCTCTCCGCGCGATCGGCCCGCCCTGGCCGGGTGACACCCGGCTGCGGATCCCGCCGCAGCACGGGGAAGGCCCGAGCCGGATCGTCGTGGACGCCCGCGGCGTGTACACCACGGCGACCATCCTGCACGCCGCCTTGGCGGTAGGCCCGCGCCGCTCCACCCCATCCAAACCCGGATGCGCGTCGAACCCGCCTCGCTCCTTGAGCTCGTCGAAAGGAGCCACGCCGGCCCGGCCGCGCGACTCACGTTGGGACCACTTCGTCTGGGCCGCGGCCGTGGCGCAGGGGGTGAGCCCCACCCGCGCGCTGACCGTTTTCGGCGACCTGACGCGCGAAAGTCTCGGCCCCTTCCGCCCAGACCGAGCACCCCGCTCCCCTAGCACCGACACGGCTGCCGCCGACGAAACCCTTCGCCCGATTCGGAGACCGGCCCCGTGGCCGTCCGCACAACTCTCCACGCTAGCGGCCGGGCTCCCGGTGGAGTTCTCGGCCGCGTCCCACCCGTCGGTGCGGTTCACCTGCGAAGTGGGCGATCCGACGCTGATTCCGCCCGATCGCCTCCGCGCCGGATTGGGGGCCCTGCGTCGGACGGCCGCGCGACTAGGAGTGACGCAGTCGCTCGACCGGGCCCGCGCCGTCCTGGAGGTCCTGGCCGACCCGGCTCAGCCGGTCGGCGAAGGGTGCCGATTCTGGTTGTGGGCCGGGGTCGACCTCCAGCCGGACGGATCTGGCAAGCCGGACGTCCTCAAGGCCTACCTGAGCCTGCACGCCGGTGTCGTGGACGACTGGCGCGCTCGACTCAACCGGGCGCTCGCCGACCTCCCGGCGTCCGGCACGGTTTGGCCAGCATTGGACGCCCTCGACGGTGCCGGTTGGGGACACGAAGTCGGCATCGGGCTCGGGCCTCGGGGCCGCTGGGCGCTCAAGATCTACTACGAACTGGACCGGTGGCGACCGGACGTCCTCGCTCGGGTCGCGGCGGCTGCGGGGCTAGCGAGCGATCTCGGCGCGCTCGCTCCGGACGTCCCCGGCGTGGTCAGGGGCACCCGCGGACGCCGCCGCTTCGGCATCGCCTTCCGGGTTGACCCCGCCACCGGCAACGTCGTCGACCTCACGACGGCCTGTGCCTTCCCCGAGGCGCTCGTCGGTCGAGACCTGCTGAACGCGCGCGTCCTTCGCTGGTTAGGGCACGACTCAGTAGCGGCGACACTCCTACTGGGAGCGCTTGACGCTGCCCCAAGTCCACCTCCCCGAGCCGAACGCAACTTCACGGCTGCCAAGCCAGGCGATTTCCACCTGACGCCAAGCCGCCGAGCACCGACCGCTTCTGCGCGCTTGAGCCTATTCACCCGCACTATTGGCGCGGGCCGACCGAGGAACGCAATCTACGTACGGGCCGCTCCACGAGACTAGGTGAGTCACGAGCCTGGGTAGCGGGCTGACGAGCCTAGGTGTTGAATCGGAAGAGCTTCCAGGTAATCCCACGACGGTCCTTCCACTCCTTGGCGAGAGTCGCGACTCCAGCGCCATCGTCGAAGAAGCCCGGATAGGTCCGCAACACGGCATCTCCTTGGGCCTGACTCGGCATCGGCACCAAGGCGTACTGCACGTTGTGGCCGGTCGGATCGGCCACACAGGCCGCGAAGTCCCGATCAGGGGTGATGACGAACTCGCTGGGATTCCGGCTCGCCAGGACGATGCCCGACGAGTACGCGACGTCCGACAACACCGACCCGGGCGGAAGGGAAAGGCCATCTATGTAGGCGGCGATGTTCCGCTCCATCTCCCGTTGCCCGCTGGCGGCCGCATCGGTCATCAAAGCTTCTTCGCGGGCCAGCTTCCGGTCGCCCATCGCCATCCAAGACACCGAGGTACTGGCGCCCAGCGCGATGATCACTCCTGCGGCAACCCAGGCCCGGAGCTTCGGCCTACCTGCTTGGCTGGCCTCAGACCACAAGTACCCGGCGAGGAACGCGCCCAACGGGACGGCCGCCACCTGAAAGCGCAGCCAGCCGAAGGACGTGCCTGAGAGGAAGGCGAACGCGTCGAAGGCCCACACCGCCGCCAAGATCCCGATCGGAGCCCATGGGCGAAGGTCTCGTTTTCGAATGCTCAACGCGACGGATGCGATCAGCAATGGCACGACCAGAGGGGAGGTGACGCCGAGTTGGGCCGCAAGGTATCCCAGCGCCCCGCCCGTCCCAGAGCCGGTTGCCCATTCGATCTCCGCGCGGGACGCCGCCACCTGCGCGGAGTTTCCATACACCGATGAGAAGGTCGCGAACCACTCGCCCACGATCAGCTTGCTGGTGATCGCCCAGCCGGCAAACACGGCGATGAACGGGGCGCCCACCAGCATCGCGTCGTTTGCGGCGAAGTCGCGCCGGTGCGGACCGCCGCGCAGCCAGGTGAGCACCAGCACGGCAGCGATTACCAACGCGGCCGGGCCGACCGCCTCATACCTGGTGAGGTACGCGAGCGCCAGCCCGAGGCCGACCACGACCAGGCGCCTCGGATCCCGGTCGCTCACCCACGCGAGCAATGAGTCCGCCGCCAACAAACAGGTCAGCAGCAGCATCGACTCGCTGGCGCCATCAGCCGACCCAATCAGGATCAGCGGTTGCGCGGCGAAGAATGCGGTCAGGGCCAAACGACCGCTCCGGGGAGTCGAGATCCGCCAGAGCAGTTTCCAGAGCAGGGCCGCCGCACCCGCCCCACAAAGAGCGGACACCAACGCGCCGGCCAGCCCGGCAGATGCGAATATGGGAAAGATCGGCGAAAGAAGTAGGAATGGTATGGCCGCCAGGGACGGCAGCGGATTCCAGACAAACCCGATTGCTGCCAGGTGTGGATCTCGACTGAACACCGTGAAGTAGCCGTTCGCCACCCGCGACTGGCCGTCGTTGAACAGCCAGTCCTGCGACAGCAGCAGCGCGGCCGCCGAGATATTCACCACGAGCACGGCCAGGAAGACCCATCCTTGCTCGCCCAGCCTGAGCTGGCGACGCTTCGGCAAGCCGGTTCGCACTGGGCGCACACGCCCTCGTTCGACAGTGATCAGGCTCATGCGGTCGCCTCCGCCAGGTGCAAACCGTGCGCCGTCTTCTCCCAGTACGAGGGGTTGACAACGAGCTGAACGACCGCCTTGACCGCGGCCAACCACATCAGGATCCAGTAGAGCGGCATCACCAACGCAGACCACATCAGGTCCGGTCTTCCCATGCGGCGAGTTGTGAAGAAGTTCATGTACAGGACGGCCGCATTACCAAAAGCGAAGCAGATCAGGCCCGCGTAATAGACGACCGGCGGGAAGAGCGCCGAGATCCAGTCACTGCGCCGCAAGAACCACATCCCGGTGAGCGCCCAGAAGCATCCGTTGACTGCCGCGAGCAGCGGGGTTCCCGCGACGAACAGGAACAGACCCAGCAAGCCGCGCCAGCCGATCTCACGCCCGACCGAGCGCAGCTGGCGGGTATGCACCAGGAATGTCTGAATGTATCCCTTGTACCAACGACTGCGCTGCTTCACCCAGTTGATGGCGTCGGAGTTGGCCTCCTCGAGCGTTACCGATTCGAGCACACCCACGCGGTAGCCAAGACGGGCCAACCGAATGCCGAGATCGGCATCCTCGGTGACATTGTGTGGGTCCCAGGCACCAACTCGGCGCAGCACGTCTGCTCTAAAGTGGTTGCTGGTACCCCCCAACGGAACCGGGGCGCCCAACGACACCAGACCGGGCAACAAAAAGGCGAACCAGGTGCCATATTCGACGGTGAACCATCTCGTCAATAGGTTCTGCTTGCTGTTGAAATAGCCTAGCTGGGCCTGGATGCAGGCGTAGTCGGGTCCGAGGCGACGCAGAGCTACCACCGCTCGACGCAACTGCAGCGGATCCGGGACGTCCTCGGCGTCATAGATTGTGACGATCTCGCCCCTGGACTCCATCAGCCCGTAATTGCAGGCCTTGGGCTTCGTGCGCGGCTGTGCGGGCGGCACGAGGACGACCCGGACATGATCGCCGCACTTGGCCGCTCGGGCGGCGGAAACGGTCTCGTCGTCGTCCTGTTCCAGCAGGACCAGGATTTCAAGCCGGTCCCGCGGGTAGTCGATCCGCTCGAGGTGTTCGAGTAGTTCCCCGATCAGCGGCTCACGGAAGGCGGGAAGTAGGACCGTGTACGCGGGAAGTTCCGCGTCCGGGACGGCCAGTGCTTCCTCGTCGGACACCTGCTGCAGGTGCTCCCCCTGAACTCCTTTGCCGAACAG